>NZ_LBMG01000025.1 GCF_001005315.1 Kordia jejudonensis
TACGAATGTTTTTAACGCTTTATTTTACAGCCATTTAGATACTTTCTTTTTTTTGAAATTATTCTTCTTTGGGGATTGTAAGACTGAATGTCTATTATCCGAATCTTTGTTTGTACGTTTGAAGTCTTTCCCAAAAGTGGGTTAACGATAGAGCCATTGTTGGAGCTCCTCACAAATTTATTGGGAGAGCGACTGGCGAAAGCGTGACTATCTTTCCTTTTTTAACGAAAGGAAAGATGGGAACCCCATTATTATCTTTAATTTTTTTAGATGAAGATTAGATGCTCTTTATTTATTAATGACTAACTAAAAGTGAGATTATTTCTTTTTTTGATCTTTGGACGACCATTGATCTGTTAATTCGAGATATGTGAATGGCAATGCTGAAGCTTGTTCTTCTAATTGTTTTTTGTAGAAAGCGCGCTGAAGTATGTCTTCTATGAGGTAATCTTCGTGATTTGATTCTGGATGAAATTCTCTTTTGAGAGAGATGTCGAATAAGTTCGCCGTTGTATTGTACCAGAAAGCTTTCCAACCGCTTCGTAAACGCTTTATTAGATTGAACGCTGTATCGCCCGTTTGACGATGAATTAGTTTTATGAGTATTTGCCCTTCTGTTTTTGTTAGTTTTTTGAGCTTTGCAGAGAGTTCTTCTTCTATGAATTTCTGAACCCTTCTGGTATATTTTCTACGTTTGGATTTAGAGTCAATAGAGTTGAGTCGTTCATTAAGCACCACTAACCTTTCTGCCGCCATTTTTGCATATGGATATACTTTTAGAGTTTTTCTCCTTAATATAAGGTAACGAATACGCTCTTCTTTTGATGTAAATTTTAGTTTGTTGAATATGATAACTTCTTTTAAGTCAATATGCGATCGCGGAATGGTATCTCCTTCTATTAGAAACTTTTTTGTAGCCGTTGTGTCCTGCGTCATAATTTGCGCATTTGCTACGTACGACAGAAGTACTAGTGCTATGAGGTAGATTTTTTTCATATTCTATTAAAATTCTTTCAAATTTTGTTCCAAAAATAATAATTCGTTCCGTTATAACTATAAAATCTATTTTAATATTATTATTTTCGTTTGAATTAAATTAAAATTATGGCAAAAAAGAAGATTATCAATAAAAAGTCGATGGCTTTTTTAGAAAAATATTTGAATAATGCAGCTCCAACAGGATATGAGTGGAATGGGCAGAAGATTTGGATGGATTATTTGAAACCTTATGTTGACGAGTTTATTACAGATTCATACGGAACTGCGGTCGGCGTTATTAATCCAAAAGCTAAGTATAAAGTTGTTATTGAAGGACATGCAGATGAGATTTCATGGTATGTAAATTATATTACAGATAATGGATTGTTGTACGTGATTCGAAATGGAGGAAGTGATCATCAGATTGCACCATCGAAGTGGGTAAATATTCATACTGATAAAGGTATTGTAAAAGGTGTTTTTGGATGGCCAGCGATTCACACAAGAAATAAAGGAAAAGAAGAGCCACCAAAATTAGATAATATTTTTATTGATGTTGGTTGTACCACTAAGAAAGAAGTTGAAGCACTTGGCGTGCATGTTGGTTGTGTGATTACGTATCCTGATGAGTTTCATGTATTGAATAAGGATAAGTTTGTATGTAGAGCTATTGATAATAGAGCTGGTGGATTTATGATTGCTGAAGTTGCACGTTTGCTACACGAAAATAACGTAAAACTTCCATTTGGATTGTACGTTACAAATTCTGTACAGGAAGAAATCGGTTTGCGCGGAGCAGAAATGATCACTCAAACAATTCAACCAGATGTTGCTATTGTAACTGATGTTTGCCACGATACTACAACTCCTATGATTAATAAGAAGACACAAGGAGAAACTAAAATGGGCGACGGACCTGTGATTTCATACGCTCCAGCCGTTCAGAATAGATTGAGAGAACGTATTATTGAAACTGCCGAGAAGAAAAAGATTCCTTTTCAACGTATGGCGTCAAGTCGTTCTACGGGAACAGATACAGATGCTTTTGCATATAGTAATGGTGGTGTTCCTTCTGCGTTGATTTCGCTTCCGCTTCGATATATGCATACTACTGTAGAAACGGTACATAAGAATGATGTAGAAAATGTGATTCGTTTGATTTACGAAACATTGTTGACCATTAAAGATGGCGAAACGTTTAGTTATTTTGACTAAATTGTAACGAGTATTGAGTATTGAGTATTGAGTATTGAGTATTGAGTATTGAGTATTGAAAATTACAATATATTATATTATAATGAGGCTGTCTGAAAAGCTAAATGTCCGTCAAGCCGAACTTGATTCGGTTTCTCATAATCATTGAGAGTCAGTGTAATGAGATTCTGAATTGAATTCAGAATGACGTTTTTTAAAACTTTTCAGACAGCCTTACTTTTTTTTCAAAAAAAGAACTTCTCCATGCATAGCTACATAAGAGAAGTTCCAACTAAAAAAACTAAATAATGTTTCTTTACCCTAAGTTACGCATCGGCAATTCTACTATTTAACCGTAAATTTATTCAAGACAGATCGTTAATCATTTTACATTTCATTATGATTGCACCATAATTTTTCATGAAATTGTAAAAATGTACTTTTATTAAACTCACTAATCTTTTACCAAACTACCGACACGTGCTTAGAGTTTAGTATCCTGGATTTTGTTGCGTATCTGGACAGGCATTGATTTGATTTTGTGGAATAGGAAATACCAATTCATCCGCATCAAAGGCAAAACCTTCTATGGTAAATTGTCTCCTTTTAAAATCGTGCAAGTATTGTCCTTCAAAAGCTAATTCGGCAATTCTTTCCGCTAATACACTATTTACAGTTGCTGTAATATTGGGCAATCCAACTCTGTTTCTTACCGTATTTAGATCTTGTTGTGGTGTGGCTCCAACTGCAGTTCCAAGTTCTAAGTTTGCTTCTGCGCGTATGAGTAGTAATTCTGGCAAACGCACCATTTGAATGTTTCCAAATTGATTGTACCATTTTGTCGTATAGCTTCCTATAATCATAGCAACATTCGGATTTGCATTAACTCCTCTGTTTTGTGAGGTTAAAAAACCAATGAAACCATCCGTGATTCGTACATCGCCTCTTCCACCTTGTCCACTTGGTGCCCAAAAGGTATTCATGCCATTGGTTCCATCAATTTCTGATACTTGTATGGAAAAGATATCTTCCGATGTATTTGCATCTTGTGCAAAAGCAAATCGGTATGTAGGTACTAAACTCGCGCCTGCTTCGTTAATGGCTTCATTAGCAGCATCACGCGCACCTGCGTAGTTTCCCATTTGTAAATATACTCTTGCCAACACCGCATTTACTGTAGCTTTGTTTGTGTAGATTCCATTGCTTGATGGCACTAAAGCTGTTGCTCTAATTAAATCCGTAACAACGCTGTCATATACTTGTTGCACCGTGCTTCTTGTATTACATTCGTCTGCAATATCACCTCCATTAAAAGGACTTGCTGTTGTTTTTAATACAATTCCTAAATTGGAACTTGCATTGCCGTCGCTGTATGGCTTTGCAAATAGTTTTACCAACTCGAAATGCATCAATGCACGTGCAAAAAGTGCTTCGCCTTCTACGCTATCTCTGTCGGCATCGTTTACAATGTCAATGGCTTCTAATACTAAGTTTGCTTGGTTAATTGTACTGTAACCTGTATTGAATATGTTATTGACTCTACTATTTGTGGTAAGTATTTGCTTGTTTATAATTTGTCGTGGATCATTAAATGTTCCTCCAAAATTGATTTTTCCATCTGATCCTAATAATTCAGATACAAAAATTAAATCGCCTCCAAGCAATCGTGTGCTTGACATCGTATTGTATACGCCATTGAGCGCTCCAATTACTTTTTCGCTACTGTTTAATGCGCTGCTTGCGCTTAATGTGTTTAGCGGTTCAACATCTACATAGTCTTCACATGAAAATGACAGATATGCAATGATGATTATGATATAGTGTATATATTTGTTTTTCATCTGTTTAAATTTTTAAAATCCAACTTTTAATCCTAGCGTTACTGTTTTTGCTTGTGGTGCCGAATAGAAATCTACACCTTGAAATATGTTGCTTCCATTTGCTAAAAAGTCCGTACTTACTTCAGGATCCCATCCGTCATAGTTTGTAAATGTTAAGAGGTTTTGTCCTGTGATAAAGATTCGTAAATCCGTAAGTTTTATTTTTTCAAGTAGTGTTGGACTGAAATTGTATCCAAGCGAAATGTTTCTAAGTCTAATGTATGAACCATCTTGTAAAAATCTGCTGGAAGCCGCCGTTCCGTTTCCACCAACCAATCGTGGTTGCGGAATGTCTGTATTTGGATTGTCTGGTGTCCAATAGTTCAATTCACTTGCCAATTGATTGTCAATAAAATCACCACCAACCATGAATCCGTCAGCTGCTTTGTGAATTTCGTTTCCTTGCACAAAACCGAACAGAAAGCTCAAATCGACGTTTTTGTATCGAAATTGATTCGTAATTCCTGCAATCCAATCTGGATTTGGATCTCCTAATACGGTAAAGTTTGCCGCATTCGGATTGTTTGTCGTTCCGTCAGTTCCATCGTTTAAGAAATACAATGCATCTCCATTAGCTGGATCAACACCTGCATATTCTCTTCCGTAGAAAACACCAATTGGCTCGCCTTCTATCAACGCATTCATGTATGCATCATTTGTACTCAAAATCGGTTGTCCATTAATGAGTTTGGTCACTTTATTTTTATTGGTCGCAAAGTTGATATTCGTTTCCCATTTAAAATCTTTCGTATCAACATTTACCGTATTTAGCGTTACTTCAAACCCTGAGTTTTCAATGTTTCCAACATTTGCGGAAAATCCTGTAAACCCAGAAGTTGCATCAATTGGTCGTCTTTGAATTAAATCTTCCGTTTGTTTTTTGTAATAATTTAATTCTAAATTGATTTTATTGTCTAAAAAACCAAGCTCCAATCCAATATCAAATGTAGACGTGGTTTCCCAAGATAAATCGTTGTTTGCCAATTGTGTTGGCGATAATCCTGCAAGTTTGTTGTACGCTACAGGCGAGAATAAAGCCAGACTAGGAAAACCATTGAAGTTGTTTCCGCTAATTCCGTAACTGCTTCTTAATTTCATGAAACTGATTACTTTTGAATCTTTCAAGAAGTCTTCCTCAGAAATCTTCCATGCTCCAGAGATGGCTGGAAAAAAAACACCTTGATCAAATGCCGAACTTTTGTCATATCGTCCTGTGAATCCAACGATGTATTTGTTGTTGAGTTTATACGTCAATCGTCCAAAATACGAATAGAAACCATTTTCTGTTGTAGAACCTGTCACACTTGTTGGTACTGCGCCAGTTCCTGTTTGATCTAATCCTGAGATAAAACCAGTAGCCGTTCCACCAGCATTTTCAGTTCTAGTTTTTTGTGCTTCCGTTCCTATAACAAGGTTGATATCGTGCTTTTCATTGATTTTTTTATCAATAGTTGCATAGATTTTTGGGGAGAAGGTTTGAAATCGTGTTGTAACCGTTGAACCAAATCCTCCAGTGATTTCATTTCCTTGTGTGTTGGAATTTTGAAATGCAAAAACTCTTGACGAACCTCTATCCAAGCCTAATTCTCCTCGAACAGTAACCCAATCGGCAAATTTATATTCAGTATATAGGTTCGCTAATATTCGATCTGATACTGTATTTCGTGTCGAATTTGCATCTTCTATTACTGCACTGTAATATCCACTTATAATACTTCCAACCTCATCATATCGAATTAGGTTTCCAGCTTCATCTCTAACGGGCGAGATTGGCGCTTGTGCCACCAACTGAATTGGAGTTGCAAATGCATTATCTCCAGCAACACTGTTGGTTTCTAACCTACTAATTGTAGTGCTCAATCCTAAGCGCATTCGATCGTTTACTTCGTGTTCAAAATTTAGAATTCCGTTGAGTTTTTTTAAATCGTTTCCAATGAGAATTCCTTCTTGATGATCGTATGATAAGTTGGTGTAGAATCGATTTTTTTTGTTTCCGCCAGAAGCGCCAATATTAAATTGTACAAATTGTGCATTTCTAAAGGCCAAATCTTGCCAATCGGTATCCACATCTTGTCCTTGCGACAAATCGTCTAAAATAGTGTCTGCGAAAAAGTTTCCTGTGTCATCTCCAAAAGAGTTGACTGCTGCTACTCTAAAGAAATCTCTGTATTGTGCAGCATTCATATATTCTCTGAGATTTGTTGGTTCGCTAAAACCGTTTTGAAAATCGACTCTGAATTGCGTTTTTCCTTCTTTTCCTTTTTTTGTTGTGATTAAGATGACTCCATTTGCACCACGCGAACCATATATTGCAGTTGCCGCAGCATCTTTTAAGACTTCTAGCGATTCTATGTTATTGAAATTTATATCACGTGTTCCGCCAGCAATGACCAAACCATCAACGACGTATAAAGGTTCGTTGTTTCCGCCAATGGAGTTTGTTCCACGGATGCGGACTTTGATGGCGCCGTCAATTTTACCACTTTGACTTTCTATAAAAACACCAGAAGCTTTCCCAGCTAACGCTTCTTGTACAGAAGCCACGGGAACATTGTCTAGTTCGTCCGATTTTATCTTGGTAATCGCTCCGGTGTTGTCTACTTTACTGGATTTCCCATATCCAACTATTAACACTTCGTTTAGTAAAGTAGCATCTTCTTCCATGGTAATATTTATAATCAGCGCATCTGCAACTGTTTTTTCCTGATTTTTAAATCCTACATACGAAAACACTAATACATCGCCTTTTTGACAACTAATTGTGTAGTTTCCATCAAAATCTGTTTGTGTTCCGTTCGTTGTTCCTTTGACAATAATGGTAACGCCAAGCAATGGTGTTCCTTTGTCATCTACAATGTTACCTGTAACATTTTTTTCTTGTGCTAATGCAATACTGATATTAAACAGCAGTAATAGCAACATTTTGATGTATCTCTTTTTCATTGAAATAACTTTTTTAGTTCATACTCGTTTTATTGCTAAAAAAATGATGATGAAGTTTACACGTACGAAATAGATTTTTTTAAAACAGCTAGCAATACAGTTTTAGAGCACATATAAAGGATTCAGACTATTTTTTTGCTGTTGTAAAGGAATTACAAGTAGTTGCTTTTTTGGGGAATACTTATAAAAATTAACCTTTCCGAAGCATGTTTCCTTTGCATTTACTCGATAATCGAGATTTAATATGCTCAGAAGCTTACTTCGATATTATATGTAAATTCTTATCTGTTTCTGGCAGACTTACCATGTAGTAGTTGATTTTTATATGCTTTTTTTGTGGTCAGTGGAACAAAATGAAGATTCTTTGAAGATGATTTTGATTTTTTGTAGTTTGCAAAAGTGAATAATTTACTAATGAATTGTAAAAGATGCCTTTTCCCGTAGAAGAAAAATACATACTAAATACAGCATCAGAACTGAATGTGACGTTTCCTGTTGAATTTATCAAACGAATGATGCAAATGAATGGTGGCGAGCTAATTTTAAAGAACTATGAAATTGAATTGTATCCTTTTTTTGATACGTCTAATCGAAAAAGAATCAGTCGCACGTGTAATCATATTGCTCTCGAAACAAAAAATGCTCGTGAATGGACTGGATTTCCAGCGAATGCAATTGCTATAGGTACTGACGGATTTGGAAATCAAGTTGTATTAATTCATGAAGGAAACGGAAATTTAACAGACACGATTTATCTATGGAATCATCAAACTAAAACCACCAAAAAAATTGCGGAATCAATTAATGATGTTCATAATTCGTTGTGGAAACGAATGAAAACTTTATTTAAGATATAAAGAAAGACCTTCAAATTATATGAAAGTCTTTGAGCTGATTATTTCAAGTCTATTTTCACTACGCCACGCGCACCGCTTTTTGAAATTGTGAAGGCGTCTGCGAAAAGTACTTTTTAAACGATTTGTTGAACGTTACTTTGTTATTAAATCCAACTTCATAAGCAACATCAATAATATTTAGGTTGTGATGTATGTCATTTTTCAATATTTCTGAAGCTTCTGTAATTCGATATTGATTCATTAATTCAAAGAAGTTCAATTGGAAATGCTCATTGATCACTTGCGATGTATTGTGTCGAGTCGTGTTCAACATTTTAGAAAGTGTGTCCAAATTGATATCATTTTGCTTGTATATTTTTTGATCGTTTAAAAGGTATAGTAATTCTTCTTTTAATTCGTGTGATAAACTTTTCGTTAAACCTGAATTTTTATATTTATCCTTAATACGTATGATGTAACTATTGGTTATGATTTTTGGCTGAATAAACGCCATAAAACCTATGTATAATACCATGGAAGTCATTGTCCAAATTTGAAAATGGTATAAAAATTCACTTTTAGGAATGATTCTCATGATGACTAAACAGTACACCGTAAAACTTAAAATGTACAATGATATGAGTCCAACTAAGTTTCGCTGCCATTTTTTGACACGCTCACTAATTTTAGGATTCTTTCGAATATCTCTGTTGTACATTCTAAATACAAAATACCCATAACTGAAAAGTAACACGAATTTTGTATAAATCATTGGTCGCAAAAATGATGAATAATTTATGCTACTCGTTCCTAACATGATTTTTAGTTTCTCCTCTTCTGGAAGCGCCATTATAGGAAGCAACACCATCATAATTACAATCGTTGGTATCAGATGTAATAGGTGTTTTTTCTTAAATACATAAGTATTGGTAATACTTTTAAAGTAGAAATACAACAATGGTCCATCAACAAATACAAATATAGTTGACATGAATAATACGTGTGGAAATCTGTATTTCAAATTGCAATCGTAGAGAAATAAGTGAAATATAAACAAGGAACGTATCAAAATAAAAATGCTTATAAATATAATGGCACTTTTATTTTTATTACGCTTAAAGTTCATAATTATCGCAATAAAAAAACCGACCAACGCAGAAAATAGATAGAATAAATTGTACCAAGTAAAATGCAATCGATACTTATTTACTATTTTTTGAAAGGGCGCAGCCTGTTTAATTGCGGCAAATTCACTATCGTGGATAAAGTTAAACTCATAACTTGCTTTTATATACTTTTGAGCATATAAAGCAGCTTTTTCCGCTTCACGATTTTGCGCATGTTGTACCGCAAGTGCTTTATAGATAGGAATACTATCTGTAAGACTTGCAATTGGTTTTAAATTGGTATTATCATTAGAATTAAGGGATTCTTCTGATACTACTTTTTGTACTGTTGTAAACTCCGTTTGATGGTTAGCATTGTTTAAATTGTGCCCGTACACACATATAATAGGGTTGAAAAAAACAAGAACAAATACCATCAAACGTGTCATTTGATTTAGTTCTTTCATAGCAATACGGTTTACTTAAATATACAACTTTATTCCTAAAAACAGCCGTGTTCAGGTATCTCCCGATAAAGTTTTACCTTTTTGATTATGAAATATGAGAGGAAAATAGTTGCTTTTTCTTGTTATTATTGTGTTAAATTGGTTATTATCTTTAAAAACTTTTTTTTATGTATATATTCTCAATAAGAAAAGAAAACTACTAGAATTTATATTTTTAAATAGGTTTCGTAATTACTAAAATGCTAGAAATACATCAAAATGAGAAGGTAAACGTAACAGATTTTTTAGTTTATAAGTTCAATGTATGTTCGGTTTTCATTAGTACATTTTTAGTAACTTTCCCAAAAAAGATATTTGAACCGTTTTTATCTACATAGCTATCACATCCTATTTTTGCTATTTTTTACCATTGTTTCATATTCGCAGAGCAATTCAACTTCATTTATTGACAAATACAACCAGTTATACTTAACAAATCCAGCGAATGCCATGTCGTTTTGTGATGAATTGATTCTTGCTAAAGAAGCTGAAAAAAGAACCTTTGGCTATGCAGGCAAAGCATATGTACATGCGTTACAATCAGATTTCGATTTGGCAGATGCTTCTTTTCAAAAAGCCATGCAACAATTAGAATTCGTTGCTAAAGAAAAAGCAGAAATTGAATGCTACATTTTGTATTTTCAAAGTTTACGGTATTTGGAAAGTCAAGAATTAGAAACCGCCATACGTATTTTACACAAAGCCATAAATACCTGTACAGGAAGTTGTTCTCCGTTGTTAGAAATTAAATTACAATCGGCATTGGGCAGACTTTATTCATTATCTGACAAGCTTTTTAAAGCCATTGAAATAAAAAAACTATGCTTACAAAAAATTAAAGAAGTGCCAACTTATTCAACTGATTATCAATTAAAAAAAGAATACCTAAGACAATTGGTTAGTTTGGCTTTTACATACAATAGTGTTCATATTTTTCATGTAGCGGAAGAAAACTATAACGTATATATTGATTCAGCGCAACAATACACCACATTGGCTGAAAAGTATGCTGAAAAAAATCAAATTTCGAATTATAATGCCAATCTCATTATACTAAATAGTGACATCAATTTTTATCGACATAACTATAAAGTTGCCAAAGAATATGCCGAAAAAGCGTTGGAATATTACCAAAACAGGAATCGTAAAAAAAGGACTGCGCAACTTCTTTTTGTTATTGCCGAATGCAATTATCTCTTAAAAAACTGGGATCAAGCAGAAGCTACATTCGTAAAGCAAATAGAAAATAATACGTGGACTGAGTATCAACTTTTAGATTTTGAAGCATTGTGCTACTATTATCTATTTAAAATTTATGAGCAAAAGCAACAACCTAAAAAAGCGCTCGAATACGCCAATACGTATGCGCAGAAAATTGAAGCACATCTTAAAACAAAAAACGCATCCGATGTTTCTATCAAAGACATTGTAGCGCACAAAAAAAGAAAGGAAGAAATAGATACCTATTTACAAGAGAATGCATCACAAAAAACACAAAAGTATGTGTATTTGTATTTACTTCTCGGTGCTGTTGCGATTTTGGGAACATTCATGGTTTACTTTTTTAGAGCGAAAAGAAATACGAAAAAAAATATTGGCTTGCTACATTCGAGAATCGTACAATTACAAGAAGATCTCAGCAAGCAAAACACAACAAAAGTTACACATTCGCTATCTGACGAAAATGCTTTTAAACTTATTGAAAAACTCAAAAAGTTAGAAAAAGAAGAGTTGTTTTTACAACCAAATTACACGTTGGCACTAGCTGCAAAAAAACTCAACACAAATTCTACTTACTTATCGCAAACTGTAAACAATTATTTGAATGTAACATTTGCCGAGTATAGTAATAAACTTAGAATTCACACCATTGTACAACGACTGAAAGAACAAAAGAATCTAAGAAATTATACCATAGAAGCTTTAGCTAAAGAAGCTGGTTATAAAAGTATTGGTTCTTTTAATACGAATTTTAAAAAACTTTTAAAAGTAACACCTTCACAATACCTAAAAGAATTAAAAAGAAACTATTAACGATCATTTTTATAGACTGTCAATACTTCTAGATTTCAGTATATTGAAAACTAGATTAACGCATTTAAAATCAGTTACTTACTTCTTATTTAACTATAATCAATTTTATAAAATTGACAACACTTCAATTGTTTTGATGCATAAAACTCAGTTACATTTGATTCATGAATTTTAGTCATGAGCTCATCAACAACTATTTTTAACATTGAACTCGTTTAAACTTTTCGGATTTAGGCGAAAATTAGCAGTTTTAAGTTCTGTTGACAGCTTTTTAGAGTTTCATAGCAGCGCTACGGAACGAAAAAAAGGTAAAAACAGGACAGAAAAGAGCAATTTTTTAGCAAATTAAAAAAGTTTAAACGAGTTCTATAAAACAAGTAATATGAAAAAAAAGAATTTAAAAAGTTTACAACTTAACAAGAAATCAATTTCAGAATTGGGAACTGAAAAGCTTCAAGGTGGCACAAACGCACCACTAGATGTACACGAGACGAATTGCGATTGCGATGATTTTACCTGTTGGAAAACATGTCATTGGTGCACGCGAGGTTGCTCATGAAACTGTGTAGTGAGAACAATAGAAATAACAAAGCGAACTGTAAAAAGTTCGCTTTTTATATGCTTTTTTCTAATTGCACTTGCGGTGTTGGTATTGATTTTTCAAAAGGAACAATCTTGGTTCGCATACTCGCTTTGTCGTTAAAATGACGCGATATTTCATACACGGTGTTCGTGTAGCCTTTTATGCCATTGTGATAGAATATTTTAATCGATTTGCAATGGTCGTGTTCAAAAACA
The DNA here is from genome assembly GCF_001005315.1 of Kordia jejudonensis. Taxonomy (GTDB): domain Bacteria; phylum Bacteroidota; class Bacteroidia; order Flavobacteriales; family Flavobacteriaceae; genus Kordia; species Kordia jejudonensis. Next base: position 12,276 of record NZ_LBMG01000025.1, read on the forward strand.
TGGTTCAATAAAGTACGATCAGAAAGTCCGCAGGAATGCCCAATAATGTAAATTTCATAACCTTCTACACTTCCATCTAAGAAACGAATTAAATCTTGATAATTCGATGTTTTTAGGTATTGAAACGATTTGATATGTTCAAAATAAGCATTGTTGTTTAACTCTTCAATTTCCTGATAACTCTTGTCCATTTCGTCTCCAAAACCAAAAATGATAGGATTTTCAGCACTTTCCAATTCTCCATGAATATAATTCACTTCATGATCTCTTAAATGATGAATGACTTCAGGTTCTATTAAATAATCTTCTAGTAAAGTTGTGTAATTAAAATTTAAGAAAAGTGTTTTTTCAGGATACGCATTGGGTACAGAAAATGCGCTCGTTTCTGGAATGTCCTTTTTTTTAGTTAGAAAAATATTTAGAAACTCTTTACTTGGTTTGAAATAGTATGTTTCTTCTACTTCTTTCTTTAAATACGATTCTAAAATTGACTTTAAGGTTTCAAAGTCTTTGTTGAGTTGTGCTATTTTATGTGAATTCGGACTTCGATAGCATATTTTTAACAAGCGATAATATTCAGATTCAATATCTACCCAATTGTTTTTATCAAGATTATTTAGTAGACCACTTAAAAAATTACTTTTAATATTGTATGTAACAATTTTATTATTAGAATACAAATGTTTTAATAATTCATTAATATTAGTAGCATCATCAATTCCTTTTCCCCAAGCGTGTTCGCTTTTAGAGTCAAATCTATAAATATATTCCCTTTTGACATATATTAATCCTGACGCATCATGCTTTTTCTTAAAAACATCCTTTAAATACTGCAACATAAAATCTTCATAACGCGTTGGCAAACCGTGCGCTAAGTCAAATCCGTTTCCAAGAAGTACGAGTCTGTTCATGTAAATGTGTGCTTTTTTTAACCATAAAAAGTTGTTAGTCAAAAATTTCGTCATGAATCAAGTTCAGAATGACGCATTCTAAAACTTTTAATCATTGTTCATTTCGAGCGCAGTCGAGAACTACTAAACTCTAACTATCAAAGCATTTCGACTGCGCTCAATGTGACAACTGTTATAATTGTAGTTTTTCAGAATTTTTATCTAAAAATAAATACCTCTATCCTTTTATCTTCTTCGATGTTACGGTTCCGTATTTGTCAAATAAATATACCAAAGAAGTCATCGTAGCTGCGCCCAATTCCAATTCACGCTTGTTAACCGCATCAAACGTATCATTGGAAGCATGATGATGATCAAAATAACGTTGCGAATCTGGTCGTAAACCAGCCAATACAATTTGATCGTCTTTTAACGGACCAATGTCTGCGCCACTTCCGCCTTTTTCAAAATAGTGAATCAAATACGGCTTGAATAATGCTTTCCAGCTTTCCACTTGTGCAAAGTTTTCATCCGAACAGTCAAATGAAAATCCTCTCGGTGTAAATCCGCCTGCGTCACTTTCCAACGCAAATACATGCTTTTCGCCTTTCTTTTTGGCTACTTCGGCATATTTTCGTCCACCACGCAATCCGTTTTCTTCATTCATAAACAAAACAACTCTGATGGTACGTTTTGGTTTATATCCTGTTTCTTTCATCAAACGCAATACTTCCATGCTTTGTACTACGCCAGCGCCATCATCGTGCGAACCGTCTCCTAAATCCCACGAATCTAAATGTCCGCCAACAATAATGATTTCATTTGGAAATTCGCTTCCCGTAATTTCTCCAATAACATTATGTGATTTTACATCGTCAAATTGTTTGCAATGCATTGTAAATGCAAATTTTGTACTTGGATCTTTTTGTAATTGTTTGCTCAATTGCTCCGCAGCATTGGTACTAATTGCCGCCGCAGGAATTCTGTCTTTTACCGCAACATCTTCATATCCCATGCTTCCTGTATGTGGATAATCGTCCATACGCAAATTCATAGAACGTACAATAACACCAACAGCGCCATATTTTAAGGCTTCTTTTGCGCCAGAATAACGTTGATCTACACAACCGCCGTACGCTTCAAATGTACTGATCAAGTCCGCTTGCATCGGTCGGTTGTAAAAAACAATTTTCCCTTGAATTTTATCTTTTCCTAACTTTTCTAAATCGTCCAATCCTTGTACTTCGATCACGTTTGCTTCAATGCCACCTTCTTTAGTTGCCACAGAACCGCCCAAAGCACAAATAGGAACTTCTACTTTTTCACTATTTATTACAATGTATCCTTCTTCCGCGTCGCCACGTTCCCACTTTGGCACCATGACTTCTTGTAACCAAACTTTATCCAAGCCTAATTTTTCAAGTTCTGCTTTTGTGTATTGTACAGCTTTTGCAGCGTTTTTTGAACCTGACAATCTTCCGCCAATTTCATTAGATAAATGATCGAGCCATACATAGCTTTTTCCATTTACTAAAGAAGTGGAGTATACACTTTTGAGTTGTTTTTCATCTGCATTTTGTGCAAAACTAATGGCACAAGCTAACAGAAATAACATGGTAAGTTTCTTCATTTTAAGTAATATTAGGTTTATTCAGATTCAAGTTGTTGTTTGTACAATTCAAGATTTGCTTTGATATCATCGTCCAATTCAGGTTCTTCAATGTCTGAATATTCTTTTAACGTATCATAAATTATTTTTGCTACGATGTAACGCGCCGTTGGCTTGTCGTCCGCAGGAATGGTAAACCAAGGTGCATGTGGCTTGCTGGTTTTGTTGACTGCATCTTCGTAACATTCTTGGTATTTGTCCCAAAGTTTGCGCTCTTTTAGATCGCCTGGTGAAAATTTCCAGTTTTTTTCTTTGAGTTCTAAACGACGTAACAAACGATTTTTTTGTTCCTCCTTGGAGAGATTTAAGAAAAATTTGAAAATAATCGTTCCATTGTCAGCAATGTGCTTTTCAAAGTTGTTGATTTGCTCAAAACGTTTTGCCCAAAATTCATCATTTATATCATCTACACTTTCGATACCAGGAATATTTTCTCCCATAATATAATAAGGATGTACACGTGTCACTAATACATTTTCGTAATGTGTTCTGTTGAAAATAGAAAATTTCCCTCTAGCGGGCAATGCGATATAATGTCTCCACAAATAATCGTGTTTGCGTTCTAATTCGGTAGGAACTTTGAAACTATGCACCACAATTCCGCGTGTATTGAAGTCTTTAAAAACTTCACGAATCAAACTATCTTTTCCCGCAGTATCCATTCCTTGCAAACAAATCAACACCGCATATTTTCCGTGTGCGTACAAGGTATCTTGCAGTTTCCCTAAATCTTCACGAACGTCTTCTAGTTCTTTTTTGATTTCTTTTTTAGATGCTCCAAGATCAAATTTGGTGCTTGTTTCACTAAGTTTTATAGGTTTTGTGACTTTAAACGTATTTGTGTCAAAATGCTCCATGCGTTACTATTTTTCTTTGAAGGCTAAATATACGGATTGTCGCTCACTTTTTTTGTAGTTTAGCCGCTTCAAATTATGAGTATTGCATTATGAAGTGTAAAAAGTTATTTTTTATAGTATGTATGTGTTTGAATTTCATTGGTTTTGCACAAAACGACCAAGATTCGATTCCTGCATTTACTAAAAATGGAATTTCAAAACCAAGTATTGTTTCTACCAATCCATTTGGAATTTTTATTTCCCGTTTGAACCATAATTTTAAATTGAAAGCTGCGCGACGTACAACCTTGAGTATTAATTTAGAAAGTGGAAATGTTTGGGGACCGAATGTAAAAACCTTTATTCCTACTGATGAAGCGTTGCGCGAACAAATGCGAGGAATTCCTTGGTTTAGCCGTCAATCGTTTGTAAACGAAGAACAAATTGATGCCGAAATGTATGAAATTGAAACCGACGGAGTTATTAAAGGTTTGCGTGTTGATTTGACAGTTCCGACCGCAAAGAATCAAGAATTGGTTGTTGGATTGAGAGCTTTTATGCTAACGAATGGAAAGTTTCCATTTTCAACCTTTACCAATGATTCTTTTATTGAGTTTTTTCATGATAATATTGCTGGTGGAAGCGATCCGTTTGACCGAAAAGTGTTTGGTTTGGACAAAGCAAGTATTAAATATACAGATAGAAACGGACGTCGTTTGAATGCTGGAAATGGCGATTTTTTAACCGCTGGAATTGAAACGCATTATTATTATTATCCAGAATTTTTAAATGATAAGAAGGTTTTCTTAAATTTTGGAGCGCATTTAGGCACAAATCTTTCCAAGTATAATATGTCTATGGATGTTGGATTGTCTGCCGCTGGTGTAAAACAATTTGATATTAATGATCGTAATTTTGTATTGTTTGGTTTAGGAACGAATGTACTTCGTAAAAATGCTGTTGATTTACAAAACGACAATCTCGATTTTGGAACGAATGATTTTATCGGAAGTTTGGAAACAACTGTTGAATATACCTTTTTATCGAAGGGAAAAACGTTCCATTCTTTTGGTTTGAGTTTTTATGTTCAGACAAGTTTACACAAAAAAGCGGAAGATGAGTATAATATTTATATCCGAGATGATGAAGCGTTTAATTCTTGGGGACATGGAACGCGTCATTTGTATAAGAATAATAATTATTGGACGTTGCTATACACATTTACACGAAAGGTTTCGACTTCTTTTTATATTCAACAAGATTTTACCGTAAATAACAATCCTGATTTACAAACAGGAATTAGTGTGAAGTTTGGAATTTAGACGATTTGATTGCTTCGCTTTTAGATGTTGGACCGCTTTGCCATTAGATCTGTTTTTCTAATGATAAATTTCAATTCTTCAATCTTTTAATCTTTTAATCTTTCAATCTTTCAATCTTTTTATAAAAAAAACCAACTCATAAAGTTGGCTCTTGTGTTTTATTTCGATGCAAATAACTTGACATCTTCTTCTGTGACTTCTTTTCCACCGAGAATGATGAGTCGTTCTACAACGTTTCGAAGTTCTCTAATGTTTCCTGTCCAATCGTATTCTTGTAACAATTTGATTGCTTTGTCGGAAAATTTCTTGGCTGCAGTTCCTTGTTCTGTTGAAATTTTCTTAGCAAAGTAGTTTATCAATAACGGAATGTCTTCTCTCCTATCATTTAACGCTGGAACTTTGATTAAGATAACTGCTAATCTGTGGTATAAATCTTCACGAAATTTTCCGTCTGCAATTTCCTTTTTTAAGTCTTTATTGGTTGCTGCAACGACACGCACATTCACTTTGATGTCTTTGTCGCTTCCTACGCGCTGTACTTTACTTTCTTGTAATGCTCGTAATACTTTTGCTTGCGCTGAAAGACTCATATCTCCAATTTCATCTAAGAAAATTGTTCCACCATTTGCTGCTTCAAACTTTCCTGCTCTGTCTTTGTTTGCGCTTGTAAATGCACCTTTTACATGTCCAAAAAGTTCACTTTCTATCAACTCGCTTGGAATTGCTGCACAATTGACTTCGATCATCGGACCTTTACTGCGGTCACTTTTTTGGTGTAACCAATGGGAAACTAATTCTTTCCCAGTTCCGTTTGGACCTGTAATTAATACACGAGCATCCGTTGGCGCAACTTTTTCAATCATGTCTTTGATTTGCTGAATTGCATCCGAATCGCCAATCATTTCATAGTTTTTGCTGACTTTCTTTTTGAGTCGTTTGTTTTCAACAACCAATTCTTTTTTGTCGAGCGCATTTCGTACCGTATTTAGTAATCTGTTTAAATCGGGCGGTTTTGAAATATAGTCAAATGCACCTAAACGCATCGTATTTACAGCCGTATCCAAGTCGCCATGACCAGAAATCATCACAAAAGGTGTTTCGGGTTTTATCTTTTTAGCAGCTTCTAAAACTTCAACTCCATCCATTTTTGGCATTTTAATGTCACATAATACCAAATCATAATCTTCTTTTTTGACCAATTCTATACCGACCAATCCGTCTTCTGCTTCTGAAACTTCATACGTATCATTTTCTTCCGACAAGATTTTTACCAATACTCTTCGGATTGCCGATTCATCTTCTATTACTAATATTTTAGGCATATTTATTTCTTATTTTCTATAATATGAATATCTCTTTGTGGAAATGGAATTTTTATATCATTCTCTCTAAATAATGTATCAACTTCAAATCGCAAGTCGCTTTCCACTACAAATGCTTTAAAACTATCCATGACAGTAAATACCAATTTGAAATCAAGAGAGCTATCTCCAAAGTTAGTAAAAAGCACTGTGGGTTCTGGATTTTTTATTACTTCTTTATGATTTGTTGCGGCTTGAATTAGTAGTTTCTTTACCAAGTTTACATCACTTCCATACGCAACACCAACCGTAATACTTTCGCGTGTAGTTACGCCATTTTGTGTCCAATTGTACAAACTATTGGTCAGGTATAAATGATTCGGAATGATCAGTACTTTGTTGTCAATAGTGACAGCTCTTGTCGTTCTGAGTTTTATTTCTTCTACACGACCAACTTTACCTTCTATTTCAATGATGTCACCTACAAATACCGTTTGATCTATGAGAATAAAAATTCCTGAAATGATGTCTTGAAATAAGGTTTGTAGTGCTAAACCAATTCCGATTAGTAAAGCGGCGGAAGCGGCAAAAATTCCTGTAACATTGACACCAACTGCATTTAACGTAATTAGGACAATCACTACATAAGTAAACCATCTTGTATATGAAAAGACGGCTCTGAATTTTAATTTTCCGTCTTCGTTTAGCTTTTTCGTTACCAAACGTTGAAACAGCTTTATGATTACATTCGCAATGAATAGAACAGATAAAAGAATTAAAATACTTTTAACGCTAATTTCAATCTCTTTGGTGAGTTCAAAAGATTGGTTAAGTATGTTATTGAGTTCTTCCATTTAGTATTTTAGCCACTTAAATATTTCCTTGTAGCTTGGTTTTTTACCGTACATTAAAATTCCAACACGGTATATTTTTGAAGCAAACCAAACAGTTCCTGTAAAGGTAATATATAATATGGCAACTGAAAGTAATTGTTGCCAAATTGGTACTCCAAACGGAATTCGCATCAACATTACTACAGGCGATGTAAACGGAATATATGAAAATACGGTAGCAACTACGCCATGTGGATCTTCTAATACGGTAAATCCTCCAACATATACGGCTAATACTAGCGGCATAATGATTGGCATCATAAATTGTTGCGTATCAGTTTCGTTATCTACCGCTGCGCCAATGGCTGCGTATAACGAACTATATAGTAAATATCCACCAATGAAAAAGATAAAGAAAGCTACGACTAAGTTTCCAAGCGGTAAACTTTGAAAGATTTCTGCAATTTTTACCTCCGCAGATAACTCAGAAGCTTGTTGCAAAGTGCCTTGTTGTTCCATCACTTGTGCTTGTGCGGCCATTAGATCAACTCCAAAGATTGCAGAAAAAACAACAATAGCAATTCCTCCTAAAATAACCCACATGATAAATTGAGTAACGCCTGCTAGTGAAGTCCCAATGATTTTTCCCATGAGCAATTGTACAGGTTTTACAGAAGAAATAATGACCTCAATAATTCGGTTTGTTTTTTCTTCAATGACACTTCTCATAATCATATTTCCATAGATAATGATGAACATGAAAAGTAGATAACCTGCGGCCAATCCGAAACCTAATTTGGAATAGTTGACGTATTTTGAGGAACGTTCGCCTGTAAAACTTTCTTGCATAATTGTTACGTCCATCTTTGAATCGTTGACCAAAGCAATGTCGACGCCATTATTCAGAAAAGCTTCATCTGTGAGTTTTTTTCCAAGTTTTCGTTCCAGCCGTGATATAAAAGTAACCGATGGAGAATCTTCTGAAAAGAATTTTATATGTGTAGAAATGTCTTTGATATCCGCTTGCGGCGCAATGTGCAGTAAACCATATTCTTCCTTAGCTTCTACCAGCTTTTTGGCTTCTTCAAGCGTAATTCCCGTTAGGATATTGTATTTTGTATTAGAATCTTCGCTATTTGTAAATATACTCGCAACTTTTCCAGTTTCATCCAAGATAGAAATTGTACGTTCTTTGCTACTGTTTAACTGTGTTAGGTAGAAAATTAAGGTTCCTAAACCAATCATGATTAATGGACTTAAAAATGTCATTATGATGAATGATTTGTTTCTAACTTTCGTTAAATATTCTCTTTTGATAATTAGTGGTAAGTGATTCATAGCCTAATTATTGTTTTCTACAGTTTGAATAAAAATATCGTTTACACTTGGAATAACTTCTACAAAATGATTGACGTTTCCTTTGGAAGTTAAATAGGATAATAAATCGTTGGATGTATCTCCATTTTTCAGTTTGATGTTTACTTTTAAATCGTCATCAATAGATTTGAAGTTTGCATCTGATAATTCAAACTTATCGTTAAGTGTTTGTCTGAGCGTGCTATTATCTGCGGAAGCGATCCCAACTTGATACGTATTGCTTTTGTATTGACGCTTCACGTCTATGAGTTTTCCGTCTAGTACTTTGTTCGATTTGTGAATTAACGCAATATGATCGCACATTTCCTCTACAGATTCCATTCGATGTGTCGAAAAAATTACGGTAGCGCCTTCATCGCGCAGTTGTAAAATTTCGTCTTTTATAATGTTGGCATTGATTGGATCGAAACCACTAAACGGTTCGTCGAAAATTAAGAGTTTCGGTTGATGCAAAACGGTTACGACAAATTGTATTTTTTGCGCCATTCCTTTGGAAAGTTCTTGAATTTTTTTGTTCCACCAATCGGTAATTTCAAATTTTTCAAACCAGTATTGCAAACGCATTTTTGCTTCAGATTTACTCAATCCTTTTAATTGTGCTAAGTACAATGCTTGTTCTCCAACTTTCATAGATTTATACAAACCGCGTTCTTCGGGCATATATCCAATATCTTTGATATGAAATTGTTGCAAGGCTTCTCCGTCTAGTAACACTTCGCCAGCGTCAGGTGCGGTAATTTGGTTTATGATTCGAATTAATGATGTTTTTCCAGCGCCATTTGGACCAAGAAGTCCAAAAATACTTCCTTTTGGGACATCAATAGAAACTTTGTTTAAAGCAGTGTAGTCGCCATACTTTTTTATGACATCTTTGGCTTGTAAAATTGAACTCATGAAAGTTTTTTTATATAAGTAACGTACTTGTATATTTTGTTACAATTAGGTGTTAAATAAAAGAATATTGGTTTGGAATTTCAATTTTTAGCATTGTGGACACAACAGTTTATTTTGAATTTTCTTGTGTTTATTTCAAAAAACAGTAGTGTATAAAATACAAAACCCACCCTTAATAGGTATCAAGGATGGGAAAAAATTGCTATGAAAAAGAAAAAATTACCGACCTGTTACGGTCAGTAACTTATCAAAGATAGTTTTTTTTTCGTAATACCAAAAGAATTACGAAAACATGTCTTTGACTTTTTCAAAAAATGATTTGTCACTTTTCTCTGGACTCGGTACAAAATTTTCCTCTCCTGCCATTTTTTCAAAGAAGCTCTTTTGCTCTTTTGTCAATGTTTTCGGGGTCCAGACGTTGATATGAACTAATAAATCTCCTTTTCCGTATCCGTTTATACTTGGAATTCCTTTTCCGCGCAGTCGTAATATTTTTCCAGACTGTACTCCTGATTCAACTTTAATTCTCACTTTTCCTGTCACCGTATCGATCTCTTTTGAGCTTCCTAAGGCAGCTTCTGAGAAACTAATGTATAAGTCGTAGTGTAAATTATCGCCTTCTCGTTTTAAGAATTCGTGTTCTTTTTCTTCAATAGCAACCAGTAAATCTCCTGAGATTCCATTACCAGGTGCTTCGTTTCCTTTTCCTGCAACTTTTAGCTGCATTCCTTCTTCAACTCCTGCTGGAATTTGAATTGCTACAGTTTCTTCTGAAACTTTTAAACCATGTGCATCTGCATCCGCAGGTTTTTTGCTTATTGTTTGTCCTGCGCCGCCACATGTACTACATGTTGTCGACGTTTGCATTCTACCGAGTATTGTGTTTGTAATTCGGGTCATTTGACCAGAACCATTACACGTTTCACAGGTTTTGTAGCTTACGCCAGGTGCTTGAACTTTTCTTCTAACTTTTACTTTCTTTTCAACACCATTTGCAATTTCTTCCAACGAAAGTTTTACACGAATTCTTAGGTTACCTCCTTTTACGCGTCGTTGTCTTCCGCCGCCGCCAAAGCCGCTAAATCCGCCACCGCCGCCACCGAAAGCACCGCCAAAGATATCTCCAAACTGACTAAAGATGTCGTCCATATTCATGCCGCCACCAAAGCCGCCACCGCCAAAACCGCCAGCGCCATCAAAGGCTGCATGTCCATACTGGTCATAGCGTGCTTTTTTGTTGTCATCACTCAAAACCTCATATGCTTCGGCTGCTTTTTTAAACATTTCCTCAGCTTCTTTGTCATCTGGATTTTTATCAGGATGGTATTGAATAGCTTTTTTACGATATGCTTTTTTTATCTCCGCAGCGGAAGCTCCTTTGCTTATTCCTAATATTTCGTAATAATCTTGTTTCATTTTACTTTGCTTGTTTCAAAAAGATTGTGCGTTGTGGTCAACAACTTAAGGTCTTTTTTTAAGTTATTGTCCAACAACTACTTTAGGATATCGAATTATTTTTTCGCCTAACGTGTATCCTTTTTCAAGAACATCAATGATTTTTCCTTTCATGTCGTCAGTTGGCGCAGGAATTTGTGTTACGGCTTCATGATCTTCCGCATCAAATTTGTCTCCAGCTTTTACTTCAACTTCTCCTAAACCTTTTGCTTTTAGTGTTTCTCTTAGCTTGTTGCTAATCAATTCCACACCTTTTTTCACATCTTCGGCATCTGTTTTGGCTATTTCTGCCAAAGCTCTGTCAAAATCGTCTAAAACTGGCAACATGGCAACAACCACATCTTTACTTGCCGTTTTGAATAATTCAAGACGTTCTTTGCTCGTTCTTTTTTTATAATTTTCAAATTCAGCAAATAGACGTAAAAATTTGTCTTTTTCTTTAGCTAAATCTTCTTTTAATTGTTCTTCAACAGTTACTTCTGCTGTTGTTTCTGTAGTTTCTTCAACAGTTGTTTCTTCCGCTTTAGCAGCTTCTGGTTGTACAACTTCTTGCTCTTTTTCTACTGTATTGTCCTTTTTTTTGCTCATGATGATATGTCCAAAAAATTTTAATTATTTCTATTAATAGTTTGCAAAAGTACTGCCATTTATGGAAAAATGTCAAAATGTCATCAAAAATATTTTTGTTTACTTTTTCTAAAATAAACCTAAACATTTAGTAAATTTACATTTCAATTTTTAATCTATAAAAACCAATATTGATGAAAAAGAGATTTTTAAGTATGATTTTAATAGCAACTGTTACTACGTTTGCTATTTCTTGTAAAGGAGAAAAGAAGAATGAAACAGATGCTGAAGCGGCAAAAACAGAGAAAACTACTACTTCAGAAGCTGTAAAGTACAAGGTTGATACTGCAAATACAACCGTAACTTGGAAAGGTTCAAAAGTTATTGGCGGAAGTCATAATGGAACGATGGATGTATCTTCAGGAACATTTGCTATGAAAGATGGCGCACTTGAAAGTGGAAATTTCATTATTGATATTTCTTCTTTGAAAGTTTTGGATATTCCTGCTGAGGATGAAGGAAACGGAAAGTTGAAAGGACATTTATTGTCTGGAGACTTTTTTGATGCCGAACAACATGGAAGTGCTGCTTTTTCAGTTACTGGCGTAAGTGAGCAAGATGGAAAAACTATGATTGAAGGAAATTTGACCTTAAAAGGTGTAAAGAAGAATATTTCTTTTCCTGCAACGGTTTCTCAAAACGGCGATACAGCAATGATTAAGAGTGAAGTATTTACAATCAACAGAGCTGATTTTGGAATGACATACGGATCTTCTTCATTAGCTGATACGGTAAAAGATAGAGCTATTAGTGATGATGTGGAATTATCTGTAAGCTTGACAGCTACGAAAAAGTAATTGTAAACAACATATATTTTAGTAAGATAAACCGACTTCGTGTCGGTTTATTTTTTGAGTAAATTTTCCAACGCAGGATTGAGTATCGGATAGCTAAATTTGAAACCTGTTTCTTGTATTTTTTCTGAACTAACTTGCTGACTTGAAAATAGCAACGTACTCATTTCGCCCAAAATTAGTTTTAGCATAAATTTAGGTACGTTTGGCAAGAAGAATGGTTTTCCTAATACTGAGGCAATTTCTTTTGTAAGTAGTTTGTTTGTGGTCGGATTTGGCGCAACAGCATTGAAAACTCCTGTGATTTTTTCTGTGACTACATGAAGATATGCACGTGCAATATCGTCTATATGAATCCACGATTGCCATTGCTTCCCAGAACCAATTGCAGCGCCAACTCCATATTTAACAGGTTTTGCCATTTCTACTAAAACGCCTCCTTTTTCTGAGAAGACCAATCCTGTACGTAAGATTGTTACTGGAATTTCAAGCGATTTGAATTGATTTGCGTGCAATTCCCATTGTTTTACGACTTTTCCTAAGAAATCTGTTGCTCCGTTTTCGATGTCTTCGGTATATAGTTTTTCAAGAGAACTCGGATAGATTGCTGTTCCAGAAGCCGAAATGTAGTGTTTTACCGTATTGTGCTCCATATTCCGAAGCGATTTGAACAAAATGTTTGCCGTATCCACACGACTATTGAGAATTTCTTCTTTGTAAGTTTCTGTCCAACGTTTGGCAATGTTGGCTCCCGAAAGGTTTATGATGGCTTCTACTCCTTCAAAACAATCAGTGTCAATTTCGCCTTCAGCGGGATTCCAATGAAATCCTTTTTTGTGTGCTGATTGCTCGATTTTGTTTTTACGTGTTGTGAGGTAATGAATCGTATGGTTTTTTTGAATACACAATTCAGTTAATGCCGAACCAATTAATCCTGTTGCGCCACAGATGAGTATTTTCATGGGATTTTAGTTTTCTTCTTCGTTGTAAAAATACGTTAAAAAGAACAGATTTAAGGAGTTAAGCAGTATTTAGAATCCTAAATATTAGTTAATTTTTGTGGCGCGCAGCATTTCGCGTTTGCCTGGCGGACCTGGTAAGCGTTCTACATTGAAGCCGACTTCTTGCATGGCACGTCGGACACTTCCTTTTGCTGCATAGGTTACTAAAACACCGTTTTTTTGTAATGCTTCATACATTTTTTTGAAGATTTCAACTGACCATAATTCAGGTTGTACGCGAGCGCCAAACGCATCAAAGTAGATAAGATTGAATTGTTCTTGATCGTTTATTTCAGAAAAAAACTGCTGTCTTTTGGTAAGTTTGAAGTTGTCCGCAAGTATCGTTTCTTTTCCCCATTCGCAAGCATGCATTTGTTCAAACGTATCGCGCTCATTTTCTGCTTTGAGTTCTTGTGTGTAATTGAGCTGAGTTATTTCTGCGGAAGCGACAGGATAGGCTTCCACACCGTGATAGTTGATGTGAAAGTTGTGTTTTTTTGCTTCTAAATAGGTTACAAAAGCATTCAATCCTGTACCAAATCCAATTTCGAGAATGTGAATTTGATCAGGATTGAATGTATTTTTTGTGTGCTGTAAGCCAGTTTTTATGAAAACGTGCATGGCTTCTTGAATGGCACCATTGGTGGAATGATATTGTTCATTCCAATCTTCTAGATGAATCGTTGTAGATCCATCTTTGGTCAAAATTATTTTTCGTTTCAAGCTTAGTTTTTCAGCAAAACTCCATCAGCTACAAACGAGAGTGTCTTTTTTGGCGCTGTGATGGCAGCTATTTCTTCGGCTGATTTTCCAGCGTCTTCTGCATAGTGTTTTAATTCGTCAACAGAAGTTTCTTGAACAAATGCTTTTCCATTTACAATTACTTCTCCTTCTGCGTCAAGCGGCATAAAGAATCCGTAGTCTTTAAATTTTACCATGACTTCTTTTTCTTCGCCAAGGTCTAAACGCATCCAGCATCCTTTTTTAGAACATACAGAGTTGATTTTTGAGGCAAATTTTACATCTAATGTATCGCCAACTTTCATACCGCTGTATTTTTCATTGATTTCCGCAGTGGTCAATACATTTTTGGCGTCAATTTTATCTCCAAAAGAAGCATATGCCATGTCTTGACTTTTTACTTCTTCCGTTTTTTCGGTTGTTTTCTCGTTATTTTTTGCGTCTTTACATGCAACGAATGCTAATAAAGCAAATCCTAAAAGTGCTAGTTTCTTCATTTTTATTAAATTTTTCTTAAAATTATCAGTGTTTTATTATGAATTCTTGATTTTATCAACAATATTTTGTTCAAAATTAAGATTTTTTTAAAACTAATTATTTGTAACTTTGCACAAAATTAACAATTATATGATGAGTGACCTTTCAATTGATATAAAAATTTCTAAAGTTTCTGAGTCAAACATAAAAAATGTAGATTTTAATGATTTGACATTTGGAAAAGTATTCACCGATCATATGTTTGTTTGCGATTATGTGGATGGCGTTTGGCAAACACCTGAAATTATGCCTTACCAACCACTTACAATTGCGCCTTCTGCACGTGTTTTTCATTATGGTCAAGCTGTTTTTGAAGGAATGAAAGCTTTTAAAGATGAAGACGATCAGATTTGGTTGTTTCGTCCGGAAGATAATTTTAATCGTATTAATAAGTCATCACATCGTATGGCAATTCCTGATTTTCCAAAGGATTTTTTCTTTGCAGGATTGACACAGTTGTTACAGTTAGAGAAAGAGTGGATTCAGAAAGGAAAAGGGAATTCATTGTATATTCGTCCTTTTGTAATCGCTACTGAAGAAGCTATTTCTGCTTCGCCATCAAATTCGTATAAGTTTATGATTATTTGCTCGCCTGCACAATCGTATTATGCAGGAGAAGTGAAAGTTTTGTTTGCTGAAAAGTTTAGTAGAGCTGCGGATGGTGGTGTTGGATTTGCAAAAGCTGCTGGAAATTATGGAGCGCAGTTTTACCCAACAAGTTTAGCACATGCTAAAGGATATCAGCAAATTATCTGGACAGACGCAAATTCGCATGAGTATTTGGAAGAAGCTGGAACGATGAATATTTTCTTTAGAGTTGGCGATACGTTGCTGACCGCACCCAATAATGATCGAATTTTGGATGGAATTACACGTAAGTGTGTGATACAGTTAGCAAAAGATAATGATATAGATATTGAAGTTCGTCGTGTAACTGTTGCGGAGATTAAGGAAGCTGCCAAGAACGGAACTTTGAAAGAAATTTTTGGAGCAGGAACTGCTGCCGTGATTAATCCGATTGCAGGATTTGAACATGCTGGTGATGAGTTTGAGTTACCAAAATTGGAAAACTCATATGCTTCTTTGTTTAAGGAGAAATTAACGAATATTCAGTATAATGTTTCTGAAGATCCACACGGTTGGAGATATAAAGTTTAGTTGCTAGTTGCTAGTTGCTAGAAAAAGGCAATTTGTTTTTTGTTTAGTTGCTTATTCGTTACACTTACCTATTAATTTATTCGTATTTAAAAATATATATTAAAAAAGTGATTCATAATTGAATCACTTTTTTTGTGTGTTAGTTTTGTCAAATTCAGAATTCTCAATTCTCTTTACTATTATTTTTCTAAGATTCCTCCGATGTTTGGTTTGAAATAGTTTGGTCCTTTGAGGACTTTTCCATCTTCTCGATAGATTGGTTTTCCGTCTGCGCCAAGTTTACTCATATTACTACGTTGAATTTCTTCAAAGACTTCTGTGATTTTATCTTGCATTCCGTGTTCTATGATGGTTCCACATAAAATATATAGCATATCGCCTAATGCATCGGCGACTTCTACTAAGTCATTATTTTGTGCAGCTTCTAAATATTCTTCATTTTCTTCTTTCATAAGGTTAAAACGCAACATATTTCTGTCTTCACCAATATCTGCTGTTGGCGCGTGTTTGATTCCTAAACCAAATGCTTCATGAAATTCTGTAACGGCTTCTATTCTTCTTTTCAATGTATTCGTTTTTTAGAGGTTTGATAATGTAAATTTTAAAACGAAATATACTTGATTATTTAGCATCATTTTGAATGATTTGTATTTTATTTTGAAACTTTTATTAACAAGTTTTGCGGTTTAATTCGTAATTTTGCTAAAAATAAATGTACGCTATGTTTAGTTCAGGTCAGTTAATTTTTGCCGCTTTTTTTGTGATCGTTTTTACTGTAATTATGATCTATGCATATAGAAAAGACATTAAGCTTCACAGACGCTATTACAAAGGTAGTTTGGGCATTTTAGCTGTTTTTATTCTCTTCATTATTACGATTGTTATTATAAAGAAATTTATAGTTTCATAAACACCGCTATTTTTCATTATCACATTTTTTTGTAAATTGTAAGAAAACCAATCACAAACTACAAAAATATAAATACGTTTATTACACATTTTTACAGTAATAGGATTCCCAGATCGTTATAATTTATATTCGGCGCATATAGTTTGTTTGAAATTTTTAGAACCCGAAAATATGATTACAGTCGCTATTGCAGAAGATCATCAAGCATTGATTGATGGCATCATTTCGTATTTGGAATACGAAGAAGATATTCGTATTGTTGGACATGCCAATGACGGAGCATCATTGCTTAAAATTGTCCGACATAAGCAACCCAAAGTCGTAATTTGCGATATTAGAATGCCAAAAATGGATGGTATTATCGCAACGCGGCAACTCAAAAAAGAATTTCCACATATTAAAGTCTTAGCGTTTACCATGTACGATCAGGCAGAAGCCATTCGGCAAATGTTAGAAGCTGGCGCGACTGGTTATATTTTGAAAAATTCGCCTTTGAAAGTGGTTTTGGAAGCCATTCGTACCTTGTATGACAACAAGTCGTATTATGATGCCAAGTTGAATATTGAACAGGTTTCTAAGAATAGTTCTAAGTCAATTTTATCGCGACGTGAAAAGGAAATTTTGGCACTCATTGCACAGCGAAAGACTTCTCAGGAAATTGCAGATTTACTATTTATTTCAAAATCGACCATAGATACACATCGAAAAAACATGATTCAGAAGCTCAGTTTAAAAGGTGCTAATGAGTTATTGGGTTATGCCATTGAACAGAAATATGCTTTTTAGGATTGTGGTTTTTGAGAATACCTATGATTGGGTATCAAATTCTTTATGATTTCTTATGATTTTTAAAAAAACTTTTAATAAAAACTATTGAATTATGAATTTTGATTATTTACTTCCTATTGATTCAGAAAACTCTAATTATCAATTTATCCATCTAGATTTAGATAGAAAATTTGGGATTGCATGTAAATTTCATTTTTTTGATAATAAAACTAAATTTATTATTACTCACACAAAACTTGTTTACACTTGTCCAGATGGTACAACATGTGCTACAGGGTATAAAAGTATCTCAACTACAAAAGAATGTGATTCAGTTTGTAGACAACAACATCAACAACAGCACCAAAAAGATCCAAACTATAAATATCAGATAAAAGTAAATATTGAATATGATCCAAGACCTTCTGATGCAGAGCTTAATCATAAACCTGAAAACACTGAATTTCAAATAAAAAAAAGTGGAGAAAAATTAAGTATGGAACATATCATAGATGTTAAGTTTGACAAACCAAAAAACTTCAAAAATCATCCGATAAATGAATTAAAACTATCATTCGATGACTTTGTAAGATTCGGCACTCATTTTTGCAAATTTTATATCATATAGCATTTGTAATAAAATATGAAAAAATTACTTTCGTTCCTATTAATAACTATATCTCAAACTATATTTTCGCAAGAGATTGATGATGTAGTATTAAATATGAAAGTATTTGATATAGTATCTTCTAAAGAAAAAATTCAATTACTTGACTCAAATCAGGTTGCTTCTAAATATTTAAGATGGCAACTTGATTTATTAATGGATGAAAATAAAGAACAAATCGATTCAATTGAAAAAGAAATTATCAAATTTGATCATCAAAATTCTATAGATAGTATTTTATCACATATTACTTTAGGTGATTTATATCGAAAAAAAACTATCATAAATGATACTTTAGTTTTAAAAAATTATTTAAACGCTGTTTCACTTGCTAAGAAAACAAATGATACTATTTTTATTTGTGAAAGCTATAAAAAGGTTTTTAGATCTCTATATAAGAGTAGAACTTCCTCTAATTTATATCTTGAATATATAGAAGATTATAGTAATTATGTGTATGATGTAAATGAAAAAGCTACTTATTTATTTTATAAGTACTATTATTTAGCTGGGGAAAATCAAAAAGAATATATAGAAGAACTCAAACAAGGATTTAGTCTAATAGAAGATAGTAAGAACGAATATTTAAAAATTAAATACCTAAATATTATAGGTGTAAATTATAATTTTTTCATTGTAAATAAAGATAGTGCCGTAAAATATTATAAAATAGCTGGAAATCTAATAAAAAAAAGTCCTTATAAATTCATCAAAAAAGAACTTATATCTAATCAAGGAAATCTCGCTATTTTATTTAAAGAAAATGGAGAGTATCAGAAAGCTTTATCTATATTAAAAAAATTAGATTTGATTGATGTAACTGAAGATCGCGTTATTGAAAAAGTAAAAATAAATGAGCTCATAGGAGAGATTTATCAAAAACAGAAAAAGTATGACAGTGCGTATTTTTACTTAAATCGTAAAATAAAATATCTTGATCTTCTTAATGAATACGAAAAGTCTATTGCTATTTCTGAGATTGATAAAAAGTTTAAAACAGAAGAATTAACTGCTGATAAAAATCGATTAGAAGAACTTAATATTATTAATGAAGCAGAAAAAAATAGAAAAAACAGCCAACTCATAATTTCTTTAATAGTTCTCGCCCTCGTCATCATCTCCGCATATTTCATCCAAAAAAATACACGTAAAAAACAATTGCTTGCCGAACAAGCCAAAGATTTAGAAGCACAAAAAGTGTCTACATTACTCAAAGAGCAAGAACTTGCGAGTATTGACGCTATGATTGAAGGTCAAGAAAAAGAACGCAAGCGGATCGCAGAAGATTTACACGACGATCTCGGTGCATTAATGGCAACAATCAACTTACATTTAGAAAATATTGGTTCTGAAAATAATCCAAATGCATTGGATAAAACTAAGGTTTTACTAGGCGAAGCATATGAAAAAATACGGAATATGTCGCACGTTAAAAACGCTGGTGTCATTGCCAATCAAGGATTATTAGTTGCCGTAAACAACATGACTTCAAAGATAAAAAGCGCCAATAAAATCGATATCGAAGTCATAGCATACGGATTAGAAAATCGGTTGGAAAACTCTCTTGAATTGTCACTTTTCCGAATGATTCAGGAGTTAATTACCAACATGATCAAACATGCAGAAGCTACCAAAGCGACAATTCAGCTCACACAACATGAAAAAAACCTCAACATTATTGTAGAAGACAACGGAAAAGGCTTTGATTATACCAATAGCAAAGATGTCGGAATTGGACTCGAAAATATCAAAAAACGAATCAAACACCTAAATGGTTCACTTTCTATTGACAGTACTCTTGGAAAAGGAGCGACATTTTTGATAGATGTACCTTTAAGTTAATAAAATACTTATCATTGGGTATTTTATATTTTACAAAAAGTATTATTTTTAATTCATTAACTACAACCAAATTATCATGAAACCATTTTTATTTTCACTGTTATGTTTTTTCAGCGTAACGATACTTAGTGCACAAAATATTCCTGATAGTCTTTTTGTACCAAAATTGGAAGCTAAACAAAAGGCTATTTTTACATTAATTGATGAAAAGGATTTGATCGATTTAAAAATTGCCGAATTGAAAGATGCCATTGGCAAAACCATCAACGATTCTATCATCAAAGCGAAAACAGCACAAAAAACGAAATTGGAAGCTTCTTCAAAAAAATGGAATGATAGTATTTATAAGCAATGTACAGATTTTACAACGTATAAAGATTATTTAAAAACATACGAAAAAGTGCATGATTCTGTCTTAAATAAATACAAAGCACGTGAATGCAAATTGTACATTCCAGAAAAAACTGAACGCAATCCGAATGACTTCATCATTATTGGCAACAACGATCCAGTTCCTGTCGATAGTTTATTTAGTAATAGTGCCGCAACACAAGTATTGGCAAATGTATTTAGCATTGAAAGTAAAACAAATCTCGGAAAGTTTGAAGTACCAGGGAATGATGCTTACATCAACTTTTATTATTCAGAAAGACATAAATCTGATAAAGAAAATGAAACGTTCAAAGAATTATTAACCGATTCCAACAGCAATTTAGACGATGAAAGTTACGCATTGACGTTAAGACAAATTCGGGCAACAGAAACAAAGAAAGTAACGGGCTCTGACACTAAAAAAAAGACGGTCAAAACGATCAAAGATTCATTGATTAAAAGAATTCCCGATGGCGCGAAGTTTCAATCAATTCAAATTGAATTACGCGAAGGTGGTATTGTAGATACACGCTTAATTTTAGAATCATTAGACGGCAATACCCATTTTTATTTTGAAGGTACAAAACCCGTGAGCATTCTGCATTATACGCGCAAAGCTTCCCAAAGAGCTTTTTTAGAATATTCGCATTACGTAAGCAAGGACGGACAGGCAATATACAATGAAAGTGCGCTAAAACATTTGTTAGTAAAATATACCGATGTACTTGATTATCATCCAAGTGTAGGAAGCAACTATGTGCCTGATGATGTTTCATATACGTTTCCTTCTGGAAGTACGGAAGAACTTAATAAAGCTGGACGCAGAAGCTATCAAATTATCAATAATAATAATTTACAACACGTTTTGGACATCCGAACGTACACAGATTTTTTAGGTTTGTTTGGCGATGAAGCTAATGGATTGTTTCAAATAGAAGGAAAAGCAGATTTCTTTATTCATCCGTTCAATTTTCCTCGAACTGCCATTTATTATTTCAAGAAAATATCTCCATACGTACGGTATTCACGATTTGACGAAAACGAAGATTTTATCGCAGCAACGCTAAATACAGGAACCAGCGAATACGAGTTTGACACTAAAAAGTTAGACCTTTTAGAACGTTCTACTCTTGAAATGGGCTTGGATATCAATACCCTAAATTTTAGGTTGTTTAAAGAATCGCCTTTTTGGACATCGCTATACATTCCGTTCAGTTATAATGTGACCAATGTACAAGCTGATCCAGCATTGGAACAAATAAATTTTAAAACACTTGGCTATGGTTTGGGTGCCGAAATTGAATTGCGACGTTTCAACAATTTTGGTTTAAATCTAGGATATGAAGTGAAACTTTACAGTTATATTGGCGATTATCAAGAATTTAATTTGGTTGATCCAAGTCGATTGAAAACACAAGCTGTAAAAGCCGAAATTTTCTATTATCCAGGATTAGACCGATCGCAATCTGTATTTCTTCGGATGAAAAGTATCAGAGATATTAGCTCAGGAAGCGACTCGTTTTTCCAACTACAAGTTGGTTACCGTTTTACGCTCGGTATTGGCGCGGTAAAAGCTCGCTAACATCGTTTTCATTTCCTGTGAAGGCAGAAATCTATATTAATGTAAGTTTGATATGGATTAATCCGTTTGCATTTTGATAAAAATCGTCAATTCGAGTACAATCGTGAACATTTGAACATTACACTTCCAATGAAGTAAATTCAAAAGTAGTTCCGTTGAATAATCCCTTATCACTTAGTTTCAGTGACGGAATTACCAACAATGCCATAAATGATAAAGTCATATACGGTGCGCATAAAGTGCTTCCCATTGCTTTGGCTAATTTGTCTAACTCAGCGTAATCCTTACCTATTTCCCAACCTGTTTTTGCACTCATAATTCCTGCAACTGGTAAAGAAACAACTTTTTGAGATGCGTTGGAAACGGCACAAATTCCACCTTTGTTTTCAATCAAGAGATTGACGGCTTTGCAAATGGCTTCATCGGAAACTCCAACGGCAATTATATTATGTGAATCGTGTCCGACAGAAGAAGCAATCGCGCCTTCTTTCAATCCGAAATTTTTGATAAATGCCATTGCTGGCGAATCGTTATTGTAACGATTAACAACCGTCATTTTTAGAATATCTTCTTTTGTGTTTGAAACTAAATTTCCATCTTGAATTAAATTGTCAAGAATTAGTTCGTTGGTAACCAATTCACCATCCAACGCTTCTATAACACGAATTTGATTCTTAGTCGCTTGTACCTGAAAATCAGCAACTTCTTTTTTAGATGTATTAAAATTATTCAGAATTTCGAATGGAACACTTTCAATGTGTGAATTTCCATGTGAAGCCACACAAATTCCGTTGATGTACGTTTCCAATACGTTGAAATTTTTCAAATCTTCTAACACTACAAAATCGGCAACATCATTCAATTGTAATTGTCCAACAGCTAGATTGTAATGCTTCACAGGATTTATACAAGCCGATTGCAATACTTTAAACACATCGTTCCCTTTTGCAACAGCACGTGCGCACAAGTCGTTAATATGTCCAACCACTAAATCATCCGGATGTTTGTCATCTGAACAAAACATCATTTCATTGTAATGCTCATCTAACAAAGGAATTAACGCTTCAAAGTTTTTAGCGGCACTTCCTTCACGGATGATGACTTTCATTCCTTTTTGCAACTTTTCTAAGGCTTCATCATAGGTAAAACATTCATGATCGGTAGAAATTCCTGCAGCAATGTATGTTGAAATGTCGTCGCCTCGTAAACCTGGCGCATGTCCATCAACTGGTTTGTTGAAATGTTTTGCCCAAGCTATTTTTTTCATTACTTCGGCATCATCAAACAATACACCTGGATAGTTCATCATTTCAGCCAAATATTTTATTTCTGGCTTTGCTAACAATTCTTTGATATCATCTGAATCAATGATTGCTCCAGCAGATTCAAAACTGGTTGCTGGCACACAAGATGG
The DNA here is from genome assembly GCF_001005315.1 of Kordia jejudonensis. Lineage (GTDB taxonomy): Bacteria > Bacteroidota > Bacteroidia > Flavobacteriales > Flavobacteriaceae > Kordia > Kordia jejudonensis. The sequence continues at coordinate 35,266 of NZ_LBMG01000025.1, forward strand.
CGCGCCAAAGTTGAACTTAAACGGCACTTTTTTACCATTTTCAATCATAAACTCAACACCTGCTTTTCCTAATACATTGGCAATTTCGTGCGGATCAGAAACGGTAGCAACGGTTCCATGCAATACTGCCAAACGTGCAAACTCAGAAGGAACTAACATTGAACTTTCAATATGAATATGTGCATCAACAAAACCAGGAATGATGTAATTTTCAATGTTGTGTTCTTTTTCAAGAATATTTACAATCTTACCGTTTTCCACGTGAATTTCTCCTTTGTAGATTCTTTTATTTAGAATGTCTACGATGTTTCCTTGTTTGATCATTATAATGTTGAATTAATGTAAAAACCTACAATATAAAGTTTTTTCTTACGTTTCATTGATAGTATCAACGAATGTAAAACTTTTAAATTATGAAAAAAAAGAATTTAAGTAAATTAAGCTTAAAAAAGAGTACTATTTCTGAGTTGAATAATTCTAATAAAATTATTGGGGGAAAAGAAAAATCAATACATGAGACAAATTGTAACCTTTGTCCTCCTACTGGTTCTAATGCATGTCCTACAGAAGGTTGTCCAATTATTGATCCAAATCCAGGAGGTTCTGGTCTTCTCTGTACATATAGTCAAAATATTACTTGTATTTTCTGTTAAAAAACAAATAGGCAATCTAATAAATCAGATTGCCTATTATTTAATTATGATATGATTTCTAACGTTACTTTAATAAAAAACTATAATTCTTAGCATAGTATAACATTTGATTGTCAAATGCTGCTGGTTGCTCAATTTTAATTGCAGTAATTTCTCCTTTATCATCTGTTTCGGCAACCAAATAAGGGTTTACAAATCCTCCGTTAGGATTTGCTTTAAACTGATCGTTACGCTTTAATACTTCCGCATGTATTTTTTGATCTACTTTAATTCCATATCCTTCAACCAAAGCACGTGCTGCTTCAAAATCTCCTTCCGATTTGATACGTTGTGTTTCACGTAGTAATTCGCCAAATAACTCGCGAAGCTTTGCATAATCTTTAATATTAAAATATGTTTTACCATCGCGTGTAACTTTTTCAATTACATTATCTTTTTGTCCTTTTTCAAAAACCCACGCAGAAACCCATTGTCTGTTTACCATGTGATCTTCTTCAACATCATCACCAAGATTTAAACGAATCAATTGTGTCATTAAACCATTTCTGATATAACCATCATACGCTGCTTTTCCAACACCTTCTGTATCTTCAACCAATCCAAGTTCTTTTAATTTCGGATCCATTAAATAGTACAATCCTACTAAATCTGCTCTACCTTCTTCCATCGTAGAAGCATAGTTTTTTAATGTTTCTTTTGGTTGCCCAACACCAGGGTTGATTTGACCAGAAGCATGACCAATTACTTCGTGTAAAGAAGTGTGTAATTTGTCAGCTAATTTCCCATATTTTTCTTCTAACTCGTATTCTTCATCATCATGTACAAACTCCTTCAATCTTCCAGAACCGCCATTTTGTGCATACGCGTTGATAATATTTGCTAACGAAACTGATTTTGAACCGTGTTCTTGACGAATCCAATTGTTGTTTGGTAAGTTTACACCGATTGGTGTTTTTGGTGAAGCGTCTCCTGCTTCTCCTGCGACATTTATTGATTTATAAGAAACACCAACGACATCTTTCTTTTTGTGACTGTCGATTAAAGGAGAATTGTCTTCAAACCATTGCGCATTTTCGGATAATACTGCCATTTTTTTAGACATGTCTAAGTCTGTAATTTGAACAATAGTTTCATACGAGCCTCTGTATCCTTTTGGATCGTTGTATACTTCTATAAATCCATTGATCCAGTCAATATTTCCTTCCGTAGCAGTTGCCCAAGAAATACAGTATTGATCCCAAGTATCAAGACTTCCTGTTTTGTAATATTCAATTAGTAATCCTAAGGTTTCCGCTTGCTTTTCGTTTTCGGCAACACCTTTTGCTTTTTCTAACCAATAGATAATTTTATCAATGGCAGCTCCGTACATTCCGCCAGATTTCCAAACTTTTTCAACGAGTTTTCCATCTTCACGAACCAATTTTGAGTTCAATCCTGCTTCTATTGGCTGACCTTCTGGTCCTTTGTAGGCTGTTTTGTAAAATTCTTCTACATCAGCACTTGTAATATCTGGACCATAGAAGTTGACAGCTGACGCTAGTACATTGTCTACTCCATCTTTTTTATTTACTTTCTTGTTGTCTTTATCATTAAAGATTACTTCGAGCGCTTCTCCTGTTAGTGAAGTATTTGTATCAGTTAATAACGTTTGCAAATACTCTTTTGAGAATTCAGGCTTTAACTTATCGTTTGAATTGTGATGATGAATTCCGTTTGAAACCCAAACCATTTTCAAATATTCTTCAAATGCTTTCCAATCGTCAGATGCTTTATCTCCTTCATAATTGACATAAATATTTTCTAACGCTTCTCGGATAGTTAAGTTGTGGCGATAATTTTGATCCCACATAATATCTCTTCCAGAAAGTCCAGCTTGTGTTAGATAATACACTAATTTTTGCTCTTTCAATGTCAGTTCATCAAATCCAGGAATCTCATAACGTAGAATATCTACATCACCAAATTCTTCTACTTTGAAATCCATTTTTCCATCTTCAGCTACTTCTATATATTGAGCTTCATATGGATCAATTTTAACTTCTTCTTTTTGTTCTGCACAAGAAAATAGCATTCCTGCGGCTAACGCTAATCCTGCAATTGATTTTAATTTCATTTGTTTGATTTTATTGTTTTTGTTTGGTCCGTTGATACATTCATCATCTTTTTTAAATGTTGAATGCTTCGTGTGTAATTCATTCGATTTTTAGAAATCTAAAAAATAAAGCATCTTTTTATGTAAAATCGCTATTCTTTTGCCACAAATGTAAACAATTCACTAAAACATTAAAAATTTGTACATTAGCATTACTAACTTAATTAACCGAAACAATATGAAAATCTTAAAGTATTTACTTTTACTACTCTTAGTAGTACTTGTAGCAGGCGCCATTTATGTTGCCACACGACCTAATGACTATGATGTGGCACGAAGCAAAGTTATCAATGCTCCCGTAGAAAGCGTGTTTAATAACATCAATGAATTTAAAAATTGGGAAGCTTGGGGACCTTGGCATGATGAAGATTCTACAATAGTGGTTACGTATAATGAACAAACTTCTGGAGTAGGTGCCAATTATTCATGGACTAGTAAAGATGGTCCTGGAAAGATGAAAACCGTTGCTATAGTACCGAACACATCTATACAGCAAGAAATGCAGTTTGGAGATTATGAACCAACAGACATTTATTGGACTTTTGAGAAAGTTCCTGAAGGTACAAAGGTAACTTGGCGTATGAAAAGTGATGATACAGCATTTATTTTTAAACTTTTTGCTGCCATCGGTGGCGGAATGGATAAAATGTTGGGCGATATGGAAGAAAAAGGACTAAATAATATAGAACGTGAAGTGTTAGCCGATTTGGAGAAGAATCCGCCAGGAAAATTCCGTTTAGGAGACGTTTCTCAACATGACCAAGAAGCGAAACAATTCATTGGATATTTCCAAAAAACAAGTACGGATGCAGCTATGCAAGAAATGACACAGCTTTTTATGCAGTACATGCCAAAAGCAGGTCAATATGCCGCCGTAAATGCGCTAGAAAACTATGTTCCAAGTTCTTTATATATGAAATGGGATGAAGAAACTAAAGAAGCCGAATTCTATATCGGATTGATGGTAAACAGTACCGAAGCACTCCCAAAATCAGACGGAATGGTTACAACTCCTATGCCAGCAGGAACAGTTGTCAAAATTTCAAAATTTGGCGCATATGGCGTTGGAGATATGGAAGCACACGGAAAAATTGCAGAATTTATGGCTAAAAACAAACTGGTACAAGCAGGTCCTGTTTGGGAATTATATGTAAACGATCCAGCAAACGTAAAACCTGAAGACATACAAACTGATATATATTATGCAGTAAAAGCTGCGGAGTAAACAGTATAAAACTTTTAAAGAAGATTGTCTGAACAGTAAGAATGATTACTTTTAGACAATCTTTTATTTTTATAAATTACACATGAAACAACTCTTTCTCGTTTTTATTGGTGGCGGATTTGGAAGTGCTTTGCGATTTCTCTTAGGGAAATACCTAAACAGCGCAACAACAGGAATTCCCTATGGAACCTTTGCTGCCAATATTTTAGGAAGTTTACTAATTGGAATCATTTTAGGAATGGCAGCCAAGAATGAAGCCATCAGTCAGCAACACACATTACTACTTGCTACCGGTTTTTGTGGCGGATTCACTACCTTTTCTACGTTTGCCTACGAAAACCATGTCTTTTTAAAGTCAGGAGATTTCATGACCTTCTTCCTGTACACGATTGCCAGTTTTATCATCGGTTTCTCAGCCGTATTTTTAGGAATGTATCTTGTAAAATATTTCTAATTTTTACATTTACCCTTAAAAATCATTAGAAGAATTTCAAAAAAAGTACCTTTTAAAAATTATACCCTTAAAAAAATAGGGGTAAAATATAGATTTTCACAAAAATAAATCCTTCTACCCTATTTTAAAACACACCTAACTATCTTTAGCCTATAAAATATTTTTTTTAGATGAAAAAGATAGAAGCAATCATTCGCAAATCTACATTTGAAGATGTCAAAGATGCTCTTCATGAAATTGAAGTAAACTTTTTTACATATTGGGACGTCACAGGAATCGGAAACGAAAAAAAAGGACATGTATATCGCGGTGTCAGTTATAGCACACGCGATATTGCTCGTCGTCATATTTCTATTGTGGTTTCTGATCACTTTTTACAAAAAACCATTGATGTGATTCTAAAACATGCATACACTGGAGAAGTCGGTGATGGAAAAATATTTGTTTCTACTATAGAAGAAACATACAGAATTAGAACGAAAGAAAAAGGAACCTCATCACTTCAATAAACGGACATGGACACTTCATTATTTACCGCAAACAATTTATGGATGATGCTTTGCATCGCCTTGGTTTTCATTATGCACTTAGGATTTTCTTTTTTAGAAATTGGATTGACACGTGCAAAAAACACCATTAATATATTATTCAAAAACATCATCATTATCATCATCGGATTGCTAACATATACAGTCATCGGATTTAGTATCATGTATCCTGGCGAAGCTTTTGAAGGCAGCTGGATTGGTTTCAAATCATTTGGACTGGTACTTCCTGAAGATGGATTGGCAATTAGTTACGCCGAAGGAAAATATACATATTGGACAGAGTTTTTATTTCAAGCTATGTTTGCCGCTACGGCTGCTACTATTGTTTCGGGCGCTGTCGCAGAACGTATAAAATTAGGAAGTTTCATTCTGTTTTCTTTGGTCTATGTTGGATTGATATATCCAATTGTTGGCATGTGGAAATGGGGAGGCGGATTTTTAGAAACCTTAGGTTTTTATGATTTTGCTGGTTCTACCATTGTGCATTCTGTAGGCGGTTGGGCAGCATTGATGGCGGTAATTTTATTAGGTCCACGAATTGGCAAATTCAAGAAAGGTATTTCAGGTGTAATTCCTGGTCATAACTTACCGCTAGCTACAGCTGGTGTATTTTTACTTTGGTTTGGATGGTTTGGATTTAATGGTGGCTCTGTACTTTCCGCGGAACCTGGCGCAACATCGTTAGTCTTAGTTACTACATGTTTGGCGGCTGCGGCTGGCGGATTGGGCGCATTTACGTTTTCATACATAAAGTATAAAGAAAATGATTTATCAATGCTGCTAAATGGAATTTTAGGAGGATTGGTTGCTATAACTGCTGGTGCTGACCAAATGGGCGTTTTAAGTGCTATTGTCATCGGTTTCTTTGCAGGAATTTTAATTGTATTCGCCGTTGTTTGGCTCGATAAATTAAAACTTGATGATCCTGTAGGCGCCATTTCTGTACATTTAGTTTGTGGAATTTGGGGAACGCTAGCCGTTGGACTTTTTGGAGCTTTGGCAAGTTGGTCACAGTTCTTACATCAAGTATATGGAATTTTAATTGTTGCGGCATTTTGCTGTGCGACTTCATTCGGAATTCTTTTTCTCATCAAGAAAACGATGGGCATTAGAGTTTCAAAACGAGAAGAAATTGAAGGATTAGACATTCACGAACATGGAATGCAGGCATATGCAGATTTTAGACTAAACGAACACTAAGTTGTTACTTCGCTAACGACAATACTACCATACTTTTGACATAAAAAAAGCTTCAATCGGTTGATTGAAGCTTTCTTATATAGTATTATTGAAAATTTCCCTTAGAAAATCTCTCTTCCTGCAAAATGGAAAGCACCTTCAATAGCTGCATTTTCGTCACTATCAGAACCGTGAACTGCATTTTCTCCAATAGAAGTTGCATATAAATTTCTAATAGTTCCTTCTGCTGCTTCTGCAGGATTTGTAGCTCCAATTAATGTTCTGAAATCGCTAACTGCATTGTCTTTTTCTAAGATTGCTGCAACAATTTGTCCTCTTGTCATGAATTCTACTAACTCACCAAAGAAAGGTCTTTCGTTATGAACTGCATAAAATTCTTCTGCATCACGCTTACTTAATTGTGTTAACTTCATTGCAACAATTTTGAATCCTGAAGCAGTAATTTTTTCTAAAATAGCACCGATGTGTCCGTTTTCAACAGCATCAGGCTTAATCATGGTAAAAGTTCTTTTTCCAGCCATTTGTGGTATGTATAAATAATTATAAGTTCGTGTTTTGTAAAATCAATGTTGATTTTCGGTGCAAAAGTACACAAATACAATTTATTTGCAACTCTATTTTAGTATATTAGCCACCTATGAAAAAAGAAGTAGCTATTTCAACGCTATTTTTATAGTTGTTAGATACATATAAGAGAACCCAAACGAATGAACGAAGTTGATATAAAAGCCATTAAAACCTTACTTCAAACGCCTAAGAATATTGTTATTATTCCGCACAAAAATCCAGATAGCGATGCTATTGGTTCTACATTGGCACTATGGCATTACTTGAAAAATAAAGGACAAGAAGCAATTATTGTGGCACCAAATGATTATCCTGATTTTTTAAAATGGATGCCTGGCGAAACCGAAATTGTAAAGTTTGATACCCAAAAAGAAGAAGCTGAAAAATATATTGAAGCTGCCAATGTTATTTTTACGTTAGATTTTAACGATTTGAGTCGAATTGGCGAAATGGCAAGTACAGTTTCAAAAAGTGATGCTACATTCATTATGATTGATCATCATCAACAACCTGCCGAATACGCTACCTATACGTATTCTGACACCAGCATGAGTTCAACATGTGAAATGGTGTATAATTTTATTTGTTTTTTAGAAGATGAAGATGACATTACACCTGAAATGGCTTCTTGTTTGTATTCTGGAATTATGACTGATACAGGATCGTTTCGTTTTTCGGCAACTACAAGTACTACACATCGCGTTATTGCCAACTTGATGGATAAAGGTGCAAACAACTCAGAAATTCACAATGCAATTTATGATACCAATAGTCCAACCAAATTACAATTATTAGGTTGTGCGTTAAAAAACATGGTTGTTTTGGAAGCATATAATACGGTATATATTACGCTATCTAAACAAGAACTTTTACAATACGATTTTAGAAAAGGAGACACAGAAGGTTTTGTAAATTATGGTTTATCATTAAAAGGCATTAAATTTGCGGCAATTTTTATAGAAAATTTACAAGAACCTTATATTAAAATGTCATTGCGTTCAAAAGGCGATTTTTCGGTAAACGAATTTGCACGAACACATTTTAATGGTGGCGGACATACAAATGCTGCCGGCGGAAGAAGTGATGATTCTATGGAAGATACTGTTAAAAAATTTAAAGAAATTTTAACTGCGTACAAAAACGAATTGAACTAAATGATGTACAGAAAAATAATTCTTTTTAGTAATATTCTTATATTGATCGTTTCGTGTTCGCAACAAGAAGCGCGGAGACCTATTACACAAAGTTCGGGTACTTTTATCAAAGAATCAGTTGATAGAAATAAAGCCTTAATTGCACAAGAAGAAGCTCAAATTCAAGAGCTTATAAAAAAAGATTCTGTACATGAATATACTGCTTCAGAAAATGGATTTTGGTATTTTTATAATAGTACTTCTCCAGCAGAAACATACACGCCAAAAAAAGGAGATACGCTACGTTTTGAATATAATGTAGCAAAAATTACTGGCGAAACTATTTACACAAAAGAAGAAATTGGCATCCAAGAATATGTTGTGGATAAACAAAAAATGATTCCTGGATTTCGATACGCTTTACAATTGATGAAAAAAGGAGAAACGGCAACGTTTTTGTTTCCATCACATGTTGCCTTTGGATATCACGGAGATACAAAAAAAATAGGATCCAATGTTCCTATTCAATCTACAATAACATTACTTTCAATTAAAACAAATCAAAAAAATCTAGAAACAAAAAATTAAAATACATTTTATCATGAAGAAAATCACGATACTTATTGCAATCATAGCAATTGGATTTACATCTTGTAACAGTTCAAAATATCCAGATTTGGCAGATGGACTCTACGCTGAAATAGAAACTACAAAAGGAAACATATTTTTAGAATTAGATTATAAAAATACGCCTACAACTGCTGCAAACTTTGTTGGTTTAGCAGAAGGAACACATCCGTTATTAGCTGACGATAAAAAAGGAAAACCATTTTATGACGGTATTATTTTCCACAGAGTTATGGAAAACTTTATGATTCAAACAGGAGATCCATTAGGAAGTGGAATGGGAGATGCTGGTTATAAGTTTGATGACGAAATTGTAGAATCATTAAATCATAATCAGGCAGGAACGTTAGCGATGGCAAATTCAGGTAAAAATACCAATGGAAGTCAATTTTACATTACGCACGTACCTTATCCTTCATTAAATGGTGGATATACTGTTTTTGGTAAAGTTGTCATTCATCCTGAAGATAAAAAAGCATTGATGGCTAAAAACTTAGACGAAAAAGCAATGCAAAAAGCGATTGATTCTGTAAAGATGGTAACTGTTGATTTGATTGCAAAAACGCCTGTTACAAAAACGCCACAAGCGATGAATCGACCTGTAGATACGATCAAAATGAATAAAGTTCAAATTATTCGTCAAGGTTCTGAAGCGCGCGCTTTTGATGCGCCTAAAGTTTTTGAAGAAAAAACAACAGAAGCAAGATTAGCGAAAGAAGCTGCTGAGCAGAAGAGAAATGAAATCACCGCTGCAACCTTACAAAAATTCACTGAGTTGAAGGCAAAAGCTACTGATTTACCTTCTGGTTTAAAGTATATTGTGACTAAAAAAGGAGACGGAAAAAAGTTAACGGCAAACTCTAAAGTTGATGTGTATTATGCTGTTTACTTTGCTGATGGAAATTTATTGCAGACAAACAATTTAAAAACTGCAGAAGCGTTAGATGCTGTGAATCCACAAATGAAAGCTGCTGGACGTTATGCGCCTATGCCTGCAGACTTAAGTCCTGATGCTGCAATGATTCCTGGCTTTAAAGAAGGAATTCAGCAATTAAGTGTTGGCGATGAAGCAACATTATTTTTACCATATCACTTAGCCTATGGAGAAAGAGGTTCACGTGGAATTCCACCAAAAACAGATTTAGTTTTTGAAATAGTAGTTGTTGCAGAGAAATAAGAAACCAATTGCACTAACATATATAAAAGCTCATTACAGATTTGTAATGAGCTTTTTTTATGATCGTAAAACCAAACGAAGTAGTACACACTTTAACGATTTTATCAAAAAGGGGCATTTACACTAGGAAAAACACCTTATCCTTTTCATCTATTTTCCCGTTTTGAAAAATTCATACATGAAAGATATTTGCATCGAAACAAAAAACACATATCATGAAAAAACAATTGAAAACTTTAGGATTAAAAAAGCACACCATTTCTTCGTTAGAGGAAACATTATTGAAAGGTGGCGCGCCAACAACACATAGTTTAATTACGATGCACGCAGGTTGCGTAAGTCAGCAAGGCTGTAATCCAGTACCGCAAGATCCAAGACCACAAACTGGAACTTCTGTCTGCATTAAATGTGGAACTTGGTTGTAAAAAATAATACTAAAAACAATGAAAAGCTCCTCAATGTAGGGGCTTTTCTTTTAGGGAAAACACGGTAAGAATTCTATTGCTTTCACGGTATCTTCACTATCAATATTCTATGATATTTGCACCATCATAAACCAATAAAACAATATCATGAAAAAACAAAAAATCTCTTTGCAATTGCGCAAGCAGAAAATTTCTTCATTAGCTTCAAACCAAACACAAGGAGGAGTGTGTATACGTATACACGCGTAATAGAAAGATGCAGAATTACTGAAATTACACAATGCGGACAAATAACCTGTAATACAGTGATTATTACAACAACAGACCTCACTAACGACATTTCTAAAGTATGCTTTCAGAGCAGACTTATGTTGTGCTAATCTGATTTTGAGAAAGATTTTTTTCAAAAAAAAGAAGCATTTTTGACGGCTTTACCGTAATTCTGTGACAGCTTCTTAATGTATCTTTATGATAAGAATATAACCTAAAAATTAATCGTATCATGAAAAAACAAAAAATCTCATTACAATTAGGGAAACAGAAAATTTCGTTAGTTGCTCAAAAAACAGCTTCCGGTGGAAGAAACTATCAAACAAACAATCCGTATCAATGTGTTACATTACAAACGTATTGTGGAATTGAATGTCAGACAACACTATTGACAAATCAAACAGGATGCTGCGAACTTTCAAGATTGGTTTGTTAGTAAACGCCATTTTAATACAAAAAAAAGCTCTTCAGAAAATGAAGAGCTTTTGTGTTTTTTTGAAATATGTTCAAAAATTATTTCTTTGGAATGTTCTTTAAGATTTCCAATACGTATTTCCAATATTTTTGAGTAGAAGAAATTCCTGCACGCTCGTCTGGCGAATGTGCTCCACGAATATTTGGTCCAAAACTAATCATTTCCATTTCTGGATAGTTGGTTCCTAAAATCCCACATTCCAATCCTGCGTGACAAGCGGCAACATGTGGTTCTTCTCCATTGTTTAATTTCTTATACAAATCGACCATAACAGGCAATATTGAAGCATTCATATTTGGTGCCCAACCTGGATACGAACCAGAAAATTCTACCTCGCAACCTGAAAGCTCAAAACTTGCTCTCAACTTTGTAGCCAAGTCCATTTTTCCACTTTCAACAGAAGAACGCGTTAAACATCCAATCTTAATTTCACCATCTTTTACAATCACTCGCGCAATATTATTTGATGTTTCTACCAAATCTTCAATATCTGGACTCATACGAAATACACCGTTGTGCGCAGCATATATAGAACGTGTAATACCTTCTTGCACACCTAACTCTACTACACCTTCTGGCATTTCAGTAGGCGTACATTCAATAGCTAAATCAGCTTCTATGCTTGCAAATTCTTTTTTGATTGTATCAATCTGTATGTTCATTTCAAACTCAAACGCTTCTTTGTGTACTTTATCAACCACAACGGTTGCTACACTTTCACGTGGAATTGCATTTCGCAAACTTCCGCCATCGATTTCAGCAATGCGTAATCCGTAATTTTCAAATCCATCAAATAACAAACGATTCATCAACACATTGGCATTTCCAAATCCTTTATGAATATCCATTCCACTGTGTCCACCTTGCAATCCATTAACCACAATTTTGTAGGCTACAACGGCTTCTGGAGTTTCTTCAACAACATACGAACGTCGCGCCGTTACATCAATTCCTCCTGCACAACCAATTCCGATTTCGTCATCTTCTTCCGTATCAAGATTCAACAGAATTTCGCCTTTTAGCAAACCGCCTTTGAGTCCCATAGCGCCTGTCATACCTGTTTCTTCGTCAATTGTAAACAATGCTTCCAAAGCAGGATGCGCAATGTCATTACTTTCTAAAACTGCCATAATGGTGGCTACTCCAAGTCCATTATCGGCTCCAAGTGTCGTGCCTTTAGCTTTTACCCAATCGCCATCCACAAACATTTCAATTCCTTGCGTATCAAAGTCAAAATCTGTATCTGCATTTTTTTGGTGTACCATATCTAAATGCGATTGCATTACGATCGGTTTTCTATCTTCCATTCCTGCCGTAGCTGGCTTTTTAATAATCACATTTCCAACTTCATCTATCACAGTTTCCAAGCCTAAATCTTCTCCAAATTTCTTCATAAAAGCGATGACGCGTTCTTCCTTTTTGGAAGGTCGTGGTACTGCGTTTAAATCTGCAAATTTATTCCAAAGTCCGTTAGGCTCTAAAGTTCTTATTTCTTGACTCATTCTATTTTATTTATGGATTGAATTAATTGTTTGCAAAGGTAAATGTTTGACGGCAAAATTGCGCGCTCTTTTTTACGAAATAGCTTCTAAACTATGACATACAATAAAAATATGGTTGCATTTTAGAAATAATGCTATAGTTTTTTTACATTAGCTCAGTATCATTTTCCCGAATGATGTTCAAATGTATTGCCTATGACCAAGAGAACAAAACTATTGATTGCAGTATCTTTTCCTATACAATTTATTGCTATTAAGATACTTGCAAGATATCCTGAATTTGTAGAAACCTATTACAGCAACGGTTTTTATCCTATAATTTCAAAAATTTTTAGAGTAATTTTTGGTTGGATTCCGTTTTCTATCGGAGATATTTTCTATACAATTGCTGGAATTTTAATCATTCGATACATTTACAAAAACTTTCGTTTAGTTAAAACAGAATATAAGCGAATTTTGTTGGATACCTATATTGTCATTACACTGACGTATTTTACTTTTCACTTACTTTGGGGAATGAATTATTACCGATTGCCACTTTATAAATCACTTGATTTAGATCGAAAATACACCACAGAAGAACTTGTAGATTTTACCGAAAGAGTCATCGCGAAAGCAAACAAAATTCAATATCAAATTACACAAAATGATACGGTAAAAGTTGAAATTCCATACAAAACGAGTGAAATTTTCGAGAAAACATACAACGGATATGATAATTTTAGCGCAACACAACCACAATTTGCATTTACGCATCGAAGCCTAAAAAAGTCTATCTACAGTGGTTTTTTAACAATTATGGGATTTAGCGGATATCTCAATCCGTTTACCAATGAAGCACAAGTCAACAGTAAAATTCCTATGTACAAATTTCCAGTAACGGCAAGTCATGAAGAAGCGCATCAAATTGGGTTTTCTGCTGAAAATGAAGCGAATTTCATTGGTTGTATGGCTGCCTTACACAATGACGATATGTATTTTAAATATGGCGCGTACAACTTTATGGCGTGGCACTGTTTGAAAGAGGTTTACAACCGAAATCCTGAGGAATACGAACGCCTAAAAGCAACTTTACATCCTGGAATTCAGAAAAATTATGATGAAGTTCGTGCGTTTTGGAATGCACATAAAAACCCATTGAAACCGATGTTTAAGTTTACGTTTGATCAGTTTTTAAAGGCAAACAATCAAGCAAGTGGAATTCAGAGTTACAGCTACGTGGTTTCTTTATTGGTCAATTATGACAAAAAATATCGTATGGATTTCTAAATACGAAAGCAGTCATTTTTTCGTTTGTACTACATGAATAAAGCAATACTTATGTTCGCGTTTTTAGGTTGTATCGCTTGCGCGAAAGAACACAGAACTACTTCAAAATCTGTAACTTCCTCGCAAAGTGCTGAGCAACCAACGACCATTTCTCCCCATCCGAACGTGCTTGATTCATTAAAGTTAGCGATCAACTTTATACCCAAAGGAAATTACAATACCATCAAACAAACTATTCGACATGATCGGGAATACTTTGCAAGACAATTACTGCGAAACGAAGAAAAAGCGCTGGATTCGGCTTCAAAATATATTTACGACAAACTCATCAACGAATTAGTGCCACATTGGTATGGAACACCTTGGGATTTTAATGGACATACCGACATTCCAAATAATGGCGAAATTGCCTGTGGTTATTTTGTTTCCACAACCTTAAAACATCTTGGTTTTCAACTCAATCGTTACAAAATGGCGCAAGAAGGTGGCATGAACGAAGCCATAACATTACAACCGCGTTCGGAGTTAAAAATTTTCCGAAACATTTCGCAAAGTGAACTTAAAACAGCGTTGACCAAAACGTATACAGATGGCATTTATTTTGTTGGATTGAGCAATCATGTTGGCTACGTGCTCATCAAAAATAAAGAACTCTACTTTTTACATTCGAGCTATTACGATGACAAAGTACTCATTGAAAAAGCAGAAATTTCTCCTTGTTTTCAAAGCGATATATATGTCTTTGCAGAAATTACTACGAATCGGAAGCTCATTCAGAAATGGATTCAAAAAACACCAATTCCAATTCATAAATAAACGTTAAAAAATCCACAACAAAACCAATAAAGTCCATTGATACCTTATCTTTAGAGTTAAAACTAGATCAACCTAAATTTAACACTAAAAGCAATGAGAAAATCGTATTTGCTGCTGTTATTAGTTTTATGTAGCCTACCAACATTTGCTCAGGATTACTTTCCTAAAAATGATGGTGTAAAAACAGAACAACATACCATAACAGCATTCACAAACGCTAAAATTTACGTCACGCCCACTCAAGTGATTGACAATGGAACTCTTTTAATACAAGATGGTAAAGTATTACAATCGGGAGCCAACATTTCTATTCCAAAAAATGCTACTGTAGTAGATTTGACAGGAAAAAGTGTGTATCCTTCTTTTATAGATCCGTTTTCAGATTTTGGACTTAAGAAACCCAAAAGAAACGGAAATTGGAGAGCTGCTCCACAATACGACGCTGGTCGTGAAGGATATTACTGGAACGATCATATTCGTCCAGAAACAAATCCAATACAAAGTTTCGTGTTTGACACCAAAAAAGCAACCAACTTATTAAAAGCTGGTTTTGGAACTGTAAACACACATTTACAAGATGGAATTGTCCGCGGAAACGGAATGCTCGTTGCACTAAATACTAAAGATGACAACAGTATTCGAATTTTAGACAATCGCTCAGCGCAATACTTATCATATCAAAAAAGTAATGCTTCAAAACAATCGTATCCTACGTCGCTTATGGGAAGCATGGCATTAATTCGTCAAATGTATCACGATGCAGATTGGTACGCAAAAGGAAATGCTAAACGACAAGATTTAGCGCTAGAAGCACTGATAGCCAATAAAAACTTAGTACAAATATTCCATTCTGGAAATAAACATAATAGTATTAAAACGGATGCTATTGGAGACGATTTTGGAATTCAATATGTATTAGTTGGCGATGGAACTGAATACGAAAATATAAATGCAATGAAAGCTACAAATGCGGCTTTTATTATTCCGATTAACTTTCCAAAAGCCTACGATGTTTCTGATCCGTATGCGGCAGATCTTGTAGAATTAGAAGCGATGAAACACTGGAATCAATCGCCTTCAAATCCGAAAGCATTGGCGGATAAAGGAATTATGTTTAGCTTTACAATGCATGATACAAAAACACCTAAGGATTTTAAAAACAATCTACTAAAGGCAATTTCGTATGGCTTAGATAAAACAAAAGCTTTGGAGGCTTTAACGACAATTCCTGCAAAATTATTGAAGCAAAATGATAAAATTGGAACGCTTCAAAAAGGAAAACAAGCTAACTTTTTAATTACTTCTGGTGATATCTTCGAAAAGAAAACCATCATTTATGAAAATTGGGTTCAAGGGAATCCGACGGTTTTTAACGATAAATCTATGAAAGACGTTCGCGGAAAATATGATGTTACAGTTGCTGGAGATACGTACAATGTTACAATTTCAGGCACACCAGAAAAACTTAAAGCACAAGTACAAAAAAATGCTTTAAAACTAGGTTCTAAAATTTCATACAAAGACAACTGGTTGCAATTGCAATTTACAACACCTGACACGACAAAAACTGAGTTTATTCGTTTGATTTCTCGTGTTAATACTGCTACTTATTTTTCTGGAAAAGCCATTTTAGCCAATGGAGTTGAAACTACATTTACGGCAACACAAAAAGAAGTATCTACCACAAAAGCCAAGGATGATAAAAAGGAAAATACACCAACTGTAATGCCTATCTCCTATCCTAATGGCGCATTTGGCTCAAAAACACTACCGCAACAAGAAGATGTATTGTTTAGAAATGCAACCGTTTGGACGAATGAAAAAGATGGTATTCTGCAAAATACAGATGTATTGGTAAAAGATGGTAAAATAGTTCGCATTGGCAAAAACCTCAGCGCAGGAAATGCTAAAGTGATTGATGCTACTGGAAAACACTTAACAGCTGGAGTTATTGACGAACATTCGCATATCGCGGCTTTTGCTATTAATGAAGCAGGACACAACTCAACTGCCGAAGTAAATATGGCAGATGTAGTTGATCCGGAAGATGTAGACATTTATAGAAACTTAGCTGGTGGTGTTACTACAATTCAATTATTGCACGGTTCTGCCAATCCGATTGGTGGACGCTCCGCAATTTTAAGCTTACGTTGGGGACGCACAGCTGACGAAATGCTGTTCAAAAATGCAGATGGATTCATCAAATTTGCTTTAGGAGAAAATGTAAAACAAAGCAACTGGGGCGATACCGAAACGACACGTTTTCCACAAACGCGTATGGGAGTTGAGCAAGTATTTACCGATTATTTCCAGAGAGCAAAAGAATACGAAGCACAAAAGAAAACAGGAAAGTATCGTTATGATATAGAAATGGAAACGATTCTTGAAATTATAAACAGTAAGCGTTTTGTTTCCTGTCATTCATATGTTCAAAGTGAAATAAATATGTTGATGAAAGTGGCAAACAAGTTTGGATTTACAATCAACACGTTTACGCATATTTTAGAAGGTTATAAAGTGGCTGATAAAATGAAAGAACATGGTGCTGGTGGATCAACATTCTCAGATTGGTGGGCTTACAAATATGAAGTAAATGATGCAATTCCGTACAATGGCGCTATTATGCATAGTCAAGGTGTTGTTGTAGCGTTCAACTCGGATGATGCTGAAATGTCTCGTAGATTGAATCAAGAAGCGGCAAAAGCAGTAAAATACGGAGGTGTTTCAGAAGAAGAAGCATGGAAGTTTGTGACCTTGAATCCTGCAAAATTATTACATATTGATGATAAAGTAGGAAGTATCAAAACTGGAAAACAGGCAGATTTAGTTTTGTGGAATACACATCCAATGTCAGTATATGCAAAAGCAGAAAAAACAATGATTGAAGGAACATTTTATTTTGATATAGAACGTGATGTAGCATTGCGAAGACAAATTAAAGAAGAACGAAACGAGTTGATAAATATGATGCTGTTAGAAAAGAACAAAGGCATGAAAACACAACCCGCAAAGAAGAAAGATAAAGTACATAATCACTGTGATACCGTAAACTTTTAAACAAAACAGACATGAAAAAACATATTTATATCTATACATTATGCTTAACTGTTTTGTGTAGCAGTTTAAGTTTTGCACAACAAACGCCTGCGTCCGAACAAAAGGAAACAATTTCTATTGTTGGTGCTACGGCACATATTGGAAATGGGCAAGTAATTGAAAATGCAGTCATTGTATTTGAAAACGGAAAAATTATACGAATTGGCGCTGCTGGAACTACACAAACCGCAGGAAAAGTAATTGACGCCAAAGGAAAACATGTATATCCAGGATTTATTGCACCAAATTCTACATTAGGTTTGGTAGAAGTTGATGCGGTACGTGCTTCACGCGATCAACAAGAAACAGGAAGTATCAATCCGCATGTACGTAGTTTAATTGCGTACAATACAGAATCGAAAGTAATTGAAAGTTGTAGACCAAATGGTATTCTAACGGCGCAAGTTACACCTAGAGGTGGACGCGTTTCAGGAACGTCATCTATTGTACAATTAGACGCTTGGAATTGGGAAGATGCAGTTATTAAAGAAGATGACGGAATTCACATGAACTGGCCAAGAAGTTCAAGTCGTGGTCGTTGGTGGCTGGGAGAACCAAGAGGTTTGCGTCCTAATAAAAATTACGCAAAGCAACTACAAGACATTCAAGATGTATTTAATAATGCTGTAAGCTATTTGAATGGCACTAAAAGTCCAAAACATTTACCTTTTGAAGCAATGGCAGGTTTACTAAACGGAACTCAAAAACTGTTTGTTCATGTCGATTCGGAAAAAGGAATTTTAGATGCAATTTCATTTGCCAAGAAAAACAATTTGAAATTAGTGATTGTCGGAGGTTATTCTGCACACAAAGTTGCAACGACATTACGTCAAAACAATGTTCCTGTGTTGTTGCACAGAACACATTCGGTACCAAAAACGGACGACGAAGATTATGATTTGTCGTATAAGAAAGCAAAAATCTTAACAGATGCTGGTGTTTTGGTAGGTTTAGAGAATAGCGGACAAATGGAACGTATGAACACGCGTAATTTGCCTTTCTTGGCAGGAACTGTTGCTGCACAAGGTTTAGACAAAGAAAAAGCATTGCAATTAATTACGTCTAACACGGCTAAAATTTTAGGAATTGACGATCAACTTGGAACGTTAGAAGTTGGAAAAGATGCCACACTTTTTATTAGTGAAGGCGACGCTTTAGACATGCGTACAAATATTTTAACATATGCCTTCATTCAAGGGCGAATGCTGAGTTTAGAGACGCATCAAACTAAATTATGGAAGCGCTATATGAATAAATTCGAAGGAAAATAGTAACTTTAGATAGAAGTTTGCTACTCATAGCATATTAAACAGATTTATTATGAAAAATATAACACAATTCGCGTTCTTATTATTTTTGGGTGTTACGTTACAGATTTCTGCACAAGAAGTCACACAAGAAACACCTATTGTTTTCAATGATATTGAAGATTTCGAACTGCCGACATTTTCAAAATTATCTGCTGATATTGCAAGCGAATACGTATCAGTTGTAGAGTCATTACCAAATTTGACGACTATTGGACCTTTTGTTGATAAAGAATTAAGACGATCTTTTATTGATGAAAATAGTACTGTATATACGGTTCGAAACTTTACAGAGCCAAATTCAATACTTCCGAATATCAGTCCAAAACGGTTTGAATTACGAAATAGTTTAAACACTATTATGTTTACTGGTTTTGATATTACACAGTTACATTGTAATAATGCTTTTAGAGCAACAGGAAATTAAAAACGTAAATATTTACATACAAAAAAATCCTCTTCGTGTTGAAGAGGATTTTTCTTTTCCATATAATTCTTACTCATATCTCTTATCCTTTTGGAACAATGACAGCTCCTTCTGGACGTGAATACATTTTAGTTTCCATTGGTTTATTGGTCAAGACTACATTTATAAATTCTACTGAATTGCGCACTTCGGTTACTTTGTTATCTTCACTTTTATACCATGTTAATGTTTTAGGTAATACGACTCCATTAACTTTTTGCCAATCGCTGTAACGGATGTAGCTAATTTTTGTACTTGGCGCACCGTTAAAATACGTTACTGTATATCCCAACCATTCCATTTGATAGTTTTCGGGATTGTAATAAATGAAGTAATTGTCTTCTGGCGAGTCTCCTACTCCATCTCCATATGAAATTTTATATCCAGGATATTGTACATCTTCAAACGATAAACTTTCAACCTCATCATATGTAATTCCATCATCGCCTAATACAAAAGGCATCGCATAGAAATAAAAGTATAAATTATGATAAAAACGGGCATTTCCTTTGAAGGCAGTTGTATCTTTTTGAGCTAACCAAACATCTTTTCCATCATAACCAATGGTGAAGTTTTCTCCTTCCAATCGAGTTTTACGTGAATGCAAATCGGTAATATGCTTTTCCGTTTGCTTCGGTTTTACCATTTCGTAAATTAAGGTTTGTGCAGCATTCCAGTTGTCGATTCCGCCATGAGCATCAAACACTTTTTGTAGCTTTTCAGGATATTTTTTAGTTTCTTTTTTTACTTCTTCTTGCGGTATATCTGCTGTTTTCGCATCTTTTTTTTCGCTTTTACAAGCAACCATTAAGAACAATCCTAATAGGATTAGCGTAATTTTTTTCATGAATTAGTTTGTTTTAGTTGTATTTCTGTCGAACAGAACGCTTTAAAATTACAAAGTATTCAAAATAAAAAATCCAATAACAGAATGATGTCGGTTATTGGATTTTTTTAGTTTGCAGGTTAGCGTTTACTCTACAATAAACTGTTTCGTAACAACTGTATTTTCTGTTGATTTTATGCGTAATACATAGAAACCTGATGCAAATTCACTAACATCCACTGTGATCGTGTCACTTTGTGAAGTCATTTTTTGTGCATGTACCAAACGTCCTTCAACACTATATATTTCTATATGTTGAATACGTACGCTTGCATTGGTTTCAATAGTAAATTTGTCTTTTACAGGATTTGGATACATGCGTATATTATTGGTTGTAAACTCCGTTACACTGAGGAAAACCGTATTGTCTAAATAATCAGGAATGTTATTATTGTTGGTATCGTCATCTTCAGGATTGTTGTTTCCGTTGTAATCTTCATCAACAGTCAATGTTCCATCGCCGTCATCATCATTGTCTCTGTGATTCGGAATTTGATCGTTATCAGTATCTAAGAAACCATTTTCTGGCAAACCTGTTGCAGTATTAACTAGTTCTAAATTCGTCAACACATAATCGCCGTCATCATCTTCATCAATAAAATCAGGAATTCCGTCACCGTCGGTATCATCGTTTCCTAAATTTCCATCTTGATTTACATCTTCATCTAGCGTAGCTACACCATCTAAATCATAATCTTCCGCACATGATATTCCTGCAAGTGTTACCGTTTTTATCGTCACTTCGTTGGTTGTCGTATTTATAATACTAGCATATATTTTTTGCGCATTCGTGATATTGGTATATAATTGAGGCAATGCATTTGTATTGTTAATTGCATCATTTTCAGAAGCGAAATACGATACGGTCCCAGTGACACCATCTAAAAGGTCAGGATTGATACTTTGCAAATCGAACTCCACAAATCCGTCTAAATCTGAATCACACAACACAGAAAATATATTTTCATAGTCGTTTGTCGGTCTAAAACGATGTCCTTCATCAAAAGCATCCCACATTCCAGTGTTTCTTCCTACGGGAGCATATCCTTCTGTTGCCGTGATATTTTGAATACCTAATATTCCAAAGCCACCATTCCAATCAATACAAGAAATCTTCTGTGCTATTTGCACATCTATAATATTAAAAGTTTCATATAAAATAATTTGTGAGGTAGAATGATCATCGCAAGAGCCTCCAAATTGATTGATATCGTCAAAGAAAACAACCATTTTTCGAAAAGGCGCTTCTCCTATCACTCCATAACCAAGTGCTCCTGATTCCGTATTCAGAAGATCGTGGTATACTCCAAAAATTGAATTTTCATATAAACTAGCATCTGGGATAAAATCAGTGCTATTGATCGCCCAAGCACAATATCCATTAGCATTTGTAAGATCAAAGGAAATTAATCCATTCGTTCCTATAGTAAATTGATTGTATGTATATTCAAAAAAGTCAAAATCAAAAGGTAAGTTGATTACATCTGTAAAAACATCGTCCAAGTTTCCTGTATTCGTTGCATTTATAGTATACAAATTAAATGGGATGGCTTCAACTTCATAAGAATCTACAGGTGGAGGATTGTTGCATGCAGCTGTTGAAGTAAATAATTCTAGTGTTGTGGTTTCATAGCAACCTGTTATAGGATTATTGCCAACTCTTGCGGCTCTTACGTAAAGTATTTGTGCAAACGGCGATATATTTCCATAGACAAGATTTACAGGCGAATTTCCTGTATCTGCATCTGCTTGCGTTTCATGAAAAGTAACAATTCTGTTGGTGTATGGACCACCTGTTATTTCATCTATTTTGGTAGCCAAATAAAACACTCCAAAGCCATCTACATTATCATCACATCCCATTAAAGGCGTTGGCTGATTGGCTGGCGTATTGATTGCGTAAATTATAAAATCTAACTGTGTTATTGTGCTATTCACAGTATTTTCAAGTCGTACATATATTGTATCAATTTGAGAACTTGAACAAAAGTTTGATGTATTTGCAATGGCATTTGTACCATTGTTTGCATTAGTGAAGCTTTCGTGAAATGTGACAACATGCTCCGTTGGATCTAATCCTGCCAGAATTTCTGGGAGTTTTGATGTTAAATCAACACAAACTGATCCGTCATTGTCGTCATCGCAAAGAACAATATCTGTTAGTTGGTATGCAAGAGAAGTATGAGCAATTAAAAGGAAGGTACATAGTAAAAATTTCTTCATAGTTTTCGGTTTTGATTGTGTAAGTTACTAATTACAGATGTAAAGATTGTCAAATAGTTGCGTCAAAATTGAATAAAAATTACAAACCGCTTTAAAAAACCGTCATTTTGTATCATATTGCTTTACTATATTTGCAACATGTACAAACAGATTTCCAGCACGCAAAATGCTACCGTAAAACATGTTCTTCAACTGCAAGAAAAATCAAGAATTCGCAAAAAAGAAGGAAAATGCATTTTAGAAGGTTTTCGCGAGTTAACGCTTGCGCTAGATGGAAATTACATCATAAACACCTTATTATTTTATCCTGAAATTTGTTCACACGAACGCGTGCAAGAGTTGTTAAAAAACACTACAAACGCGCCTGAATGTATAGAAATTTCAAAAGAAGTCTACCAAAAAATAGCCTATCGCGAAAGTACAGAAGGTGTTTTGGCAATTATGCAAACCAAAGCACATTCGTTAAAAAACATCACGTTTCACAACCAAAATCCCTTAATTTTAGTAGCGGAAGCTCCTGAAAAACCTGGCAATATTGGTGCATTGCTTCGTACAGCAGATGCCGCCAATGTAGATGCTGTTTTTATCGCCAATCCGAAAACCGATTTGTACAACCCTAATATTGTACGATCAAGTGTAGGATGCGTTTTTACTACACAAGTTGCTATGGGAAGTACAACAGAAATCATCTGTTTCTTGCAAGAAAACCAAATCGGCATTTATTGTGCGGCGTTGACTGCTTCTGAAAATTATCACACACAAAATTTCAAAAAAGCAACAGCCATTGTTGTTGGTACAGAAGCCACAGGATTGCGTGATGAATGGTTGCAAAATGCTACCCAAAATATCATCATTCCGATGCAAGGAAAAATAGATTCCATGAATGTTTCTGTAGCAGCCGCTGTTTTAATCTTTGAAGCCAAACGACAAAGAGATTTTAAATAATACTATTGCGGACAACTAAATAAAAGCAAACATCTGCCGCCTCCATTTGCAAATGGTACACAAACCCAACAATCTGGCGTTCCGCAATCTGAAGTTTGCGAACAAGGACCAAATCCACCTCCTGTAATTCCTCGTTGCTCGTTTTTACTTAAAATTTGAATTTCTGAAATGTTTAAAATCGTTTTCATGATGTATAATTTAAAGGTTCAATTATAATATAACAAATTCAAGCGTATTCACTGTAAAACAAACACATACGATTACTACGGGAATACATTACTATCGTAAGTTTCACTTATTTTTTTAAATTCATTCGACATACTTGTTTCTTCCATTTCTTTAGCTTAATTTTAATTCTATGGCAGAAATTGATATTGAAAAAGAAAATGCAGCGATAGCAAGGCAGTACAAAGAACTGTTGCGAATTAGCTATCAAATCCTTTCCGATGACGATAAAAAAATCATCCGAAAAGCTTTTGATGTAGCTGTTGATGCGCACAAAACTCAGCGAAGAAAAAGTGGCGAAGCATACATTTTTCATCCGATTGCTGTTGCCAAAATTGTAGCTTCTGAAATTGGACTAGACGCGACGTCTATTGTTGCAGCACTACTTCATGATGTCGTTGAAGATACCGAATATACGTTGGAAGATATTGAGCGTATGTTTGGCATTACGGTTGCTAAAATTGTAGATGGCTTGACCAAAATTTCACATCTTAAGAAAGACAAAGATGTGTCGATGCAAGCGGAAAATTTCCGTAAAATGCTGCTAACTATTCATGATGATGTGCGCGTAATCATCATAAAAATTGCCGATCGTTTGCACAATATGCAAACCATGGGTTCCATGCCTGCGCACAAACAAGTCAAAATTGCTTCTGAAACACTATACATTTATGCGCCGTTGGCACATCGTATTGGACTGTATAATATTAAAACAGAACTGGAAGATTTAGGCTTAAAATACACAGAACCAGAAGTTTTTAATGATATTCAAAATAAAATTGAAGAAAGCAAAGAAGAACAACAAGTATATATTGACAACTTTGCTGCCATTATAAAAAATTCGTTAGACAAAGAAGATTTTAAATATGATATCAAAGGCCGTTTTAAATCTATATTTTCTATTCGTAGAAAAATGGTCAAACAAGGCGTTACATTTGATGAAGTGTATGATAAGTTTGCCATCAGAATCATTTATGAAACGGCGATCCCTGAAAACGAAAAATTTATCGCTTGGAAAATATATTCCATCGTAACTGACCACTTTAGACCAAATCCGGTACGATTGCGCGATTGGATTTCCTCTCCAAAATCTACAGGTTACGAAGCTTTGCACATTACCGTTATGGGACCAAAAGGTCGTTGGGTTGAAGTGCAAATTCGATCGCATCGTATGCATGAAATTGCAGAAAAAGGCTATGCGGCACATTTTAAATACAAGCAAGGAGAACAAAAAGAGCAAGGTTTAGAACCGTGGTTGAATAAACTACAAGAAGCACTCGAAAATCAAGAAGCCAATGCGGTAGATTTTGTTGAGCAATTCAAATTGAATTTGTATGCGAAAGAAATATTCGTATTTACACCAACGGGCGATTTACGGTCGTTGCCAAAAGGAGCCACTCCACTCGATTTTGCATTTAGCATTCATACACAAGTAGGATATCATACACGTGGCGCCAAAGTAAACGGAAAATTAGTACCGCTGAGTCACGAACTAAAAAGCGGCGATCAGGTAGAAATTATTACGTCTGAGAAATCGAAACCAAATGCAAACTGGTTGGATTATGCCACAACTTCCCGCGCACGTTCTCGGATAAAATCTTCATTACGCGAGGAAAAGAAAAGTATTGCCGAAGATGGAAAAGAAATTTTACGCCGAAAACTAAAGCAGTTAAAAATCACACTTGATGAAAAATCAATCAATGAAATGGTCAATCATTTCAAATTGAAAACAAGTTTAGATCTTTTCTATCGTGTAGGAATTGGCACCATTGACAATCAAAAATTAAAAGAATTTGCATCACAACGAAGCAATAGTATCTTTAAATTCTTTAAAAATAAAATTCGTAGAGCGCCAAGCATTCCTACGGAAGAAATCAATCAACCAGAAGTTTCCAATCGCTACGATTTAATTGTTTTTGGGAAAGAAGAAGAAAAGCTCAATTACAAACTAGCCAACTGTTGCAACCCAATTCCTGGCGATGCTGTTTTTGGATTTGTAACGGTGAATGAAGGTATAAAAGTGCATAAAAAAGATTGTCCAAATGCTGTGAGTTTACAAGCAAACTATGCATACCGAATTATGACAGCAAAATGGATTGATTCTTCTCAGGAGGAATTTACCGCATTGCTCGAACTTACAGGAATTGATAATATGGGACTCGTAAATGATGTTACTAAAGTCATTTCCAATAATATGCACGTTAATATTAGAAACATCAGTTTTGAAACCAATGACGGCATATTTACAGGACGCATTACGGTAATTGTAAAAAACAACAATATTTTAAAACGCTTGATTACCAATCTTACAAAAATCAATGGAATTGAAAAAGTAACGCGTGCTTAAGATAAAATTTTAAAGTATCCACAAAAAAAGAAAGCTGCCTGTACGATATCATTAAAAATATCTAGGCAGCTTTCGAGTTACAATAACTAGTAGTAACTTAAATTATTCTGTAGTAGTGGCAGGTACAGGCGTCGATGTTGTAACACCAGTCATCGTACATTCTGTAGCATCTGTCGTTCTACAAATACGCGGATCTGTAACGTATTCTGTAAGAATCTTAACCGTTGTAATAATAACATATGTAGTAGTTCCGACAGAATCCGTACCACCTTGAATGTGTTGTTCTTGTAAATTGGAAATGACTTGTTTTCTTAATTTAAGATTGTTGCTAAAGTCTCTTTTTTTCATGATCTATTGGTTTTTTAAAGGTTTAATTTGAACAAGCTTCCGTATGACAAGCGTCCATACATGTTGGCGGAATAGTAGTAACTCTAGTGGTATCTATAGGACAAACATCTTCTGTATCGCCGCCTGTACAAATACGTTTATCTGTCCATTTAATGGTTGTAATTTGAATAGGATCAGACACTGCATCGGTTCCACCAAAAAGGGTGCGTTGCTGTAAATTGGAAATTACTTTCTTCCCTAAATTAAGTCTATGAGTGAAGTCTTTTTTTTTCATGATATATAAAATAGTTACGTTAAAATGCGTTCAAACCTACACCAAAAAGGCGTTCATCGCAATACTATTTATATCATATTCAGGAGAGTATATATTTCTGATAATCAAAAACATATTGAATAAATGTACACTTTTAAATATAAAAAAACAAAACTAATCTTATGAACAGTTGTTAAAATTGTGAAACATTTCACATGGTTTTACATTCCGATACGTTTTTGTATCCAAAAATTTCAAAAATAAGTGTAACTTTGTCACTTAAATCTTCAGCTAAGATGCAACAACAAACGGAGGAAAATAACCAAGATATTGTAAAAAACGTTTTTACAAAGTTTTTAGAAGATAACGGACATCGAAAAACTCCAGAACGCTTTGCCATACTTCAAGAAATATACGAAAGCGAAGAACACTTCGATATCGAGTCTTTGTACATTAAAATGAAAAATAAAAACTATAGAGTCAGCAGAGCAACACTGTACAACACTATAGAACTTTTATTGGAAAGCAACTTAGTTCGTAAACATCAGTTTGGACAAAACCAAGCGCACTATGAAAAATCATATTTTGATAAACAACACGATCATATCATCCTCACAGATTCAGGAGAAGTGATGGAATTTTGCGACCCGCGAATTCAAATTATCAAAAAAACCATCGAAGAAATATTTGACATTGACATACACAATCATTCACTCTATTTCTACGCTACCAAAAAAGACAAATAACAAACAACACACTAACTCAATTATACAACTACAATGGCAGTAGATTTACTACTCGGACTTCAATGGGGAGACGAAGGCAAAGGAAAAATTGTTGACGTTCTTACCGCCAACTACGATATTATTGCTCGTTTTCAAGGTGGACCAAACGCAGGACATACATTAGAATTTGACGGAATTAAACACGTACTCCGCACCATTCCTTCAGGAATTTTTCATGAAAATGCCACAAACGTTATCGGAAATGGCGTCGTGATCGATCCTGTAGTCTTTAAAAAAGAATTAGACGGTTTGGCACAGTTTAATATGGATATTAAAACCAAATTGATCATTTCTAGAAAAGCGCACCTTATTCTTCCAACACATCGCTTATTAGATGCAGCTTCGGAAGCATCCAAAGGAAAAGCTAAAATTGGTTCTACACTAAAAGGTATTGGACCCACATATATGGATAAAACGGGAAGAAACGGAATTCGCGTTGGAGACTTAGAATTAGATAATTGGAAAGAAAAATATCGTGCGCTGACAAACAAGCACGAAGCCATGATTAATTTCTACAACGTAGATGTTCAGTACGATTTAAAAGAAATGGAAGCTGAATTCTTTGAAGCGGTAGAAGTCTTGAAATCATTGCAATTCATTGATAGTGAAGAATATTTACACCAAGCACAAAAAGGTGGAAAAACTATTTTAGCCGAAGGTGCGCAAGGTTCGTTACTAGATATCGATTTCGGAACGTATCCGTTTGTAACTTCTTCTACCACAACAGCGGCTGGCGCATGTACAGGTTTAGGCGTTGCACCTAACAAGATAAAAGAAGTTTTCGGAATTTTCAAAGCCTATACGACTCGCGTAGGTTCAGGTCCGTTTCCAACAGAATTATTTGATGAAGTTGGTGCCGATATGGCGCGTATTGGACACGAATTTGGTGCCGTAACTGGAA
The DNA here is from genome assembly GCF_001005315.1 of Kordia jejudonensis. GTDB lineage: Bacteria > Bacteroidota > Bacteroidia > Flavobacteriales > Flavobacteriaceae > Kordia > Kordia jejudonensis. The sequence continues at coordinate 63,541 of NZ_LBMG01000025.1, forward strand.
GACCAAGACGTTGCGGATGGTTAGATTTAGTTGCCTTAAAATACACCGCACAAGTAAATGGTGTCACACAATTAATGATGATGAAAGGCGATGTACTTTCAGGGTTTAAAACGCTAAAAGTATGTACCGCATATAAATACAAAGGAGAAACAATTTCACATCTTCCATACAATATTGAACCTGAAAATATAGAGCCAATCTATACAGATTTCAAAGGATGGAAAGAAGATTTGACGAAAATGACAGATCCTTCACAATTTCCAAAAGAACTCAACGATTACATTGATTTCTTAGAAAAAGCACTCGAAATACCGATTAAAATTGTGTCTGTCGGACCCGATAGAACACAAACAATACACAGATAATCACGAAAAAAGCTTCCAAATGGGAGCTTTTTTTAATTTTCCTCAACATCATTTTAACAATTTTTATAGCTTTAGGAATGGTTTTTGTTTACTTTTTAGGTAACTTTGATATAAACTTAAAATAGCAATTATTATGTTAGGTGGCTTCTTTAAATCTCGAAAAAATAGAACATTCAATTACATACCTCAATATTACGAACGTGAGGCAGAACGTCAATTACCTGAAAATAATTTTGCTAAGTATAGAAAAGCTTGGGAAGAGGCAGGAAAAGCAAGTAGAACTAAAAAAAATGCAGAAGTATCTATACGTTTAGTGATCATATTTGCAGTACTCGTTTTTATCGCCCTCTATTTTCTTGATTTCGACCTATCAATTTTTACTAGAAAATAATACATGGCAGACATAATAAGGCTTTTACCCGATCATGTTGCAAACCAAATTGCCGCAGGAGAAGTAGTACAGCGCCCTGCATCAGTGGTAAAAGAACTACTTGAAAACGCGATTGATGCAAAAGCTTCAGAACTAAAACTTATTGTAAAAGAAGCTGGAAAAACTCTTATACATGTGATTGACAATGGCTTTGGAATGAGCGAAACAGATGCGCGACTTTCCTTTGAACGTCATGCAACATCCAAAATTCAAGCCGCAGAAGATTTATTCAATTTAAGCACGAAAGGATTCCGTGGGGAAGCTTTGGCGTCTATTGCCGCAATTGCCCATGTAGAATTACAAACAAAAAAAGCAGCTGCCGAACTTGGCACACGCATCAAAATTGAAGGAAGTACTGTCGTAACGCAAGAAGTAGTAACAACACCAACAGGAACTTCCATCGCAGTAAAAAATCTGTTTTATAACATTCCCGCACGACGAAACTTTTTAAAGTCAGACACAGTAGAACTACGTCACATTATTGATGAGTTTCAACGTGTGGCTTTAGCTCATCCAGATATTTCATTTGTGTTGTATCATAATGGAAATGAACTCTTTAATCTTCCGAAAAGTAATGTACGACAACGGATCGTTAATATTTTAGGAGGAAAAACCAATGAAAAGTTGGTTCCTGTTGAAGAAGATACAGACATTGTAAAAATTAGTGGTTTTGTCGGAAAGCCAGAATTTGCAAAGAAGAGCAGAAACGAACAATTTTTCTTTGTCAACAACCGATTTATCAAAAGTCCGTACTTACATCACGCCATTAACGCAGCGTTTGAAGGGTTACTGAAAGAAAAGATGCAACCGAGTTATTTTATCTACTTAGAAGTAAATCCTGAAACGATTGATATCAACATTCATCCTACAAAAACAGAAATAAAATTTGACGATGAACATTCGTTGTACGCCATGTTGCGCGCAACGGTAAAACATAGTTTGGGGCAATTTAATATTGCGCCTGTGCTCGATTTTGAACGTGATGCAAATTTAGACACACCATACAATTACAAAAACAAACAAGCGGCTGTTCCAAATATTCAAGTCGATCGTAGTTTTAATCCGTTCGCAGACGAAAAGAAAAGTACAGGAAATACTGCAACTGCACCACGATATACGAACTTTAAAAAAGAATCTACAGAAGGTTGGGAAAGTTTGTATGTTGGTTTAGAATCTTCTAAAAATGATACAACTCGATATTCTGGAGAACATATCGAATTTGAATCGGAAGAAGTAACGAGTTCACTGTTTACAAATGATGAACCAAGAGAAACCTTAACGTATCAATTACACAGAAAATACATTGTAAGTTCTATAAAATCAGGCATTGTAATTATAGATCAACACCGAGCACATCAACGTGTATTGTATGAGCAATTATTAAAAAATATAACCGTAAGCGAAGCCGTAAGTCAACAATTGTTATTTCCCGTGACGTTTACGTTTTCAACGAGTGAAATTGCATTGCTAAAAGAAGTCAAAGAAAGTTTAGAAAACATTGGCTTTATGTTTAGTGCGATCACAGATGAAACGATTGAACTTTCTGGAATTCCATCAAATATTTCGGAAAGTGAGTTGCAAATTATCATTGAGCAAATGCTAAACGATTTTCAGGGAGAAATTCCAGATACAGGATTCAGTCAAACAGATGTTTTGGTAAAATCATTGGCAAAAAGCATGGCAATTCGCACCGGAAAAAAATTAGAAATAGCAGAACAAGAAGCATTGGTAAATAATCTTTTTGCGTGCAAAGAACCTATGATTTCACCTTTTCAACGAACCATTTTCATCACTCTTAGCGTAGATGATTTAGACAAAAAATTTATATAAGTTATGATGCGAATTACGGAAACGGTAAAACATTTAATTATCATCAATGTTATATTTTGGATCGCTACATTAGCGTTAGCCGAAAGAAATATTGACTTGGTTTCACTTTTTGCGCTGTATTTTCCAGAAAATCCGACCTTTAAATTTTGGCAGCCTGTAAGTAGCATGTTTATGCATTCGGTTTCGAGTCCAATGCACATTCTTTTCAATATGATTGGTTTGTGGATGTTTGGTTCGGCGCTAGAAATGCGTTGGGGAAAAGTAAAATTCCTATGTTTTTACATGATTACAGGCGTTGGCGCAGCTTTAGTTCATACATTGGTAAATTATTACGGTTTGTACAGCAACATGAATATTTTAGTAGAAGCTGGATTTAGTCAAACAGAAATTTTAGATTTGCTTAAAGAAGGCATGTACAATCCCAATTGGAAAAATGTACTTACCGATGCGCAATTTAATACTATGGTAGAATCCTTTTTAGTTCCCGCTTTAGGAGCTTCAGGAGCGTTGTATGGTGTGTTGGTTGCCTTTGGTATGTTGTATCCAAATATGGAACTAATGATGCTTTTTATACCTATTCCGATAAAAGCAAAATACTTTATTCCAGGATTGTTAGTATATGACTTTATTTCAGGAATTGCAGGAAGTACAGGACTATTTGGCGGTGGAAATATTGCCCATTTTGCTCACTTAGGAGGCGCATTGTTTGGCTTCTTATTGATGTGGTATTGGAACAAAACACAATTTAATCAAAATCGTTGGGATAGATAACTATGGGATTATTGGATGATATAAAATATAGATATGCACGACTCGGATTTATCGGAAAGTTGATTGCGATTAACGTGACGATATTTTTAAGTTTGTATATACTTGAATACTTATTTAAGAGTAATTTAATTTCACGATGGTTGTATCTTCCAAAGACATTTGGCGATTTCTTTTTGCAACCTTGGTCTATTCTGAGCTATTCATTTTTGCATGGCAATTTGCTACATTTAGCGTTTAACATGATTGCGCTGTACTATATTGGACGTTTATTTTTATCCGTTTACAACACCAAACGTTTCCTAAATGTCTACTTTTTAGGTGCTATTGTTGGTGGTTGTTTTTTCCTGTTGAGTTATAACATTTTTCCAGCGTTTATAGAACGTACGCCGCCTTTGGTTGGAGCTTCTGCCGCAATTATGGCAATCTTAATTTTTATTGCTACGATTCGTGCCAATATGATGATTCAAGTTTTTACATTCCGATTAGAATTATGGAAACTCGGAGCATTTTTTGTCATTTTAGATTTGATCAGAATTCCGATGAATGATGGCGCCAATGCAGGTGGATTCATTTCGCATTTGGGCGGTGCATTGTTGGGATATATATATGCTAAGCGACTGCAAAAAGGAAGCGATATTGGTAGCGGATTTGAAAAAATTATGGACATGTTCGTGAGTTATTTTACACCAAAAAAGAAATCTCCGCTAAAAACGGTATACAAAAACAAGCAAAAAAGCCGTTCTACACAAACGTCTGTTTCATCGCCAACCGAAAAACAACGTAAAATTGATGGAATTTTAGACAAAATTAGCAAGTCGGGTTACGAAAGTCTGACCAAAGAAGAAAAAGATTTTCTGTTCAAAGCAGGAAAGGAAAATTAATATATGGCTGAGCAGCAAAAAAAATTAGGTTTTTTTGGTAGAATTGTCTTCTTCTTCAATTCGGTATTCGCCGCATTACTCCTACTTTCGTATATTTTACCTTATGCTGTTCCTAAAAGTTTTCCAATTCTTTCAGTACTGAGTTTGTTAGTGCCTGTATTTATCATTATCAATTTTATCTTTTTGATTTATTGGATTTTGAATGTGCGAAAACAATTTCTCCTTTCACTTTTCGTGTTGGTTATTGGCTATTCGCATGTGACTTCTTTATATAAATTTTCAGGAAATACAACAGAAGCTGCGGAACATTCAATCTCTGTAATGAGTTATAATGTACGCTTGTTTAATATTTACGATTGGATAAAAGAGGCGCATGTAGACGATAAAATTGTAGATTTGGTTCAAACGGAATCGCCTGATGTTATTGCGTTTCAAGAATTTCACAAGAAACAAGAAGCCGATTTTACAGCGTATCCGTACAAACATGTTTCATTAAAAGGAAAAAATAAAAATACGGGACAAGCTATTTTCTCAAAAATTCCAATCATACATAAAGGTTCTTTGCAGTTTCCAAATACGCCAAACAATGCAATTTATATTGATATTGTACTGCAACAAGATACTGTTCGCGTGTACAACTTACATTTGGAATCGTTACGTATCAATCCGAAAGAAGAAGAGTTTTCACAAGAAAATTCAGAACGTTTGCTGAAACGTATGGCTAATACTTTTAAAATGCAGCAATCGCAGGCGGAATTATTTGAGTTGAATCGGAAAAACTGTCCGTACAAGAAAATTATTTTAGGCGATTTTAACAATACACAATTCTCAAACGTATATAAAACCATCAAAGGAACTATGAAAGATGCTTTTGTAGAAGCTGGAAGCGGTTTTGGAAAAACATTGGATTATCCTTTCTTTCCAATGCGAATTGATTTCATTTTGACTGATGAAAATTTTACCATTCATAAATTTCAAACCTTCTCACAACACTATTCTGATCACTTTCCTATAAAAAGTGTCATTTCTTTAAGTGAATAACGTGAGTTAGATATAAGTTTATTATAGTAAAATTTCTAACTCATATTTAGAAATATCAATAAACACTTGATTTTCATTTAATTATTTACTATTTAGCTCATATGTTTTCTATTTTATTAAATAAGAATTCGTGAATCTTCGATGTCTTTGCTCGCACAAAGAAAAGTAACAAAAGAAAGTGCGCTTTTAGCTCATGTCATTTATATTTTAAATTATGGTATTCATGAATGTAAACATTTCCAGAGGTATTTTTAGTTTTTCTTTTTGGAAAAAAACTAAAACCGCATAGATTTTTCTAAATTTTCTCCAAGGATTCGAAAATTTTTAACGAAAAATCTCTGCTATACTGCGGAAAAGTTAAAAAATACTCTTGACTTTTATATCGAACTGACGTTAAATAACTTTTTATGGATTTGTCAATTCATTCTGCTTTTTATTCAAAAAAAAGATACGCTATTTACTAATTATAAACGCTAGTAACGTTTTATCGGATTTTACTAGTTCTTACTTTTATACTGTACAACGTAGCATTCCAAACACGTAATTAAGCACTTATTTTTCTTACAACGTTTGTAAAATCAGGCAAGTAATCTTTTATCGGATTTCACTTTGTGCCTATTTCTTTTTCATTCTTTTGACTCATAAACAATTAAAACCACTGTTATGAAAAAGAAAAAAACTACATTATTACCGCTAAACAAAAAGTCTATTTCAAAACTTCAAAACACTGCTATTTCAGGTGGAAATGCTGAAAATTTCGGGTATTTAACAAGTATAGGCTATTGTAAAACAAGATGCTGCTCATCTAAATACTATCAAGATTGTACTGTTACGTACGAAGCGTGCATTACAGAACCAAGATTTTGTGGCATGTTTTAAGAAATAAGACTACGTACAAAGTAATATGCCCGATAAATCGGACTGGATTCAATTTTCTATACTGATTGAAAATAAGCATCGTACCTAGAAAGGTAGACAAAATCATGTACAATGTATATCTGCACTAATTTTCTTGTTACCCTATACATTTTCTCTTAAGTAATCATTTATCGGGGTTTACTTACTGTTTGCTATTATTTCATTCTTTCGTTGTATAAACAATTAAATAATCACATTATGAAAAAGAAAGCTACATTACTAGCACTAAACAAAAAATCAATTTCGAAGTTTCAAAATGAAGCTGCTTTAGGAGGCGCTTATTACACAAACGAATTGGTTACGAGCTTCCGCTATTGTAAATCAAAATGTTGCACTCAGGGCAACACGTGTTGCGGAAGTACTTATCATTAATCGTTAATACCAATTAAATTATAAAATTGGTATAATTTAAATTTGTGTAACATACTATCGATCAAATCTTTTAAAGGTTTGATCGATATTTTTTTTGTTTGTGAGATTCTGAATCAAGTTCAGAATGACGTAAATAGTACCAAATAAAAGTCTAAATTCTAACAGCGTAAGCGGTCTAACATCTAACAGCGTAGCTATCTCCATTTTTCTACTAAAATATGAATCAAGTTCAGAATGGTGTAATTAATACCTAACAAAAGTCTAACATCTAACAGCGTCAGCGATCTAACATCTAACAGCGTCAGCGATCTAACATCTAACAGCGCCAGCGATCTAACATCTAACAGCGTAGCGATCTATTTTCAATCTACATCATCCAACAATCTACCGTATCTGCTAAAATGTGAAGTAACAAACCTATGCCTAAAACACGTGTTTTGTTGAAAAATAAAAATCCTACATACACAGCCATAGCATAATAGGTATGCAATGGATGAAAGTTGATACTACAACGATTTGGATCAAATATTGGAGTTACCAACAAATGATCAAGATCAATAAGCATGACTAATACAAATATAAAATACGTAGTTTTCCATTGCTTACGGTAGATAAATAACGCAATGAGTAACGGGAAAATAAAATGCAATCCGTAATGTACAATCGTCCGAAGCATTATAAAATGGTTTGTTGCTCTAAATAGCTAAGTGCGTTGGTGCCTTCATTGAAGAGTAAGTCTAAAATGCTCAAATTTGGAATGTAACCATGTTTGTCTTCAAATACTTGGGTATATGTTTCAAAACCAAAATCAGGTTCTTTTTTTACATCAACTAATTTTCTATGATCTTTCATTTGTACAATATTCCGAAGATATGCATCGGTTTTAGACGTTTTAACAGCTAACTGCAAACAATCGTTGATCAATTGAAAGCTTTCCAAATTTACATCCATTAAAAACTCATAACGCTTTTCGAATAATGAGCGCAATTCATCTTCGTAATATTCAAAAAAGGGAGAGGTTCTGTATGCCGATTCTAACGATTTCCAATGCAAACGTTGCCAAGCTGTTTCATTTGCAATTCTGATATCTTTATACTTTTGATTCTTGTCTTTTTTAGAATGTCGCACCGGAACATTCAACATTAGTTTTCCGTTTGCGCCATATATATATGTACGATTTCGGTAGGTTTGTTTCTGAAAATTGTCTTCCATTTCAAATACAATCGCTTCCGCTTTCGCAAAAACTACATAATGCGAAATACTTGGGAAATATGTTGGATGGAGAATGGTTTTCAATTTTTGAATTATGAATTATGAATTATGAATTATGAATTATGAATTATGAATTATGAATTATGAATTATGAATTATGAATTATGAATTATGAATTATGAAGATTCTTTTTCAGTAATAAAGTATCAAATGAACTATATTAACAAATCGTCAAATTATCAAATTAACACATTGCTACATTGCTATATTTTCACATTAAATATTTATTTAGCTGCTGCTTTCTTTTTCTTTCTAAAGTGATTGAACACAAACCAACCAGCTAATAAGATTAAGAAATATTTAAAGTATGAAACGGGCGCGCCTTCTCCACTAACAGTTGTAAATAGTCGATTCCAACGTATTTTGTTAAGTCCAGTAGCTTTTGTATCCCAACTAAACCAAACGAATACTGGCTTTCCTAAAACGTGATCAAACGGTACAAATCCCCAACTTCTAGAATCTTGCGAATTTCCTCTGTTGTCTCCCATCATCCAGTAATAATCTTGATTGAAGGTATATGAAGTTACCACTTTTCCGTCAATTAAAATTTGATCGCCTTCTACTTTCAGATTTTGTCCTTCGTATTCAGAAATCGCGCGTTTGTATAATGGTAAGTTTTCCTTTGTTAAGTTAACTGTAGTACCTTTTGCAGGAATGTTTAGTGGACCAAAGTTGTAATTATTCCACTCATAATTTTTAGCATGAGGAAATACAGATACATCTCTCAAATCTTTTGGTTCAAGATATTTTTCGACAGTCCTTACATTTGGATGATTTTTAAGTTCTTCCGCAGTGGTTTCCGTTAAACCAAAGAATATATATACATTTGGATTATCAGAAGACGGTCCAAATGCATCTGTAATATCATAACGATCGTGTAGATATTGCGCATTAAAACCTTGTCCCTTTGTACGTACAATATATTTAAACTGCAACTTGGCTCTATCTGGCAAATCGTTTTGAATTCCGTTTGTATACACAAATCCATCACGCACTTCTAACTTATCGCCTGGTAAACCTACACAACGTTTTACATAGTTCGATCGTTTGTCTAACGGTTTGTATAATGTTGGACTATTTGCATCATCTATAACACTTAACGTATCCGCCGGCCAGTTGAATACCACGATATCATTTCGCTCAATCGCTTCAAATCCTGGGAATCTAAAGTATGGCAATTGTGGTTTAGACATGTATGATTTTAATCCTATAAATGGAATGGCATCGTGTACCATTGGCGCGGCAACAGCTGTCATTGGCGTTCTTGCTCCGTAATGTATTTTACTCACAAATAAGAAATCGCCCACTAATAAGGTTTTTTCTAAAGATGAAGATGGAATTACAAATGGTTGCATCACATACGTATGTACTAATGTTGCTGCAACAACTGCAAAAAGTATAGAGGCAATCCACTCGCCTGCTGAAGTTCTTGGCTTTAAGCTTCTATCTTCTACATATTCCACATCTAACATGTAGTTTACATAATAAATATAAAAACCTAAAGTGACGACAACTGCAATAGTTTCATAACGTTCTGTACGTCCGAAACTACGAATTGTTTCTACCCAAAGTACTGGAAATACAATCAAGTTAATGATCGGAATGAATAACAAAATTACCCAATACCATTCTTTTGGTCTGTTGATAATTTGCATCAATACATACGCGTTGTATATTGGAACTGCTGCTTCCCAAGCTTTTCTTCCTGCTTTAATGTAGAGCTTCCACGTTCCTAAGAAATGAACAACTTGAACGAATAAGAAAAATAGTAATAATGCTTGCGTAAAGGTCATTTGTTGTATTTTTTGTAATTCAGTAGTGCATAAATACTGAATCTTGTTGGTTATTCACAAATATATACTGTGAAAATTAATCTATTTTTATGTTTATTAAATGTTTAACACGTCTTTCATTGTGTAAACACCTTCTTTATGTTGAATCCATTCTGCTGCTACAACTGCACCCAAAGCAAATCCTTGACGATTGTGCGCTTCGTGCTGAATAGCAATCGTATCAATGGAAGAACTATAGGTAATTTGATGTGTTCCAGGTACTTCAGGAATTCGTTTTGCTACGATTGGAATTTCAGTTTCCTTTGTCGTTTCTGCAAGTTTCCAATCGGTATAGTGTGTATTTTGAATGATTCCTTCTGCCAATGTAATTGCCGTACCACTTGGTGCATCAAGCTTTTTGGTATGATGAATTTCTTCAATATTCACCTTATAATCTTCCAATTGCGACATCATTTTTGCCAAGTAGGCATTCATCTCAAAGAAAATATTGACACCTAAACTAAAATTTGATGCATATATGAATGCTCCTTTTTCAGTTTTACACAGCGAAACAATTTCTTCATAACGATCTAACCAACCTGTCGTTCCTGAAATGACAGGAATTTGATGTAAAATACAATGTGATATATTTTGAAAAGCCGCAGATGGAATGCTAAAATCTATGGCAACATCTACCGTAGTGAAGTCATAGTTTTCAATGTCTTTCGCTATTTTATGAATGATTGTATGTCCACGCTGTAGTGCGATTTTTTCAATCTCCTTCCCCATTCTACCATAACCGAGCAATGCAATATTCATAAGTATACTTTTTTGAATCTACGTGAAGTGCGCTAAAATTTGAAATTTAATGTCAAACCTAAATTTCGATTGAAATCAATTTCATTTTGATCAATGTGTGGACGAAACGATAAATCGTCACTTACGTTAAATTGTAATAAATGCGCGTCAACATTGGCATCTACAATATTTAACACATACGCAACAACCGTGAGTAATAGTGATAAATCTCTGTTTCGTTGGTAAAATTCTTGTGCGTCAATCAGCGCGTTTTCATCTGGCACCAACAAGCTAAATTCATCTTTCACACCAGCCAAACGCTGTTTATACGCCGTTCGATAGCGATTGTATTGCTTGTTATTGCTGATGTAGAAATAAATTCCTGTTCCCATCGCTGCATATACAATAGGAATTTTCCAATACTTTTTATTGTAAGCTTGTCCTAACCCTGGCAAAATTGCCGAATAGAATGCTGCTCTTGAAGGTGACAACGGATCGATGCCTTTTTTTTCCTCCACAACGGTTGCATTTTCAATTTTTAAAGGCGCTTCTTCTGCTGTATTTGTTTTTTCCTCTGTTTTTTCAGGTTTCTTCTCTTCTTCTGTTTGCGACCATGTATTGGTTACAAAACATAAGCAACAGAGTAATATGATGATTTTATTTCCCACTTTTCAGTAATTTTTTGATTCGTGCAAAATCTTGTTCGGAATGAAATGGAATGGTTATTTTTCCTTTTCCATTAGCGCTTAGTTTGACATCTACATTGTGTCCAAAATATTCTGAGAAATCGCGAATTCCTTTTTTGATATATTTTGGAACATCCGAAGTTTCTTTTTTTGGCGCTTCAATGGTATGCTCTTTTTTATAATTTTTCACCAATTCTTCTGTTTCACGAACAGATAATGATTTGGTCAAAATCATCTCATAGATTTCTAATTGATCGTTTGTATTTTCAACATTTACCAACGTACGTCCGTGTCCCATACTTAAAAAACCATCACGCATGCCTGTTTGTACAATAGGATCGAGTTTTAGTAAACGTAAATAGTTTGCAATGGTAGAACGTTTTTTTCCAACACGCTGACTCATTTCTTCTTGTGTTAGGCTAATTTCGTCAATTAAACGTTGGTATGATAATGCAATTTCTATTGGATCTAGGTCAGAACGTTGAATGTTTTCTACCAATGCCATTTCCAACGATTCTTGATCGTTTGCAATTCGCACGTAGGCAGGAATTGTTTCTAAACCTATTAATTTGGAAGCTCTGTAACGGCGCTCTCCAGAAACCAATTGGTATTTTTCAAATCCTAGTTTACGAACCGTTATAGGCTGAATAACGCCTAATTCTTTGATAGAAGAAGCCAATTCGCGCAATGTTTCTTCATTGAAATTGGTTCGTGGTTGAAACGGATTTACTTCAATCGTATCAATTACTAATTCTACTATATTTCCAACGACTTTGTCAGCATTTTTATCCGAAACTGATGAAATATCATTTTCAGGATCTTTTAGTAATGCGGACAATCCTCTTCCTAGAGCTTGTTTTTTTGTTGCCTTCGCCATAAATCTTATTTCCCACTATTTTTTTTAATCACTTCGTGTGCTAAACTTAAATAATTGCTTGCACCTTTGCTTCCTGCGTCATAGTTAATGATACTTTCGCCATAACTTGGTGCTTCGCTCAATCGTACATTTCGTTGAATGATGGTTGAAAAAACCATATCATTGAAATGTTTTTGTACTTCTTCTACCACTTGATTTGATAAGCGTAAGCGCGAATCGTACATGGTCAGTAATAATCCTTCAATATCTAATGCAGGATTGTGTATTTTTTGAACACTTTTTATAGTGTTTAATAGTTTTCCTAAACCTTCTAACGCGAAATATTCACATTGTATCGGAATCATCACTGCATCAGCGGCTGTCAATGCGTTTAATGTTAGCAATCCTAACGACGGCGCACAATCTATCAAAATATAATCGTATTGATCTTTGATGGGTTTGAGTGCTTTTCGCAACATATATTCACGTTGATCTTTGTCGACCAATTCTATTTCAATGGCTACCAAATCGATATGTGCTGGAATGATGCTCAAATTTGGTGAACTTGTTTCTACAACTACATCGGCTGCGTTTGCGGTATGCTCTAATACTTGGTAGGTTCCTTTTTCTACAGCTTCCACGTCAATTCCTAAACCAGAAGTTGCGTTTGCCTGCGGATCAGCATCAATCAATAAAACTTTCTTTTCCAGAACGCCTAAAGATGCTGCTAAATTTACAGATGTTGTAGTTTTTCCTACGCCACCTTTTTGATTTGCTATAGCAATTATTTTGCCCATGTTTTGTTTGAGGATTTTAAGCGATAAAAATACAATTATTATTGAGTTAATGAAATGAAAATTATTAACAAACATGATAATGTTTCGTTAAAACGAAGCATAAAAAAACCGCTTAGAAATTTCCAAGCGGTTTTCATGGTTTATAGACTTCTATTTCTCAGGATTATGAATTCCTAAAATATAATCGCCATTTGCGTATTTTTTAGCTACTTTTTGAATGTCAGCTGCCGTAATTTCATTGACAGATGCTTCAAATTTTAAAATTCTGTTTACATCTCTGTTCATGTAATCGGAGTTGGATAAGTAACGTAACCAAAAGTTGTTCTTTTTTATATCTTCTTTGTTTTCCAACAAGTTCGATTCTTTTACTTTGTTTACATCTTTTTCGGTAGGTCCATTGTCAATAATCGCTTGCAATTCTGCCAATGCCGCAGTTGTTAATTTGTCAACATTTTCAGGTCCACATGGAAACGAAATTCGCAAACTGTACCAACCATACGGATACGAACGCATGCTTCCATTAGCGCCTGCACCATAAACGCCACCTTCTTGTTCGCGTAATTTTTCAATGAGTTTAATGCTTAGAATTTCTCCTAAAAATTGCATGGCTCTTGCTTCTTTCCCATCATAGGTAGTTTCTCCATTGAATACAATTTGCACCGAACTTTTTGGATCTTCTCCTTTTTCGATTACTTTTTTATGTTTTCCAGTTAATGGTCGGAATGAAGATAGTTTTGGTTGCTCGTTTGAGTTTTTCCCTGGTAAACTTGCCAAATATTTAGTTGCAAATGCTTCTAATTTTTCCTCGTCAACATTCCCCACAAAGTAAAAATTGAAATCGCCCGCATCAGCAAAACGTTCTTGGTATTTTTCATATGCTAAATCGTAATCGCTTGCATCCATCATTTCAGGTGTTGGAAAACCTTGATATCTTGGATTTTTGCCATTCATAAATTCTCCCATTTTAAACTGAAAGTAAAATTGTGGACTTTTCATGATGTTGGTTAAGAATCCTTTTTGTTTTGAAACATACGAATTGTACGCCTTTTCGTCTTTGTTCAATTTTGTAAAGTATAAATGTGTCATTTGAAATAGTTCTTCCAAATCTTTTGGAGTAGCACTTCCGTTAAATCCTTCTCGATACGAACCAATATAAGGAGTTACACGTGCAATTTTTCCTGACATCATTTTTTGAATGTCTACTTTTGAAAATCCATTGACACCAGCTTGCGCTAATCCTTGATTTGCAAAACCAATGGCTTTAAATTCTTCATCAGAATATAATGACGAACCGCCAAAACTGAAAGCTGAAAATAATACTTCATCATTTTTGAAGTCTGTTTTCTTGTACGTGATTTTTGCGCCGTTACTTAGCGTTAAAGTCGTTACACCAATTTCATCATTCGTTGTTCTGCTTACAATTGTTCCTGCTGGCGGAAGATTTGAGATTAAAGAACTTGCAACTTCAGTGTCTTCATAAGGCTTTATTTCTTTAGATTTTACGTTGTTCACTACAGCTAAAACTTCCGCTTCTGTGATTTTTGGCGTGTCTTCTTTTTCAGGACCTGTCAACACGATTACTCTATTGGTATCGCGTAAATATTCGTTGATGAGTGTATTGACTTCTTCCAATTGTATTTTTGGCAATTCTTCTTTATAGAAATTATACGACCATTCTACACCTGGAATTGGACTTCCTGACAAGAAGTTTCGTATGTATTGTCCAGCATATCTGCTTGATTCTACCTTTGTTCTATCTTTATATGCTTTTTCAAGTCGTGCAATGACACTTTTTTTAGCACGTTCAAATTCTCCTTTTCCAAAACCATATTTACGAACACGTTCATTTTCTTCTAATAAGGTAGATAAAGCTGTCAATTGTCCATCTGCCGCAGACATTGCCATCGATTGATATGCTTCTTTGGTACGCGCCCATGTTCCGCCATGAAAGCTTGAACCAAATACAAATGGTGGATTTTCGGCTTCTGCCAATTCGCCCAAACGATTGTTGATCATTTGAGAAAATAATCCTTTGATTACTTGATTTCTGTAATCATCTGTAGTTTTCATTTTTTTTGAAGTTCCCAAATCTTTAAACATCACTTGTACTTGCGTAAATGACGCTTCTTTGTCGGTTTCAATGGCAACAAACGTTTCATCATGGTTTTTTACATCATGTGTCACTCTTTCTCTTGGATTTTCAGCTGCTGGAATCTTGCCAAAGTGCGATTTTATTTTTTCTTCTAACACAGCAACATCAACATCACCAATAGCAATAACTGCCATTAAATCTGGACGATACCAATCGTTGTAAAATCTGCGTAAGCTTTCGTATGTAAAGTTTTCTAAGTTTTCTTTTGTTCCAATTGGCAAGCGTTCAGCATATTTAGAACCGTACATTATTTTAGGCAAGTATTTTTGAAGCATGCGTTCGTTAGCTCCTTTTCCTAAACGATATTCTTCTAAAACGACACCTCTTTCATTGTCAATTTCTTCTTCGGTTAGTAAAGCATTGTGCGCCCAATCTTCAATAATTTGAAATCCTTTTTCAAGTTTTTCTGGATCATCACTTGGAATTGGTAAAATGTACACCGTTTCATCAAAACTGGTATACGCGTTTAAATGTGCGCCAAATTTTACTCCAATACTTTGTAGGTAATCTACAAGTTCGTTCTTTTTAAAATTTTTCGTTCCGTTGAAGTTCATATGCTCCATAAAATGCGCCAATCCTAGTTGATCGTTATCTTCTAAAATAGAACCTGCATTGACTACCAAACGTAATTCAACTTTGTTTTCAGGTTTTCCGTTATTTCGGATGTAATACGTTAATCCATTTGAAAGTTTTCCAATTTTCACATTAGGATCGGTTGGAATCTCATTTCCATCTACCGTAGTGATTTTACTATCGTTCTGAATACTTTGTTTTGATTGCGCAGTTGCTTGATACGAACTGCCTAGACTCACGATAAAAGCGAGTCCAAAGAGAAGAATGTATTTTTTCATAATTTTGGTTTTGATTACTTCATATGTTTGAAAACAACCTATAATGTTACATACATAATTTTACAATTTTAAAGGTTTTAACATTAAATTGTGAGTGAAGAATTACAAAACAACATGATTTTCAGTGATTTGCTATTCGATTTTCAAGTTAACACAACAACTAATTACCAGTTAAAAAATAGAAATATTTTGAAGTTTCCTCATAAAAATATATTCACACAATCTTTATGCAATTTCGTTGTCAACTATAACTCATGCAACGTCTACGAAGTTAAAAAATCACAAATTTCAAACATTACTAGCAAAAAAGTTTATTTTTGAGCGAATTTTTAATCATAGTATATTTAAAAAATAATTATGATTACAGATACTAGCGTAACATTTATATGAAAAAAATATTCATCTTATTTTTCTTAGTACAGATCGCATTTGGGCAAAATCCGACTTCCAAAAATGGAGAAACTGTCATCAAAATTATTTATGGTGGCGATTTGAAAGTGGATGAAAATAAATTTCCTGGTGCTAAGATATTTTCTAAAACCAAAACAGGTCAAGTTCGTTTTGAACACGAAGGAATGGACATGTGGTGTGATAGAGCTGTGCTTTTTCAAGATAGAAACTGGGTAAAAGCTTATGGAAATGTGTTTATTCAACAGGGCGATTCAGTGGAAATGACAAGCGAATATATTGAATACGATGGCGATACAAAATTAGCTGTTTCCAAACGGAATGTACGATTGCAAAATACAGATATGACGCTTACTACAGATACGTTGTATTTTGATAGAAATCTGCAAGAAGCCTATTTTACCACCAAAGGAGTTGTAAAAGATAGTGCTACAACGCTAACAAGTATTGAAGGTCGCTATTTTATGCCAAAAAATAAATATCAGTTTCTAAAAGATGTAGAAATTGTGAATCCTGAATACACGGTCAATTCGGCACAATTAGATTATTACACAGATTCAAAACATGCCTATATGTACGGACCTTCTACCATAAAAGGGGAAGAATATACTATATTTTGCAAACGTGGATTTTACAATACGATTACTGAAAAAGGCTATTTTGTAAAAGAATCACGGATTGATTATGACAACCGAATTATCAATGGAGATAGTTTATACTTTGAAAAAAGTACCGAATTTGCTTCCGCCACCAACAATATAAAAATTACGGACACCATTAATAATATGATCTTAAAAGGTCATTATGGCGAAGTGTACAAAGCAAAAGATTCCGCATATATTACCAAACGAGCCGTCGCGATTAGTTTGGTAGAAACAGACTCCATGTACATTCACGGAGATCGTTTGTTGGTTACTGGACCACCAGAAAGCAGAGTAATTCGTGCGTATAATAATGTAAAGTTTTTTAAAACAGATATGAGCGGAAAGTGCGATTCACTTTTTGCAGATAACAAATCTGGAATTACCAAAATGTTGCGTAAACCTATTCTATGGAATGGCGACAGTCAAATGACGGGCGATACTATTTTCTTAATTTCCAATGTGAAAACTGAAAAATTAGACTCGTTAAAGGTGATCAATAATTCTTTTATTGTACAAAAAGATACGCTTGGCGAAGGATACAATCAAGTGAAAGGAAAAAACTTGTATGGAAAGTTTGAAGACAACAAATTGTATGAAGTCGATGTTGTCAAAAACACCGAAGTTGTCTACTTTATGTACAATGATGCAAATGAATTTATTGGAATTGACAAAACCATTTGTAGTGCCATTAACTTGAAACTCAATAACAATCAAATAGAAGATATTACCTTTTTTACACGACCTGATGGCGTTATTTATCCAGACAAAGATTTACCAAAAAACGCTCGTAAACTGCGCGGTTTTATTTGGCGTGGCGATGAACGTATGTATACTAAGGATGACATTTTTGATGAAGATGATAACAATATTGTGTTGCCTGTAATTCGCGGTGTCAATAATGCAATGGATCCGTTGGAAGAAGAAAACGATTCTGACGAAGAAAAAGACAAAACTGTCTCAAAAGCAAAAGCAATTCCTCCAAAAAAAGAAAAAGTATCTCAAAAGAAAAAGTTGGTTGCACAGCCTGTTGTGAATGAAAAAAAGAAGTTAGAAAAACAATAGTTTGATGGTTTAGATGGATAGATTCTTAGAAGTTGGCATCACTAAAATCTTCGTTTCAATATTTTAATTCCTGATGTCTAAATATGAAAGATCAAATTGAAATTCATTTCAGCAAGAAAAAAATGATACTTCTAGCATTCGGTTGTCTCATGTTTGTCATTGGTGGTGTATTCATATTTTATTCAATCTTCACTAATGAAACCGATAAAAGTGATACTCCTGCTATAGTTCTTGGTATTGCCTAAGTATCTTTTTTTGGTCTCGGACTCGTAATAGCGATCGTAAAATTAATTAGTTCCAAAGCGGCATTAATCATCAATGAAGAAGGAATTACAGACAATTCTACACTTACAAATGTTGGTTTTATTCCTTGGAAAGATGTCACAGATTTTCAACCTTTCAAAATTGCATCTAATAACTTTTTAATTATCCATGTAAAGAATCCCAAAACATATCTTAAAAAAGCAAAAAATAGTATTATCAGGCAAAGTTTAATGTATAATTTCAATCACTATGGCTCTCCAATAGCTATAAATACCTCATCACTCTCCAAAAAAATAGAAGAAATTGAACAGCTATTGCTTACTGCTTCAGAAAAGTATTCTTAGTGTTTATTACGTTAGATTGAACAATTAACTTCGTATCTTTGCAAACAGTTTTTTTGAAGGAGATTGTACATGAAAGAAGATTTTTTCACATATCAAGCACAAACCACGCCGCATCCGTTAGCAATGGAAATTTCCCATGCAGACGGAAGCTACATTTATGATGCAAACAACAAAGCCTATTTAGATTTTGTTGCGGGCGTTTCTGCCTGTAGTTTAGGACACAAACATCCGAGAGTTGTCAATGCAATCAAAGCGCAATTAGACAAATATTTGCATGTAATGGTATATGGAGAATATGTGCAAAAAACTGCCGTAGAATTTACAAAGTTACTCGCTTCGCAATTACCAAAACCATTAGAAAAAACATATTTAACAAACTCAGGAACGGAAGCCATTGAAGGCGCCATGAAACTTGCCAAACGTGCGACAGGTCGCTCAGAATTAATTGCTGCCAAACACGCGTATCACGGAAATACGCAAGGCGCGATGAGCATTATGGGTTTTGAAGAGCGCAAAAGTGCTTTCAGACCTTTGTTACCTGATATTAATTTTATTGAATTCAATAACGAAGCCGATTTAGCAAAAATTACCTCCAAAACGGCTGGTGTCATTTTAGAAACCATTCAAGGTGGCGCAGGATTCATTGAACCAACAAACAACTATTTACAAAAAGTAAAACACCGTTGTGAAGCAGTTGGTGCATTACTCATATTAGATGAAATTCAACCTGGATTTGGTCGCACAGGAACACTATTTGGCTTTCAAAACTATGACGTTGTTCCTGATATTGTAGTCATGGGAAAAGGTATGGGCGGCGGAATGCCCGTTGGTGCTTTTACAGCTTCAGCCGAACTTATGGATCGTTTACAAGACCAACCAAAACTTGGACACATCACCACATTTGGTGGGCATCCAGTTATTGCCGCGGCAAGTTTAGCAACCTTACAAGAAATTACGGAAAGTGATTTAATGGTACAAACGTTAGAAAAAGAAACACTATTTAGAAACTTATTACAACACAAATACATCGAAGAAATTCGTGGAAAAGGACTCATGCTTTCACTAATTGTGAAAAATTCAGACATTGCAAATCAAGTCATTCTAGGTTGTCAAGATGAAGGATTAATTCTATTTTGGCTACTTTTTGAACCAAAAGCCGTTCGAATTACGCCACCTTTAACCATTTCTGAGGAAGAAATACGACAAGGTTGTGCCATTATTATGAAAGTTTTACAGCGTATTGAAGACTAAACAACTCCCGTATTCGTTATATATACTGATCTAACCAACCATAAAAAACAACCAATTCAAAATCAAATAGTTGTCAATCAAGCAACTATAATTATTGTTGATTATTTTGTTGAAAACAAAAATGATTTCATTTCAAAACAACAGAATGTTCAACTACATTTAAAGTAATAGAAAACTAAAAACGCGTATTGCCTATGCTATTTAGCGCTAATGAAGATCAAAACTTTGCGTTATCGAAATTTGAATCGATGTTGAAAACGAATAATGTTTTCTTTTTCGATTCTGCTGAATTTGAAGAAATCATTCATCATTATCTCGATACTGGAAAAGTAGGTTTGGCAAAAAAAGCCATCAAAATTGGATTGGAACAACATCCGAGTTCTGTGAATTTAAAACTCATGGAAATCGAATTGATGGTGTTTGAAAACAAACTAGATGAAGCCGAAAAACTACTAGACGCATTGTACCTCCTAGAAACATCAAATGCAGAAATATACATTCAGAAAGCTAATATTCTTTCCAAACGCGATCAGCATTACAAAGCAATCGAATTGCTAAAAATGGCGCTGGAATACAGCAATGATTTAGCAGATGTAAACTCGTTAATTGGAATGGAATACCTTTTCATCGACGACTTTAAGGAAGCGAAAAAATACTTTATGAAGTGTATTGAACTTGATATTGATGATTATTCTTCGTTATACAACGTTATTTACTGCTTTGAATTTTTAGAAGATATTGACGGCGCTATCAGTTATCTTAACGAATATATTGACAAAAATCCGTATTCAGAAGTTGCGTGGCATCAACTCGGAAAGCAATACTACATCAAAAAAATGTATGTAGAAGCATTGGCAGCATTTGACTTTGCTATCATTGCAGACGATCATTTTATTGGCGCATATCTTGAAAAAGGAAAAGTTTTAGAAAAATTAGGAGAATATAAAGAAGCAATCCATAATTATAAAACCACGTTAGAATTAGACGATCCAACTTCATTTGCCTACTTACGCATGGGAAAATGCTACGAAAAACTAGGTCAAAAAGACTTGGCCGTAAAATTCTATTACAAAACGGTACATGAAGATCCATTATTAGATAAAGGCTGGACAGCCATTACTGATTTTTATGTAAAGGAAGAAAACTTTCAAAAAGCATTATATTATATCAACAAAGCCATCAATATTGATACAGAAAATGTTTCGTATTGGAAACGCAGTGCCGAAATTCACAGAGCGTTACAATTGTATGAAGAAGCAGACATAGCGTATCAAAAAACAGTAGAACTTGGAAACTATGAACTAAATACTTGGCTTGCTTGGGCAGATATTTTAAAGCTTTTAGGCGAATATGAAAATACCACACATGTACTATTGCAAGCGTTGGAGTTTTATCCAGATCATGCAAAAATAGAATACCGATTGGCAGGTATCTATTTCATTCTTGGCGAACAAAACAAAGGCACATTTCACTTAAAAAATGCATTGCGAAATAACTTTAAAATGCACTTACAATTTCAAAAACTGTTTCCAGGTGTATTCATGAGAACTTCGGTAAAAAATATTATTTCAGAATTTAAAAAATCGTCCACATAAAATTCCATACTTTTGCGTGTGTATTCTTTCTATGAAAATCAATTCAAAGTAAAGAATCGAATAAAACTCATAACACATCGCAACATATGAATAGAAGTCTATTCGATTACGTAATAATTACGCTTAAAGGACTCGCCATGGGCGCGGCAGACGTTGTTCCTGGCGTTTCAGGTGGTACAATTGCCTTTATTTCTGGAATTTACGAAGAACTCATCACATCTATAAACAATGTAAATTTAGACTTGCTAAAAACATTAAAAAATGATGGTTTCAAAGCCGCTTGGACGCAACTCAACGGAAACTTTTTATTTGCATTACTCATCGGAATCGGAATCAGTATTCTATCCTTAGCAAAACTCATCAAATCTTTACTCAACAGCGAACCGATATTGCTTTGGGCGTTTTTCTTTGGTTTGGTAGTTGCAAGTATTCTATTCATCGGAAAACAAATAAAAGCTTGGAATTGGAAAACAATTTTTGGCTTCACGCTTGGCGCAATAGTTGCCTACTACATTACCACCTTACCTGGTGGAGAAGAAAGTGTAAGCGCTTCATGGTTTATATTCTTAGCAGGTGCATTGGCAATTTGTGCCATGATTCTCCCTGGTATTTCTGGCGCGTTCATCTTAGTACTTTTGGGCGCTTATGAACCTGTTTTAACTGCAATTGACAACAGAGATTTTAAAACCATTGCCATTTTTGCCGTTGGTGCAATCATCGGATTATTATCATTTTCAAAACTCTTAAAATGGTTATTCAACAACTATAAAAATCTAACATTAGCCATCTTAACAGGTTTCATTTTAGGTTCTTTAAACAAAATTTGGCCGTGGAAAGAAGTACTAACAACACGTACAAACTCTCATGGAGTTGAAGTTCCGTTTTTAGAAAGAAGCATTTTACCAAATACGTTTGAAACGCTCACACAAAAAGATTCGCAACTTCTTTTGGCAATTGTGTTGATGGTTGTCGGATTTCTGACTATTTTTATGATGGAGAAATTCGCTACCAAAAAACAAGCTAACTAATGTTCAATAGGTAAAACAAATGCAAAGCACTCGAACGCTCAAAGACAAAATTTTCCTTATCATCAAAGGATTGGCAATGGGCGCGGCAAACAAAGTGCCTGGTGTTTCAGGTGGCGTCGTAGCATTTGTAGCTGGCTTTTATGAAGAATTTATCTTTTCGCTACAACGAATCAACGGAAAAGCCTTCAAATTACTATTTAATGGACGTTTTAAAAGTTTTTACCAATACGTAAACGGACGATTTTTAGGATTGCTCATCTTAGGTATGCTAATCAGTTACTTTAGCGTTTCCAAAATCCTAGATTATTTCATACAACACTTTCAATTGTACGTTTGGTCTGCTTTTTTTGGAATGATTCTAGGTTCTATCTATTACATCGGAAAAGATTTTAAACATTGGAATCGTGCTACAATTTTAAGTTTAGTTGTCGGAACTGCCATCGGAATCGCCATCAGTTTAATGAATCCTGCCAAAGAAAATGATCACTTAGCATTTGTGTTTGTTTGCGGAATCATTAGTGTTTCAGGCATGACATTACCTGGACTTTCAGGTTCGTTTATACTAATTCTTTTAGGAAATTACGTATTACTTTTAGTAGATTCTGTAAATGCATTGTTTGATACTTTTGCAGACATGTTTCAAGGAGATTTTTCATTTACAAACAATCCTGAACGCATTCGAGATTTAAAAATTCTTGCCGTATTTACAGCTGGTTCTACGGTAGGTTTGGTGACACTTTCACATCTATTAAACTACGTTTTAAAACATTATAAAAACATCACAACTGCGCTCATTATTGGGTTCATTTCTGGTTCACTTGGAGTCGTGTGGCCATGGAAAGAAACCATTTATAAAACTGATGAAGCAGGTATATTTTTACTCGATTCAAACAATAAACAAATCATTCAGAATTACAAACGTATGATTCCAGATTTTGCCAATAGCGAAACTTGGATTGCCATCTTTTTTATTCTGATTGGAATCTCAATTGTATTAGCCTTAGATTGGTATGGAAAACGAACTCGAAACATATAATTCTCTTTTCGGATTGCTCGGAAAACACATTGCATATTCGTTTTCTAGAGGATATTTTAAAGAAAAATTTAAAGCATTACAGCTTTCCGATTATCATTATACAAATTTTGATATTCCTACGATTGAAGATTTCCCAAAAATCATCAAACAGTATCCCAATCTCAGAGGAATGAACGTAACGATTCCGTACAAAGAAGACGTAATTCCGTTTCTTGATGACGTCCACAAAAAGGCGAAAAAAATTGGCGCTGTTAATACGATCAAAATTCGAAAAGATGGAAGCCTAAAAGGATATAATACTGATTGTTATGGTTTCAAAAAATCGATCAAACCGTATTTAAAAAGACATCATAAAAAAGCACTAATTTTAGGAACTGGTGGCGCATCTAAAGCAATTGCTTTTGTGTTTGAAGAATTAAATATTGAGTACAAATTTGTTTCGCGAAAGCCAAAAAATGAACAATCGATTTCGTATCAAGATTTAAGTGAAAAAATCATGAAATCGCATCCCGTAATTGTCAATTGCACACCATTGGGCACATTTCCAAAAATTGAAGACTGTCCAGACATTCCGTACAAGTATGTTTCTAAAGACTTTTTATTGTTCGATTTGATTTACAATCCGTCTGAAACTACCTTTTTAAAACTCGGTCGTTTGCAAGGTGCGCAAATTGCAAATGGTTACAAAATGTTGGAATTTCAAGCAGAAAAAGCTTGGAAAATCTGGAATTCTCACTAAAACCTATATTTTTTCCTCATTTTAATGCAGTTTCCCATCTGTAAAACTTTGTCGTTTTGTTTGTTGTTAGTATATTCGGACTTTAAAGCTTGAAAAAGAACGAACCCAAACATTTCTTAATGATGTTAGAAGACAAAAATGATAACCTGCCAGAAGCAGAAGGAAATTTAGAATCACAGCCAACTCCAGAAACAGAAACGAACCCTGAAATTGAGGCGGAAACGACTGAAAAAGTTGAAGCAGCAGTTGAAATTGAAGCAGAAACAACTGAGAAAGTGGAAGCTGAAATAGAGAGTGACGTAGAAACTGTTGAAGCGGTAGCAACTGAAAATGAAGCGACTGAAGATGTAGATGAATCAGAGCAAACTATTGAGGAACACCAAGAAGCTGTAAATGAAGTTCATGAAAATGTTGCCGAAGAAGCAGAAGATGACAGTGCTAATGTGCGACATAAAATTCCTGTACTAGATTATCATTCCATGACCATGGACGACTTAGTTGCTGAGTTGGAAAAATTGGTTCAAAATGAAAAAGTTCAAGCGATAAAAGATCATGTTGACGGCATTAAAACGGAATTCAACCTAAAGTTTAACGAAGTTTTAGAGCAACGCAAAGAAGAATTTTTAGCAGAAGGCGGAAATATTATTGACTTTCAATTTCATCTTCCGATCAAAGGAAAATTTAATGTTGCGTACAATGCATATCGCACAAAACGTACTGACTATTACAAGAGTTTAGAGAAAGATTTACACGCAAATTTAGAAAAGCGATTGTCTTTAATTGAAGAACTCAAAGGTTTGTTGAACGTGGAAGAAAACATCAACAATACCTATAAACATTTCAAGCAAATTCAGGAAGAATGGCGTAATGCTGGTTCTATTCCGAAAACACAATACAACAATGTTTGGCGTACATATCATCATCATGTAGAACGTTTTTATGACTTTTTACATTTAAACAGAGATTTACGCGATTTAGATTTCAAGCACAATTACGCTGAAAAGCAAAAAATTGTAGCACATGCAGAAGAATTAGCGCAGGAAGAAGATGTAATTCACGCTTTTAGAGAATTGCAAAACTTACACCGAATCTGGAAAGAAGATATTGGTCCTGTTGCAAAAGAACTTCGTGAAGACATCTGGAATCAGTTTAGTGCGGCAACGAAAGTTATTCATGATAGACGTCAGGAATATTTCAAGAATATTGATAAAATTTACGAGCAAAACTTAGTCGTAAAAGAAGAAATCATTGAAAAAATAAAAGAAATTTCTGCTGGATCTTACACCGTTCATAATCAATGGCAAAATAAAATTAAAGAGATTGAAAAATTGCGTGAAGCGTTTTTCAATGCTGGAAAAGTGCCGTTAAAAGTGAATGAAGCTACTTGGGCAAAATTCAAACAAGCTGTGCGTGAATTTAACGCAAATAAAAATACATTTTACAAATCGTTAAAGAAAGAGCAGCAAGATAATTTAACGAAAAAATTGGCGCTAATTGAATTGGCTGAATCTTTAAAAGATAGTGACGATTGGGCAACTGTAACGCCACAAATGAAAAAAGTACAAGCAGATTGGAAGAAGATCGGACATGTGCCAAAGAAAATTTCTGACAAGGTTTGGAAGCAGTTTAAAAATGCTTGTAATCACTTTTTCGACAGAATGCACGCTGAGAAAAACAAAGCTAATGAAGGCGAAGTTGAAGCTTTAGAGAAAAAACAAGCGTTGTTGGAAGCTACGGAAAACTTTGAATTATCTGGCGATACTGGAAAAGATGTAGAAACGATCAAAGAGAAAATTGCAGAATGGAAAGGTATTGGAAGAGTTCCGTTTAACAAGAAAAATATTGATCAGAAATTCAATAAAGTTGTTGATGGTTTATTTAAGAAACTAAACATTGACAAGCAAGAATCTGAATTGATTAAATATAGCAATCGTTTAGAAAACTTAGATGAACATAAAATCAATTCGGAACGTATTTTTATTCGTAGAAAAATTGATGACATCAAAGCTGAAATTCGCCAATTGGAAAACAACTTACAGTTTTTCTCTAATTCATCTTCGAACAGTCCAATGTTGAAAAAAGTACATCAAGATATTGAGAAACACAAAAGAGCATTAGATACTTGGAAAGCGAAGTTGCAACAGTTGAAATCGTTGTAAGTAAGTATTGAGAAGTGAGATATTAGTATTGAGAAATGTTGAATGTTGAATGTTGAATGTTGAATGTTGAATGTTGAATGTTGAATGTTGAATGTTGAATGTTGAATGTAAAATACTAAATGTAAAAGTTTTTACTGACGTTGAACATAAAACTTTGAACCTTGAACTTTAAACTTTCATTTGATTGAAGCAAACATATAATACACAAAGCCATTTGGGAAACTAAGTGGCTTTTTGTTTTTTTGAATATTGCAAAAAGGTAGTGAGGTTTTAAATGTTGAATTTTAAATGTAAAATGCTAAATGTAAAGGTTTTACAACCTTAAACTTTAAACTTTGAACCTTAAATTAAGCGAAGCGTTTCTAACATTCTGTAAATCAAAGCGAACAGTTATCAAAGCTTTTTGCTTCTTCCCAAAAAACGTCCATTTCGGCAAGTGTCATATCTGCAAGTTTTTTATTTTTTGACTTTGCTTTTTCTTCTAAATATTGAAAGCGTTTGATGAATTTCTTATTGGTACGTTCTAAAGCATTTTCAGGATTTATCTTTAAAAAGCGTGCATAATTAATCATCGAAAATAACACATCTCCAAATTCGGCTTCCATAGCTTCTTGATCGCCTTTGGCAACTTCTTCCTGAAATTCTCCTAATTCTTCTTGCAACTTCTCCCAAACTTGTTGTGGTTCTTCCCAATCGAAACCAACACCAGCTACTTTATCTTGAATACGATTGGCTTTTACCAACGCAGGCAAACTTTTTGGCACACCTTCTAACACCGATTTTTTTCCCTCTTTGAGTTTTAGGTTCTCCCAATTGCGTTTTACATCTTCTTCATCATTTACCTCAACATCGCCGTAAATATGCGGATGACGACTGATGAGTTTGTCAGAAATTTCATTGGCAACATCAGCAATGTCAAAATCGTTGGTTTCACTTCCAATTTTTGCATAAAAAACAATGTGTAGCAATACATCGCCCAATTCTTTTTTGACTTCTTCCAAATCGTTGTCCAAAATCGCGTCGCCCAATTCGTAGGTTTCCTCAATAGTTAAATGACGTAAACTTTGCATGGTTTGTTTTTTGTCCCACGGACATTGCTCACGCAATTCATCCATTATGGTAAGTAAACGATCAAAGGCGGCTAATTGTGCTTTTCTGGAGTTCATATCTGTTTTGTATCAAGATTGACAAAACTACTAATTTTAGCGGCAATCTCTCCTATTTTTACTGCCGAACACAAATACTATTTCGTTTTTCTGTCGGTTCATTTTCTATTCACTAACTTAGATCAGATTTTAATACAACTACGCCAAACTTCTAATTTTATAAAAATAACCTATGACCATTTCAAAAAAGTTGATTACCAAAGGATTTATCATGGCTGGACTCATGAATGCCAGTGTATTGCTATTTTCAAGATTTTTTACCAACACTACCATTCCTAAATATGATCCTGAAGTGATGTCAAATTTTGGACTGTTGATGATTTTAATTTGGGGATTGGCATACATTTCAGTAGCAAAAACGTATGAACATGTGAAATGGTTAGTAGCTGTTTTTGCCCTTGAAAAATTGATTTATGGATATATTTGGCTGCAATGGATTACTACTTCTAGTGTTGCTGAAGTGTATCAAGAAGATGCAATGGCAGGAATTTTTTATGCAATTTACGGTGTAAATGATTGGCTTTTTTGTATGTTCTTTACATATGTATGTATACGTTTATTGAAAACCAAAAACGATTAAAATGAAAACTTCCATTACAAAATTATTTATACGAGAAATTGATCGGTTAACTTCTGAAATTGAACAATATCAAGATGAAAGCGCTTTGTGGAAACTTGATAAAAACATTTCTAATTGTGCTGGAAATTTATGTTTACACCTGATTGGAAATCTGAATCATTTTATTGGGAAACATATGGGAAATACAAATTATGTTAGACAACGTGAAGCTGAATTTTCCACTAAAAATGTTCCTAAAGCCACTTTACTTTCTGAAATAGCCAAAGTAAAAGAAATCGTGATCGCGGCATTGCAGAACTTTCCCGAAGAAAAATTACAAGAACAATATCCAATAGAAAAAAATGGCGAAATTCCTTCGTATGAATTGATGTTATTACATTTATTATGGCATTTGAGTTATCATGTGGGACAAATTAATTACCACAGACGATTGTTGGATTGAAGAGTCAAGAGCTAAGATCCAAGAGAAAAGAGAAAAGAGAAAAGACCCAAGAATCAAGAGTAAAGAGTCAAGAGTCAAGAGTCAAGAGTAAAGATCCAAGAGAAAAGAGTCAAGAGCAAAGAGAAAAGATCCAAGAGAAAAGAGTCAAGAGTCAAGAGCAAAGACCCAAAAACCAAAGAGCTAAGATCCAAAACCCAAGACCCAAGAGCAAAGACCTAAGACCCAAAACCTAAAACCCAACACCTAAGACCAAAGAGCCAACACCCAAAAACCCAACACCAAACACCCAAAACCCAAAAACCAACACCCAACACCCAAAACATATCTCATATATTAAAAAGTGGCACGCTTTATGCCTTTAGGAGTACAAAATGGTACGGATTTGCAATTTTGCTAAAACTATTCCGTATTTTTGAACTATTAAACGTATAATCATAATGAAAAAAGCACTTATCGCACTATGTATGCTATTTGTAGCATTAACTGTGCAAGCACAAGAAGTTGTTTCTCAAGAAACAGAAGCAGAAAAACAAAAAAAAGCTATGGAGCTCATGTCTATTAAAATAGATATGACAATTGACCCTAATCTTTTCATGGAAGTGACGCCTAATACATTTGTATCAGAAAGTCCAAAAGCTGTAATTATGGCTATGATTGTTCCTGAAACGTATCAAAATGCTAAAGACAAGTTAGAAAGTAACTTACCACCAGAGTTTAAAGTATCGGACAAAGGCGAGAAAACAATGAATGGTGTAAATGTAGTTTACTTAGAAGGAAGCAGCAAAGCACAAGGCGTTACCATCAATAGTACTGTATATTGCCTAAAACGTGATGCAGAAACTTGTATTATGTTTATGGGAATGTTAGAAGATGGTGCCGATAAAAAGTATGCGGACGCTATTAAAGTAGCAGCAAATTCTGTAGTGAAGAAATAATATCTACGCATAGAATACAATAAAAAAATCCAGCAATTTGCTGGATTTTTTTTGACTAAACTTATTCGGTGTGTTTTTATTCTTCTTCGTTAGAAGCTGCTGCAGTAAAATCGGTCATTCCTTTAGAATGCAATAAATTGTACCACTGAATTACCTTTTTAATATCACTTGGATATACTCTATCTTGATCGTAATCTGGTAAAACTTCTTCAAAGTAATTCGCTAATACTGTTTTAGATTCTTTATGATTTACTGAAGTTGCTGCGCCATTTTCTTTGGCTTTTACTTTTTCTAATACTTCTGCTAATGGAATTTCTTCTGTATTTGTGTAAATAGCAATTTCAGATAGTAAACTTACATTGTGACGTAAACTTACTGATATCTTTTTTCCGTCAGCTAAAGATTCTGCCACAAAACCATTTCGGGTTTGGGTTTTCAATTCATAAAGTCCTGGTTTCCCAGAGATAGCTAATATTTTTTCTAAACTCATACTGTATTTTTTCTAACTTTAGGATGGCAAATATACATATTGTACCTATTGCATCACTTTTTTTAACTTAGTTTTTATATTTTTTACTTAACGTATTTTTTTAGCATCAGGAAAACGCATTTTGTAATCTACTTTAATGCGTCCACGAGAAATGTTTGCCAAGCGTCCTTTTAATAAACGACGTTTTAACGGAGATAGTTTATCTGTAAACAAAATTCCTTCAATATGATCGTATTCGTGTTGAATAACTCTCGCTGCCAACCCATCATATTCTTCTACATGCTTTTCAAAGTTTTCATCCATGTATTCAATTTTGATACTTTCCTGACGGAATACATCTTCGCGAATATCTGGAATACTCAAACAACCTTCATTAAATACCCAAGGATCACCATCGCGCTCTACAATTTTTGCATTGATAAACACTTTTTTCATGCCTTCTAATTGCTTTCTTTGTTCAGCATCAAGTTCCTCATCTTCTGCAAAACCAGTAGCATCTACCATAAATAAACGGATTGGTAAACCTATTTGTGGAGCAGCCAAACCAACGCCATATGCATTGTACATGGTTTCAAACATATTTTCGAGTAACGTATCTAAGTTTGGATAATCTGGTGTAATATCCGTTGCTACTTTTCGTAAAACTGGATCGCCAAAAGCGACAATTGGTAATATCATATTCGTATTATTTGTATAGATAAGATTGCAAAATTATGGTTGCACTTATTTCATCTATTAAACCTTTATTTTGACGTTGTTTCTTTTTTAGTCCGCTATCAATCATGGTTTGAAACGCCATTTTTGATGTAAAACGCTCGTCAACACGTTTTATTGGAATTGTCGGAATTGCCTTGGTTAGCAAACGTATAAATTCTTTGATTAACACTTCACTTGATGAAGCTTCATAATTCATCTGTTTTGGTTCTCCTACTAAGAACAATTCTACATTTTCTTTCGCTACATATTCTTTTAAAAAATTGATCAAATCGTGCGTTCGAACTGTCGTTAAACCAGATGCAATTAGTTGCATTTCATCGGTTACGGCAATTCCCGTTCGTTTCTTTCCATAATCAATTGCAAGAATGCGAGCCATATAAAATTTTGGCAAAAATAAGGTTTATATTTCAATGTGTATAAAAATTAAAAGAATTATTACTGTAAGGATGGGAATTGGGTTTAATTAGACAGCTTAGACACACAGGACTTGCTAGATGTATTTCGTTACGGAAAACCGTATTGAAATCAATTTCAGATCAAGTATTTTGATGAAATATAATTTCATATTTATGGTACAAACAATAGAACTAGAAGAAGTAGTAATTTACATAACAGAACTAAAAAGAAAAACAGAGCCAAAACCACTGGAATGCAACTATTGGAAATTTACCATTAAAAATATTAGTAACCACGAGATATCATCTGTAGTATTTCATTTTAAAAGTTTACAAAAAGAAATTACCAAACATAAGTATACAAGAAGTACTGTGAATCTTGAACCCAATGAAATTGTAGAATTATCCGTTGTTCCTAATAGCAAGAAATATATTGAGATTTTACAATCTATTTATATTGAAAAAAATAATTATCCTGCCAAAGTTTACGATCAAAATGTTATTCTTGGAAAACGAAAAGAAATCATTCCTCTTTGGTATTCTGCTATTTGGTATACGATATATATCGCGATATTTTTCTATTTATGTAAGTACTTCTTTAGTTGAGAATAAAAATTTAAATTATTTTCTAAAATCACTATTCATTTCAAATAAAAATAAGAACTTGGTATTTCTATATTTAACGATAAATCTTGCTAAAAACTGCTCGCATACATTCACTCGATTCTTTACGCGCCATCATGATGCTGCTTGGTTTGGTATTGCATTCCGCATTGACGTATAATGTAACGTATCATGGAAGTGTTTGGAGTATAAAAGATACAGCATCCACAACTATTGTAACCGATTTTTTAGTATTGATGATTCACTCGTTTCGCATGCCCGTCTTTTTTTTAATTGCAGGATTTTTTGGCGCAATGCTGTTTTATGAACGAAAACCATGGAAAATGATTCACAATAGAATTTCGCGTATTGTGTTTCCATTCATCGTATTTTTAATCATCCTTACTCCTATAGTGCAGTTTTCTTTTGGTTATGCTAGCAAAATTTTTGAAGGAAATGAAAACGCGTTGACAACTAGCTTAGCGCCTTTTTCAGATTTCTACTTTTATAT
Organism: Kordia jejudonensis; assembly: GCF_001005315.1. Taxonomy (GTDB): domain Bacteria; phylum Bacteroidota; class Bacteroidia; order Flavobacteriales; family Flavobacteriaceae; genus Kordia; species Kordia jejudonensis. Next base: position 95,702 of record NZ_LBMG01000025.1, read on the forward strand.
ACCCAAAAGCACTTCGCATTTGTGGTTTTTATATTATTTAATCTACGCGACAGCTTTTGCAGTAGTACTAGCATTTTTATTGAAGCAAACACCAAAAGTAACCTCTAAAATAAAAAGAATTGGCAATTGGATTTTTCAAAAACCGCTTGTTCGAATTTTGGTCTTTTCAGCAATTACCTTTATACTTTTAACACTGTTACAAACGCCAATGATTGCTTCCTCTACAGCATTAGTGCCAGACACAAACACGTTTGTACATTATACTTCTTTCTACCTTGTCGGATGGATCTTATATACGTCCAAGGAACATTTGGAAACACTTAAAAAATATGATTGGTTAAGCACCATTCTTGCCGTTTTACTAGTGATGAGTCAAGGAGTTATTCTTGAATATACAAATCTTGGTTTGAAACCGAATAGTTTTTCTTTTCTACTAATTTCTTTTAATTCACTGACTGTTTGGTTGTTTATCTTCGGAATTACAGGCCTTTTTATTCGGTATGGAAGCAACTATTCAAAGCGAATGCGTTACATTTCTGATGCTTCATATTGGGTATATTTAATTCATTTGCCACTGACAGCTTTGTTTCCGATACTATTGAGAAACATACCAATTGGTGGAATTCCAAAATTTTTGATCGTTACCACAGCCACAGGAATTGTTTGTTTTGTAACATATCATTTTTGTGTACGAAATACATTTATTGGAAAGTTTTTGAATGGAAGAAAATATCCTTCACAACGTTAATCGCTCTTATTCCTTCCATTTTTCTTTTGGATTAATAATTATTCTATATGAGGAAACTGAATTTCTACGCTTCCCGTAATTTTGTAAAAAATAAATAACTCATACATGAAGAAGACAGCGTTAATTACAGGAGCAAGCAGTGGAATTGGAAAAGAATTTGCAAAAATACATGCAGAAAAAGGCGGCGATTTAATTATTGTGGCTCGAAGCGAAGACAAACTCAACGAATTAAAAAATGAACTTCAACAAGCGCATAATGTGCAGGTAATTGTTATTGCAAAAGACCTCACAGATACAAACGCTCCGAAAGAAATATACGAAGAACTCAACGCTGCAAATATTGAAGTAGATTATCTGATTAACAATGCAGGTTTTGGTGGAATTGGTCGTTTTGACAAACGTGATTTGGAGAAAGACCTTTCAATGATTCAGTTAAACATTACTGCGTTAACTGCTTTGACACACTATTTTCTACAAGATTTTGTCGCAAGAAATACAGGGAAAATATTGAATGTTTCTTCTACGGCGAGTTTTATGCCTGGTCCGATGCAAGCGGTTTATTATGCCACAAAAGCATATGTAACTTCGTTTAGCAATGCCATTGCGGAAGAACTGCACGATACAAACATTTCTGTGACAACTTTAATGCCTGGTGCTACCGAAACTGACTTTGGAAAAACTTCAGGAATGGACAAAACAGAATTGTTTGAAAATACGGCAAGTCCAAGAACAGTGGCAGAAGATGGTTATAATTCGATGCTAGAAAGCGATTTAGATGTCATATCTGGAATTACATTTTCTCAAAAAATACTCATGAAGTTATTACCATTTATTCCTAAGAAAACTATGTTGAAACGCATTCGAAAAATGCAAGAAGTATAACAACATTATCTTTCAAAAGATAAAAAACATATAAAAAAGAGACTGTCCAAAAAGTTAATTTTTCGTAGTACCGAACTTCATTCGGTTTCTCATAATCATTGAAAATCAAGATAATGAGATTCAAGATAACGATTTTAATTAGTTTTTTAAACAGTCGCTTTTATGTTTAAATTGGTATGACTATTGTGCACCACCTATAACATCTTCCAAACATTTTATTGATGAGCATATTGCTCCATTTGTACAGTCGATAGTTGGGCAAGATAAACATGACCAACATGAAATTGCTGTTATTGTTACACTTGCAGCAGCTCCTGCCTTGATGTTTTTCTTACTTAAATCAGAAATTGATCTTTTGTTTAATTTTAGATTTTTTTTAATGTCTCTTTTTTTCATGATTTCTACTATTTTATATGTTAAACGTTGATCAATATTATGTAAATACTTAACAACGTGCAACTTAAGTATCACCGTATTTATAAATACGTTGTTGCTATTTTCTAAATGTGAACCGCAACAAAATTGATGGGAAACTCATTAATTACAACTGAAATTGACCTATTTGCACATCGCACTACTCAAGAATTTGTATCGTTTTTTGTTGTATTTATAAAATTATGTTAGATGTGTAAATTTTGATAAATAATCCATTGGAAGATTTTATATTTGTACATGTCTAATGATGCAGACATTTCGTGCGAAGGATAGCAACGGCATCCTCCCGTTTTTTTTACGGGAGATATAGTGAATAGCCTGTTAACGCACCCAAAAAAATATACAAAAGCTACAAAATTTATAAAAACATGATCGCATTACAAGAAGCTATTGAAAATGCTTGGGACAACCGAGATTTATTGAAAAAAGAAGATACACAAGCCGCAATTCGGAAAGTAATTGACTTGTTAGATGTTGGCGAATTGCGCGTTGCCGAACCAACTACAGATGGCTGGCAAGTGAATGAATGGGTAAAAAAAGCAGTGGTTTTGTATTTCCCAATTCAGAAAATGGAAACACTAGAAGCTGGAATTTTTGAGTTTCATGATAAAATTCCGTTAAAACGCGGTTATAAGGAAAAAGGAATTCGTGTAGTACCACATGCCATTGCACGTCACGGAGCGTATGTTTCAAGAGGTGTAATCATGATGCCAAGTTATGTAAATATTGGCGCGTATGTAGATGAAGGTACGATGGTAGACACGTGGGCAACTGTGGGAAGTTGTGCGCAAATTGGGAAGAATGTACATTTATCTGGCGGTGTCGGAATTGGTGGCGTTTTGGAACCTTTGCAAGCCGCTCCAGTGATTATTGAAGATAACGCATTTATAGGATCACGATGTATTGTTGTGGAAGGTGTTCGTGTGGAAGAAGAAGCCGTTTTGGGCGCAAATGTTGTGTTGACTGCTTCTACGAAAATTATAGATATTACGGGCGATGCTCCTGTAGAAATGAAAGGAAGAGTTCCTGCACGATCAGTTGTAATTCCTGGAAGTTATACAAAAAAGTTTCCAGCGGGAGAATACCAAGTTCCATGTGCATTGATTATTGGAAAACGTAAAGAAAGTACCAATAAAAAAACGTCGTTAAATGACGCATTACGCGAACATGATGTAGCGGTTTAGTTTCTAGACTACTTGGATGTTTAGATGTTTGGATGTTTGGATGTTTGGATGTTTGGATGTTTGGATGTTTGGATGTTTGGATGTTTGGAAAATAAATACAATTGGCGAACTGAGGAAATCGAGGTTCGCTTTTTTTATTAAATTATGGATTCCTGCCTGCGCAGGAATGACAATGTAGAACACTGAATACCGAATACCGAATACCGAATACTAAAATTACTTCTTCTTTTTCAAGTATTTCTTTTTCAAATATTTTTTGCGATTGATTTTTCGCTTGAAGTTTTGACTGTGTTTTAGCAATACATCTTGGACTTCGTGCAGTTCTTTGTTTGCCAATTCTGCATAACGCTTGCTAATGATGTGAATCATTTGTTTGGACAACCAAAGTCGTTTTAGGTTTTCCATACGTTGATCAAGATTTAACGGTTCAAAACGCATTCGGTTGAGATCAATTAAATAGAAATCGTAATGATGGTCACGCTTTACAATCAAAGTATTTCCTGGTGAATGGTCTAAGAAATTGACATTGTTTTCATGCAATTGAAAGCAAAATTCGGCAAACTGTTCTAAAATGTTTCTTCGATCTTCAAATAACGGATCGTGAATGAGCGCACGAAAATCAAAATCGTACTCAATATGCTTGCTAATGTAGTAACTTTCTTTGAGACCAAGTGCTGTATGATTTTCCACATATGCAATTGGCGTTGGCGTTCGAATGGCATTTACAGCTAATCGTTCGGCGTATTCATAAGAGCGTTTTGCTTTGGAAGGTCTTAGAAATTTATACACAAAACTATTGGCATTTTTTGGCACTTTGAACGATTTTATATTAATCGTTTCGCCATCTAAATCGAAGGATTTAATCACGTTTCGTTCGCCTTGGGTTACATATTCTCCTGTAGTATCAAAAGCATTTACAAAATGGAGGATTTCCTCTTTTTTTGCTTCATAGTGAGCGTTAATGTGTACGACTTGCATGATGGATGATTATTTTTCAAAGATATATGAAATGATGATAAATAACATATTTTTTTAATTTTTGACATTAAAAAATCAAATACATGAAGTGAAATTTTAATAACAGCCGAAAAAATAATATTTTGCACCAACCGCCTGTATTTATAAGAAAACTACATGAAAAAAATATTAATTATACAGAATAAACGTATTGGAGATGTATTGATTAGTTCTGTAATTGCCAATAATATTAAAAAATTATATCCTGAAAGTCGTGTAGATTTTATGGCGTATGATTTTACGACAGGCGTCATTGAACACAATCCGAATATTGATACGATTATTCCGATTAATGAAAAGGAATTGAAAAAGATTCCAAATTTGATCAAAATGATTCGTAAAGTACGAAAAGAACGTTACGATATTATTTTCGATCCGTATTCTAAATTACAAAGTCGCTTGATTTGTTATTTTTCAAAAGCGAAATACCGTATTGGAAATAAACGAAAGCATAAAAAATTACCGCTTCCCTTCTACTCACATCCGATTAATTTATTGGATGAAAAAACACAACCGTGTGGAAAAGCCATTGAAGACAGAATCAATTTAATAACGTCTGTTTTTCCGTTAGGAAACCCTGATTACGAACCAAAAATTACGCTGCTAGAAGAAGAGAAAGTATATCCAAAACTTAAAGCATACGAACATCCTGTTGTAATGTTGGGGATTTTAGGAAGTACGCCGCAAAAATCAATGCCGTACGAATATATTGCTCAAATTGTAGATTATATTACTTCAAATTACAAGGTTCATATTTTATTTAATTATGCGCCAAAGCAAAAAGCGGAAGCTGACAAAATCTATCAAATGTGCTCACAAAAAGAAAATATCATTTTAGATATTTATGAAGATAGTATTCGTGGTTTTGTACGACTGATGCATGCATGCGACGTTATGGTTGCAAATGAAGGTGGAATTGTTCACATTGCAAAAGCGCTGAACAAACCAACGTTTACGATATTTTCGCCATATGTTAATAAAGACCATTGGGCGAGTTTTGAAGATAGAAAACAGCACGAATCTATACATTTATTAGAGGAAAAACCCGATTTATTTGATACTTTTACATTTGAAGAGCGCAAAAAAATTGAGGAAAATCCACACGATTTATATAAAAAATTAACGCCAGAAATGATCATTCCAAAATTGGAACAGTTTTTAGCTTTACACTTAAAAAAATAACATGAATATTATAGATAAATTTCATAATTGGCGCAGAAAACAACGTTGGAATAAACAATACCGCAAAGGTCGTTGGGACAATTTGCGCAAGCCAATTGAAGCAGATCGTTACAAAACGATTATCAATTATATTACAACACATGCCAAACAGCAACCAAGTGTGTTAGATTTAGGTGCTGGCGAAGGCGTACTAAATGAATATATGGATGCTGATTTGTTTAGTTACTTTTTAGGAATGGACTTTTCCGATGTTTCGATTGAAAAAGCAAAAGCAAAAAAGTTTCCAAAAGCCGAATTTGTAACTGCGGATATTCACACCTATACGCCAAGTCAAAAATTTGATGTCATTATTTTTAATGAAGCTTTTTATTATGTGCATGATTCTGAAAAACAAAACGTTTTAGACAGAATGTTACACCATTTGAATGCTGATGGAATTTTGATTGTATCTATTTATCGTGAAGGAATTGGCTGTTGGGAATATTTTGAAAAACTACAACAACTCGATTTTACAGTTGTGAAAACCGACGAAGAAAAAACGTATTGGAAAATTGGAGCGTATAAGGTTTAGGTCTTTGGGTCTTGGGTCTTGGGTCTTGGGTCTTGAAAATACTGTTTCAAAATTTTATATACAAACGTAAATTACTACACTTACACACATAAACTTCATTTCTAGTTGATTCATATTTTATAATTCAGAGATTTCTCGACTGCGCTTGAAATTATAAATGTTGAATTCAAAAGTATTTTAACAACGTACGCGAAGTGATCCAAAAGCGAAGGTAGATTCCTGCCTACGCAGGAATGACAAAAGTG
>NZ_LBMG01000026.1 GCF_001005315.1 Kordia jejudonensis
GACCATGACTGAACTTCGGTTCGCTTTTTTATTATTTAAACTTTAAAAAACGTCTTTCTTCACGTTTTAAAATATTTTGAAACTTGTTTGGTGGCGTGATTGAAAATGACAACTTTTCCAATGTTTTAGGATGCGAGAACTGAATGAAAGTTGCACATAAAAACAATCCTTTTTTATAATTTTCTTCAGGATTTCCGTGAAGTTGATCGCCCACAATTGGATGATTGATGCTTGCCAAGTGAATTCGCAATTGATGTGTTCTTCCCGTTTTTGGAACTAATTGTACATGCGATAGATATTCGTTTTGCAATGATGAAACTGTTTCTATAGTTTTAAATGTGGTAAACGCTTCTTTTTCGGCTACAGCCGTGTGAATTTCACCTTTTAGAGCCGTTTTGCCTAAAACAATTGCCTGATATTCTTTAGAAATTTCCTGTTGTTCAAACTGTTTGTACAAATCAATTTGCGCACTTTTTGTTTTGGCAATTAATAGAATTCCCGAAGTTGGATTGTCCAATCGATGTACAGGTTTTGGAAACGCTAACGCATCATTTGCTTCGGAACGTTTCAAATTGTACGGTAATGCATTTTCAATGGTTTTGAAATAATTTCCATTGGTAGGAAATCCAGCAGGTTTGTTGATGATTGCAATGTCATCATCTTCAAAAATTATAGGAATTTGAAGCTTGAATATTTTTTTTATCACTGTTTCTTCTTCAAAAACTTCTACAACATCGTTTGTGTTGAGGTATGTTGCTGTTGTAGCAATTTTTCCATTTACATAAATTAACTTTTTTTTGAGTATTTTTTTAAGCGCACTTTTACTCAAAATACTAGCAAATACAGCAACTTCATATTCTTGTATACGAATAGAAGTATGAAGGTTTGGGACGATATGTGTTTCGAGGAGTTTCAAATTTTTTATAAAAATACAAACAGACAATCAAATAACAGTGTATTGACAGTGTAAAGTCAGTAAATCATTATCTTATATTAAAAATAAGTAAAAGATTACAAAAAAAGCATATCAATGTTACGGTTTTTACGTATGCTAACTACTTTTGTAGTATATATATTTGTGTTCAATTAAACATATTTAATCATGAAAAAAATAATTGGAGCAGTATTGTGTATGTGTTTGTTACTTATATCTTGTGCTTCAGACGACCTTACGATTGAGGAAATGTCCTTGAGTAAAGCAGAACAAGATGCAATTGTAAAATTAGTAACGACCAACCTTTCTATAACAGAAAAAACACAAGTCACGATTAACGAAGTAAAGTTAGTAAAAATCAATGAAAGTTATTATTTAAGATCATACCATGGCGATAAAATTACGACTACTTTATTACGAGTTGAAAATAGAACAACATTGAAATATGCAGGAATTTCATGTACGACTACTTATTGTTCAACTGATACTGGCTGTATTCCAGATAAAGACGGAAAAAAATGTACCAAATGTGGAGCCTTTAGTTCAGATTGTACAAAAACGGTAACTTCCGACATTGTAGCCGACTGAAATTAGACATACTTTCTTTTTAAAATATCAAAAAACCACTTCGAAAGAAGTGGTTTTTTGATATATAACTAAAATTAAATTTTATAATCTATTTTATCATATCATAACTACGTTTGATGAATTGTGTCAACTCTTCTCCCGTTAGTAAATTTTGCGATAAACGTGCTAAATCTAATGATTGTTTAATTAAACGTTCTTGTTTTTTCTTCGTTTTTGTGTTTAGAATTTGTCCAACCAATTCATGATTTGTATTTACGACTAAGTTGTACATTTCTGGGAAATTCCCCATTCCAAACATTCCGCCACCGCCAGTTTGTTGCATCTCTTTCATACGACGCATAAATTCTGGTTGTGTTATCATAAACGGAGACGCTTCAGAATCCATCGCTTCCAGCTGAACTGTATATTTATCAGCAGGTACAACTTCTGTTAAGGTAGTTTTTAAACTTTCTTTTTCTTCATCCGAAAGTTTAGAAATTTGCTCCTCATCTTTTTTGATAATATTATCAATATGATCTGCATCAACACGTGCAAATGAAATATTTTCTTTTGATGTTTCCAGCTTCTGAATTAAGTGTGAAACAATTGGAGAATCTAACAATAAAACTTCGTATCCTTTTGCTTTTGCAGCTTCAATATAGCTGTGTTGCTGATCTTTGTCAGAAGCATATAAAACGATTGTTTTGCCATCTTTATCTGTTTGCGCATCTTTGATTTTTTCATTCAATTCTTCAAATGTGTAATACGATCCGTCAACAGAAGGATACAAGGCAAATTTGTCAGCTTTGTCAAAGAATTTCTCTTCGGAAAGCATTCCATATTCAATCACAATTTTAATATCATTCCATTTTGCTTCAAAATCTTCTCTGTTGTTTTTGAACAAAGAGCTCAATTTGTCAGCCACTTTACGTGTGATGTATGAAGAAATTTTCTTCACATTTCCATCAGCTTGTAAGTACGAACGAGAAACGTTTAGTGGAATATCTGGAGAATCAATAACACCTTTCAGCATGGTTAAAAATTCAGGCACAATTCCTTCTACATTATCCGTAACAAATACTTGATTTTGGTATAGTTGAATACGATCTTTCTGCATATTCATATCGTTCCCCATTTTTGGGAAATATAAAATACCTGTTAAGTTAAACGGATAATCTACATTTAAATGAATATTGAATAATGGCTCTTCAAACTGCATTGGATACAACTCACGGTAGAAGTTTTTGTAATCTTCGTCCTTTAAGTCTGCAGGTTGTTTTGTCCAAGCCGGATTTGGATTGTTGATGATATTATCTACTGTAATTTTTTCAGCTTCTGCGCCTTCTTCTGCATCTTCAGGAAGTGGTAATGTTTCTTCTTTTGTTCCGAATTTAATTGGAATAGGCATGAACTTGTTATACTTTACTAACAATTCATTAATTCTAGCATCTTCTAAAAATTCAGTAGAATCTTCTGCAATGTGAAGAATAATTTCTGTTCCTCTTTCTGTTTTATCGTGTTCTTCTAAGGTAAATTGTGGCGAACCATCACATGTCCAATGTGCGGCTTTCACATCTTCTTTATAACTTTTAGAAATAATTTCTACTTTTTCGGCTACCATGAAAGCAGAGTAGAATCCAAGTCCAAAATGTCCGATAATTCCTGAATCTTTGGCAGAATCTTTGTATTTTTCTAAAAATTCTTCTGCTCCAGAAAAAGCGACTTCGTTGATGTATTTTTGAATTTCATCGGCAGACATTCCAAGTCCTTGATCAATAATATGAAGTTTTTTTCCTTCTTTATCTACTTTAATTTCTATGACTGGATTTCCGTATTCTACGCTTACTTCTCCAATACTTGTTAAGTGTTTCAGCTTAAGTGTAGCATCGGTTGCGTTAGAAATAAGTTCTCTTAAAAAGATTTCGTGATCGCTGTATAAGAACTTCTTAATTAAGGGGAAAATATTTTCGACAGATACATTAATATTTCCTGTTGCCATTTGTTATCTTTTTAGTTTATGATTATAAATTAGTATTGTTTGTACATTCCTTTTCAAAAAAAATACCATTTTCACGTAAGTGACAAGATGACATATGTTTTGATTTGAAAAATAAATCCAATAAAGAACAAAAACTTTGTAAGGAATCTGAACTCATTTCGATTTAATTTATATGATTAAGGAAAAAGATTGCTATGAGAAGACACTACTTCCTTAATCGATTGTTTATTTATTGGTTAGGTTGTTTTAAAGCGCATTTATGTATACATAGATGCGCTTTTTTAATAGATACTGCGGGTTATCTTTCACGAACTAATTTATAATGCTTATTATTGTTCTACAAATTTTTGAGAATTTGTAAATTTGCAATTCAGTTTTGCACTGAAAATTATAAAATTGACAATATTATGTATACATCTAAAATTATAGGTTTAGGACATTATGTTCCAGATAATGTGGTAACGAATGATGATTTATCCAAAATAATGGATACAAATGATGAATGGATACAGGAACGTACAGGAATTAAAGAACGACGATTTGCCGTAAAAGGTACAGAAGATACAACTTCGGGAATGGGCGTAAAAGCTGCAAAAATTGCTATTGAACGCGCAGGAATTGACAAAGATGATATTGATTTTATCATTTTTGCAACCTTAAGTCCCGATTATTATTTTCCAGGACCAGGTGTGATGGTGCAAAAAGCATTGGATATTAAAACTGTTGGCGCATTAGATGTACGAAACCAGTGTTCTGGATTTGTATATGCAATTTCAGTAGCAGATCAATTTATAAAAACAGGAATGTATAAAAACATCTTGGTAATTGGATCAGAATTGCATTCACACGGATTGGATATGACGACGCGTGGACGTGGGGTTTCCGTAATTTTTGGAGATGGAGCAGGAGCAGCCGTGTTATCAAGAAGTTCAGCAGAAGGAACAGGAATTTTGTCTACACATTTACATTCGCAAGGAGAACATGCTGAAGAATTAGCCTTAACAGCACCAGGAATGGGAACACGTTGGGTAAATGATATTATTGAAGATCATGAAAATAATGTAGAAGATACTTCGTACTTTCCACATATGAATGGACAGTTTGTATTTAAAAATGCTGTTGTCCGTTTTAGTGAAGTCATTATGGAAGGTTTGAAACAAAATGGATTGCAAAAAGAAGATATTGACATGTTGATTCCGCACCAAGCAAATTTGAGAATTGCACAATTTATTCAAAAGAAATTTGGACTTGGAAATGATCAAGTGTATAATAATATCATGCGTTATGGAAATACAACTGCGGCATCAATTCCGATTGCATTAACAGAAGCGTGGGAAGAAGGAAAAATAAAAGAAGGCGATACGGTAGTATTGGCAGCTTTCGGAAGTGGATTTACTTGGGGAAGCGTTATTATAAAATGGTAAGTTAAAAAAATACCATAAAAAAGTCCCAAGTTCTTACGAGCTTGGGATTTTTTTGTTAGATATGTGAAATATCTAATATGTGTTATGCAATATTTCTAGGATATTTGTAAGAGTGCTAAATTCGAATAATCAACCTATATTTCTAATACTGAATAACTTTCTTATTACAAAGTTGGACGTTTTTTTTGAGATTTACTGACAGCTTAGGAGAAATTTAACAATATTTCGGATCAAACGTATTAGTTTTTAGATCAATAACATTATACACGATTTTACACAAAACAGAAAACCCCAACTGTGCACAGTTGAGGTTTTCATAGATTAATAGCGTTCAATTAACACTAACCATCAATAATAATTGAAGCCATTAAGTTGTATAGGTGTTTGGCTTATAAAAATCCGCCACTTCCTGATTTTTCATCGTTATCACGTCTTTTACGCGATTTTGCTCTGTATTTTCCACCTCCAAAACGGTATGCAATACTCACATTTACGGTATTACTTTCCCATCTGAAAGCTCCAACTTGGCGAAAAGGTCTATCTCCATCAAAACCAAATTCCATTGTATTGAAGATATCATTATAATTTACGCTCAACGTTCCGTTTCCTTGTGCAAATGCATACCGCGCTCCAATATTTACAAAATACATTGGCTTCATCTCAAACTGTAATCCTTGCACGCTTCCTCGGTAAAATCCGAAAGCAGATAAGTTTAGTTTTTTAGTCACTTTAAAATTGTTGAACATTCTAAAATTCCAAGCGGCATTGTCAACTTCTACGGTTTCACTTACAATATTATCTACTGTAGCCACATCTGTTGGCGCATTCAACGATTCTGTGATTCCTTTTTGTGTTTGCGAGAAGAAATCAAAACTAGAATTAAAACTCCACCAGCTTGTTGGTCTGAAATTACTTGAAATTTCAACTCCATACGCCGAAGTATTATCAAAGTTGTCGTTTGTTAAAATCAATCGGTTAATATCTGTACGATCTACAAAAACAGCTCTGTTGATTTCATCTTCAATCAATCTATAAAATACACCACCAGTAATAGTTCCTTTGTTTCCTAGTTTTCGCGTATAATTCACTTCCATAGAATTGGTAAACTGTGGCTGTAAGTTGATATTTCCAAAAGATGAAATTAGCGGCGTTGCCCATTCTCTAATTGGATTAACTTGTCCAATTCCTGGGCGATCTACACGTCTACTATAACTCAATTGGTATGAATTTTTCTCAGATGGCGAATACGTAAAAAACGCAGATGGATATACTTGTGTATAATCATTATTGAAAATGATATTGTCGGTATCCGTCGTTTCAATTTCACTTGACAACGCATTTGCTTCAACTTTTACTGTTTCAGCTCTTAAACCTACTTGGTACGACCATTTTTCATATTGTTTCCCGTACGTTGCATAGGCAGAATAAATATCTCTACTATAATTAAAATCAGTGCTTGGTGTTCTGCGTAACATTCCTGCTTCATCAAACGAAAATCCAGTAGATTGATATTCAATATCAGAGTTAAACAAACGTGCTTCCGCGCCAAGTTCTAACTTTGCTTTGTTTTTCAACGGACGTACATAATCTAAATTAATAGTAGTACGATCTCTCGAAGTTTCCGTTTCATCTGTATAATTAGGAAAAGTGTTCGCACCTGCAAATTGAAAGTCAAACTGATCTTCGGCATCAAATACATTATAATCTGCTTCTAATTCAAGCACATGACCTTCATCATCAATATCATATTTATAATTAAAGTTGTATTGAGAAGCTAAATTTTCATTATCTGCTAAGAAATCTTGAAATGTATTAAACTGTGGATTGTCATAAAATAAAACATCCGTATTTCCATCATTTTGATTCTCGCTAATATTTTGATTCGTAAAGAACGAAATTGTATTCTTATCATTTAAATACACATCAAGTCCAACCTTAAATAAATGTGTTTTTGAGTTGTCTAAAAAGCTAAACAATTGCTCAGAATTTTCATCTTCACGAAATATGTTTCCTTCGTTGGCATTTTTGGCAATATTGTTAGAATAATTTCCAAACACGTTAAATTTTCCGTTACGGTAATTCATATCAATAGCACTGTTAAATTTTGCTTCACGTTCACGTGTCAGTCCAATATTGATATTTCCATTAAACCCAATATTGACATTTTTACGCAAAACGATATTGATAATTCCACTCATTCCTTCAGGATTGTACTTTGCAGAAGGATTGGTAATCAATTCAATTTTCTTAATAGAATTTGAAGGTAATTGACGTAGCAATTGTGCTGTAGGAATGTTTGATAATTTTCCATCAACCATAACACGTACATTTTGATTTCCGCGAAGGCTGATAGCTCCTGTTTGCTGATCTACATTTACAGAAGGTAAGTTGTTCATAATGTCAGAAGCTGTTGGTCCGCTAGTTACCAAATCTTTTCCAACGGTAATTACTTTTCGATCTACTTTTTGTTCTATCGTAGTACGTTCGGCAACAACTTCAACTTCATTTAAAGTAGAAACGCTTTCCGTCAAGGAAACGGTTCCAATGGCAACAACTTTATTATCTTTAGAAATTGTGACATCTTTTGTAACAGTTTCATATCCGATAAACTGAATTTCTACACTAAGAAATCCTGCTGGAATTTTTTCGATTTTAAAATTTCCATTATCATCCGAAATAGCTCCAGTAAGAACGCTATTATCAGCTTTCAATTTAATAACAATGGTTGCATACGGAATGGTTTCTTGTGTAGTGGCATCAATTACTTTTCCAGTAATTGTACCGATTTTGGGTGCAGGAGTAGTTTGAGCGTATAATGTGCAGCAGAGCATCATCACGCAGAGTGTGATAAGTGTTTTCATGTTCGTTAGTTCGTTTTTTGTTTTTTGATGATAGCTTCCAGAATTACCAGAAGCATGCATACTTGACGAGAGAAAAGAAATGATGTTACGTTCTTTAACATCTTTTAACATAATTTAACAAATAACGCCATCACTGTTGAAAAATTAGTAAATTTGCCACTGCGTTACCAGCGCACATATCAAATCTTAACCTATTAAATATTCAATCCATTGAAAACATTAGTGCTAGGCGCTTCATTGAAGACGCATCGTTTTTCACACAAAGCCGTTCAAAAATTAGTAAGCTACAATCATGAAGTAGTCGCATACGGACTCAGAGAAGGAGAAATTAGTGGTGTACAAATCGATACAGAATTGCTTCCATATCAAGACATTCATACAGTTACACTTTATTTAAATGCTTCGCGTCAAGCTGCTTTTTACGATTACATAATTTCGTTACAACCTTCACGTGTTATTTTTAATCCAGGAACTGAAAACCCAACGTTTTACAAATTATTAGAAGAACATAACATTGCACACGAAGTTGCATGCACTTTAGTATTATTGGCGTCTAATCAGTACGAGCCCAGAGAACGTCAACAATCCGTTAATCGGTAACAATTCGTAGCCAAACTGGTAAAAAGTTTCTTTGGAGAGTTTTGTCGCTTCCGCGAGATTGGCAACGTCTTCGGTAACATAAATATAATAACTCCCGAAATTCGCAAGTACATACGTTAAACATATGGAAACTAGCGTGACAATCCATACGTGTTTGTCAATAACTTTGTACTTGGTAAAAATTCCAAACGCAAACAAGCCTAACAATGGTCCGTACGTATATCCTGCAATAGTTAAAATACTGTCAATAACACTCTTATTTGCCAAACTATTAAAAATAACAACCACAATAATCAACACAACAGACATACCAATGTGAACCAACTTTCGTGTGCTTTTCTGTTCGTGTTCAGGTTTCTTTTCAATGCCTAAAAAATCAACGGAAAAAGAAGTCGTTAAAGAAGTCAATGCAGAATCGGCACTCGAATAGGCAGCAGCAATCAATCCTAACAAAAATACAACGGCTAACGAAATTCCCAAGCCGCCATTGAGCGCAATTTCAGGAAACAATAAATCGGTTTTTGGTTTTCCGTCCATCAACGGCGTCGCAATATTATTTTGAGCGGCATACATAAATAATAAAGCGCCTAACAATAAAAATATCAAGTTTACCACAACCAATACAATACTAAAAGAAACCATGTTCTTCTGTGCATCGCCGAGCGTTTTACAAGTTAAATTCTTTTGCATCATATCTTGGTCCAATCCTGTCATACAAACGGCAATAAACAAACCACCAAGGAACGATTTCACAAAGTAATTCTTCACCATAAAACTCTCCGTAAACCATATTTGGTTATACTCTTGTAATGCTGCTGAATTCCAAAATTCGCCAAAACTCATGTTCAAGTTACCTAAAATCAAATACATGGCAACACCAACGGCAATAAGCATAAATAGCGTTTGTAACGTATCTGTCCACACAATGGTTTTAATTCCACCACGAAATGTGTACAACCAAATCAACAAAATTGACAAAGTAACCGTAACTGTAAACGGAATTCCGTACGCATCAAACACATAGCGTTGTAATACAATGGCAACCAAATATAATCGGAAGGAAGCGCCCAAAATTCTAGAAATCAAAAAGAAAAAAGCGCCAGTTTTATAACTCGTTACGCCAAATCTGTCTTCCAAATACTGATAAATAGAAGTTACATTCAAGCGATAATAAATCGGCATTAACACATACGCAATAATAAAATACCCAACCAAATAGCCAAAAACCACTTGCATATAGCTAAACTGCGAAGCTTCTACCCAACCAGGCACGGAAATAAACGTAACGCCTGAAAGCGAAGCGCCAATCATTCCAAAAGCCACTACATACCAAGGCGATTTTCGCGAAGCTTTAAAAAAGGTTTCATTACTGTCGTCTTTTCCTGTGAAATACGAAATTAAAATCAACACGCCAAAATAGCCGGCAATCAGAAGTAAAATATGAATTGGTTGCATAAAAATAATTTGTGGATTGCAAAATACAAACTTCCATGCTTCGCGCTATTCAAAAATTCAAAAATTTAAGGATTCAAGATTAAAGAATTAAATATTCCAAGTTCATATTTCGTTTTAAAAATCAACAAGCCATAGACAAATAAATTACCTTGCACTAATTAACAACGGAATAAAGATTAAATTTGTATCTTAGAATTATAAATTAAAAGCAATGTTGACTAAATCGAAATTAAGAGAACAAATTGAAAGTTTCCCAGAGGAATTTTCAATTGATGAATTAGTGGAAAGACTCATTTTAGTTGAAAAGATTGATCGAGGAAATACACAGTCTGAAAATGGAGAAGTTATTTCTGAAGCTGAACTTGATAATGAAATTGAAAAATGGTTCAAATAAATTGGACACTTCAAGCAACTTCTGATCTAAAAGATATTGCCGAATATATTTCTAAAGATTCCAAGAAGTACGCCAAACTTCAAATCGTTCGAATAAGATTTCGAACACGAATATTATCATCTCAATTATATTCGGGGAAAAAAGTTTCTGAAATTGGAAAGAAAAACATTCGTGAGTTAATTGAAGGAAACTACAGAATTATATATAAAGTAGTAAATGATTCGCGAATTGATATTTTAACAATTCATCATTCTGCTAGAGATTTATACAAAAGAAACATCTGATTGAAACATAAGGTAACATTTGTAACAATAGAACAAATTCATAAATTTAAACATACATGTCCAAGATAATCGAGTGACTTCTATGGGAATTCAGTATTTTTAAAGTTGCTAAAAATTAAATAATCATTACTACATTTTAAGACAATAGACAATAAAAGAAAAAGCTTTTGAAAATTTTATAAAAGACAACATAAAATAACTAGCAATCAAAAGTAAAATATGAATCGGTTGTATAAAAATAATTTGTGGATTGCAAAATACAAACTTCTGTTTCATTTTTAGATTGAATGATCAAAGGATTGAAGAATTCAACAATTCATAATTATGAATTCAGAATTCTGAATTAAAAAAGTGCTAAATTTGCCAAATGGAATTCTCCTCAAAACTCTTAGAAAATGCCGTCAATGAAGTTTCGCAATTACCTGGAATTGGAAAGCGAACAGCTTTACGATTGGTGTTACATCTGTTAAAACAACCCGAAAGTCAAACGCTTCACCTTACGTCAGCGTTGCAAGATTTGCGCACGGAAATCAAACATTGCAACAATTGCCACAACATATCCGACGTAGAAATTTGCGACATTTGCATAAATGCTAACAGACAAGAAGACCTCATTTGCGTCGTTGAAGACATTCGCGACGTCATGGCAATCGAAAGCACAGCACAATACAAAGGTTTATATCACGTATTGGGTGGAAAAATATCTCCCTTAGACGGAATTGGACCGCACAATCTCACCATTGAAAGCTTGGTAAACAAAGTAAAAGAAGGAAAAATAAAAGAAATAATTTTCGCGCTAAGTTCCACCATGGAAGGCGATACCACAAACTTTTACATCTACAAACAAATAGAAAACTACCAAGTAAAAACGTCAACCATTGCACGCGGAATCTCCGTTGGCGACGAATTGGAATACGCCGATGAAGTTACCTTAGGACGAAGCATCATCAACAGAGTTCCGTTTGAAAACTCACTAAAAAGTTCATAAAAACAGCTCTTTCATGCAACTTTCTGTCATCATTCTCAACTACAACGTGCGTTACTTCTTGGAAGCTTGTCTCCGAAGTGTACAAGCGGCAATTGAAAATCTAGATGCAGAAATCATCGTTATCGACAACAATTCGCCCGACGATAGTTGTGACATGATGCGAAACACATTTCCAAACATTCAACTCATTGTAAACACGGAAAACGTAGGTTTTGCCAAAGCAAACAATCAAGGTGTGCAGGTTGCCAAAGGCGAATACATTTGCATCCTAAATCCGGATACCATTGTTGCGGAAGACACATTTACACAACTCTTACAATTTGCGCAAAGCAAAAAAAACGTGGGAAGTATTGGTTGCAAACTCATAGATGGAAGCGGAACATTTTTGCCCGAAAGTAAACGAAACATTCCCACACCAATGGTTTCGGTAAAAAAAATTCTGGGACATAAAAACGCAGGATATTATTCAAATCTCCACGAAAACCAAACGGGAAAAGTAGACATTCTCGTGGGCGCATTCATGCTCATGAAAAAAAGTGTGTACCAAGCTGTCAACGGTTTCGATGAAGACTATTTCATGTATGGCGAAGACATCGACTTGTCGTACAAAATCAAAAAAGCAGGCTTTCAAAACTATTACTATGGCAAAACGTCCGTCATTCATTACAAAGGCGAAAGCACGCTAAAAGACAAAACCTATGCAAAGCGTTTCTATGGCGCCATGCAACTATTTTACAAAAAGCATTTCAAACGCAACGTGCTCTATGATGTTGCGGTTACGCTTGGCGCGAAGTTAATTCCGTTGCTTTCAAAGTCGGAAAACGGATTGGAAAAACACGTTGGCAATTGCATCATTTTTACAGACAATACAACACATTTTGAACAAATTCAGAAAGTTTACAACGGTACTAACTGCTTGAAGGTACAAAGCATGAGCGATCTTTTGGAGCATCTAAAAGACAAAAATCATACAGAAATTGTGCTCGATCATCATTTTATAAACATAAAAAGTAGCATTCAACTCTTCGAAAAACAACTTGGATATTACAAAATATTACCAAAAAACAGTACTTTTATCCTCGGTAGCGATTCGTCTAAAAATAGAGGAGAAGTACGACTGTTAACAAAGAATTAAATTAAAAATAATTCAACAAAAAACGATATTATTTAGTATTTTCGCAATCTCAAAATAAAATAACAGCATTAGATTAACGATATGGCAAAATTTGAACTAAAACTTCCGCAAATGGGAGAAAGTGTTGCAGAAGCAACAATTATATCATGGCTCAAAGAAGTTGGCGACACTATTGAAGCTGACGAAGCAGTATTAGAAATTGCAACAGACAAGGTAGACTCCGAATTGCCAAGCGAAGTTGATGGTGTATTAGTAGAAATACTATTCAATGTAGATGATGTTGTAAAAGTAGGAGAAACGGTAGCAATCATTGAAACCGAAGGAGAAGGAAGCCAAGAAGCTGCGAACACAGAAACACCAACACCAGAAACTATTGTAGCAGGAACACCAGCCGAAGCCGAAATTGCCGCACAAGCTGTTGTAAAAGCTAAAGAAACTGTGAGTAATGATTTTTCAACATCTGAAAAGTTCTATTCGCCATTAGTAAAAAACATAGCGAAAGAAGAAGGCATTTCAGTTGCAGAATTAGACACCATTAAAGGAACTGGAAAAGACGAGAGAGTTACTAAAAATGACATTCTAAATTACATAAAAAATCGTGACAACCAACCACAGCAAGTTGCACAAAAATCATACGTACACGAAGCGCCAAAAGCTGCCGTAATAGAAGCGGCTACAAAGGTTGCTACACCAAAATCAACACCAGCAACACCAGTTGCTGTCAACGGAAACGACGAAATCATCGAAATGACGCGTATGGGGAAACTCATTGCACATCACATGGTAGCTTCGGTACAAACATCTGCACACGTACAAAGTTTCGTTGAGGTCGATGTAACCAAAATTTGGAACTGGCGTAAAAAAATGAAAACGGCTTTTGAAAAACGTGAAGGCGAAAAACTTACCTTTACACCAATATTTATGGAAGCCGTAGCGAAAGCGTTGAAAGATTTCCCAATGATGAATATTGCTGTAGATGGCGATAACATCATCAAAAAGAAAAACATCAACTTAGGAATGGCAGCTGCATTGCCAGATGGAAATCTAATTGTTCCAGTGATCAAAAACGCAGATCAGTTAAACCTTGTCGGAATGGCAAAATCGGTAAATGACTTAGCAAGCAGAGCAAGAGCTAACAAGCTTAAGCCAGATGACATTCAAGGTGGAACATACACAGTAACCAATGTTGGTACATTTGGAAGCATTATGGGAACGCCAATCATCAATCAGCCACAAGTAGGAATCTTAGCTTTGGGCGCTATCAGAAAAGTGCCTGCGGTTATTGAAACTCCTGAAGGCGATTTCATTGGAATTCGTTACAAAATGTTCTTATCACATTCATACGACCATAGAGTTGTCAATGGTGCACTTGGTGGACAATTTGTAAAACAAGTTGCCGATTATTTAGAAGCGTGGGACAGCGATAGAGATATCTAAGAAATAATAATTCATATTTTACATTAAAGAGTTTTCGAAAGGAAGCTCTTTTTTTTTGAAGATTGAAAGATTGAAGGATTGAAGGATTGAAAGAATCGAGAAATTTCAACTAAACAACTAAACAACTAAACAACTAAACAACTAAACAACTAAACAACTAAACAACTAAACAACTAATAAAATTAAAAATGTAAAACGCTAAATTTTAAATGTAAAAGTATCTTCGAATAAACAAACACCAAACACCAAACACCAAACACCAAACACCCAACACCAAAAAAAAAACCAATCTACTCCTTGAGCATCTCAACAAACGAAATCAAATTCAAGCTTTCATGCAATTTGCCTTTCACGATCGCAATCGGAATAGAAGAAATCAACACATCTTGGCGTTTCATTTTAGAAATCGTATTCCAGAAAAATTCTTTGTAGCGTTCATTCTCTGAAATATCGAAAACTCTATGTTTAATACGATTTGCCTTCAACATACCAATCAATTTCTCGCATTTGACACATGCATCTTTCACAAAAATAATCGTTTCGCCCTTATCAATTAAATTGTCTAAAGCTTTCCATGTTTTCACACTCGTTTCTAAGTTCAACTCTTGCAATTGATCATCAAAAGAATAAAAATACGTGTATTCGGGCGTTGAATTTTTAAGCGGAATAAGTGTCGCAATCAAAACTTTCTTTTGTGCAGGAATCTTTTTAATAACAGGTCTAAAACTGCTCTTTCGAAATCCTTTTCCATCAACTTTAAAAAAAACCTCTTTGTCAGTTTCTGTATGATTTGTGGCATAAAAAAGAATTTTTTTCTTCGCTTTAACCTCTGTAATCTCTACATCTTTGGATTGTGCATTCATTGAAAAAATCCAACAGAAAAACAATAAAAAAGTAGTTAAAATACACTTCTGCATGCTCGTGTTTGTATTATTGTTAAGAATACATTAAAATCAATTATTATACCGAAAAATAATTTTATTTACCCTGTAATAATGGTAAATTTACTCTTTTAAACAAAATAATGGAATTAAAACTAAAAAATCCAATCTGTTTTTTCGATCTAGAAACCACAGGAGTTGATGTCGCCAAAGATAGAATCGTAGAAATTTCGATACTCAAAGTATTTCCTAACGGAAACAAAGAAAGCAAAACATGGTTGGTAAATCCTGAAATGCCAATTCCGCCAAATGTTTCTGAAATCCATGGTATTACAGACGATAAAGTTGCAAACGAACCTACGTTTAAGCAATTGTCAAAAGAGGTATACAACATGATAAAAGATAGTGATTTGGCAGGATACAATTCTGATCGATTTGATATTCCATTACTTGCCGAAGAACTCTTGCGCGCTGACATTGATTTTGATATGAAAAACAAAGTCTCGGTTGATGTTCAAACTATTTTTCACAAAATGGAAAAACGTACACTTTCAGCAGCCTACAAATTTTACTGTGGAAAAGAACTTGAAGGCGCCCACGGAGCAGAAGCTGACACAAATGCTACGTATGAAGTCTTAAAATCACAACTAGATCGATACGAAGAACTTGAAAATGACGTAAAAAAGTTAAGCGAATTTACAACGCGTAAAAAAATGGCTGACTTTGCAGGATTCATTTCGTATGATAAAGAAGGTGTAGAAATCTTCTCGTTCGGAAAACACAAAGGCAAAAAAGTAGAAGCAGTACTGGATGAAGAACCAGGATATTTTGGTTGGATTCTCAACGCAAACTTTCCGCTGTACACTAAAAAAGTACTCACAGCAATAAAACTGCGAAAACTAAATACAAAGTTTTAAAAACACTAAAAATGGACATGGGAAAAGCTACCATCATACTCATTACATTTTTTAGTTGTTGTTTCGCGTTTGCTCAAAAAAATATTTCGGGAACTATTGTTAATAAATATACAAAAGAACCTATAGCATATGCACATTTAATCATTCCTTCACAAAAAAGAGGAACTACAGCAGATAAAGACGGAAAATTTGAATTTACAGTCGTAGAGGATTGGATTGGAAGTATACTAAAAATTACTTGTGTTGGCTTTCAAGACAAGCAAATGGAGTTGGTACGCGGAAAAGATGTCATCATTTATCTGGAACCGTCGGTTGAATTTCTACAGGCAGTACATTTATCAAATGAAGAGCGACAGGAGTTAGTGCGCGTAAACTCATTTCGTGGAAAGCGAAGTATAGGATTGGGGAACTTTAGCGGTGGCGCATATCCGTCCATGTTTGCCAGATATTATCCCTTTGATGCTTCATTAGGCGCTGAAAATTACTTAAAGGAAGTTTCTGTTTTCTTTTACCGAGAAGGTAGACACAATGCAAAATTTCGGTTTCGAGTTGTGTCAGCTACAGCAGCTAAAATGCCCAAAGATGACTTGGTCGAGCCTATGATTATTGATGTAAGTTACAAGCAAGCCAAAACAAAAATACAAATGCCTTCTAACGGAATTGAAGTGCCCGAAGAAGGATTTTTCATCGTCGTAGAACATTTATTCATTGAAGAAAATGAATTTGAAGAAATCATACATTTAAAAGTGAGCGATTCGCTTAAAATAACAGACATTAAACAAAAAAGATACGCGCCAATTTTCAAAGGAATTATAGAAAATAATGGAGATTCATATTCTTATTATATGTCAGTTGACGGATGGAAAAAAGTGCGAAAGTTAAAAATGCCACGCGCCGGTTTTAAAGAAGAAGAAGTTGTTGCGCCAGCATTCAAATTAAAGTTAACAAACTAAAAAATAGCGATCTAATCAAAATAAAAGCAAATGAAAATAATTTGTATAGGACGAAATTACGCAAAGCATATTGAAGAACTTGCAAACGAAAAACCAGCAGATCCTGTCATTTTTATGAAATCGGATACTTCTATATTATTGAAAAAACAACCATTTTTCATACCTGACTTCTCAGATGAAATTCATCATGAAGTTGAAATATTGGTAAAAATTAATAAATTAGGGAAATATATAGATCAAAAATTTGCGCACAAATATTACAATGAAATCAGTGTAGGAATCGATTTTACAGCGCGCGATTTACAATCAAAACTAAAAGAAAAAGGATTGCCGTGGGAAAAAGCAAAAGCATTTGATGGTTCAGCAGTTGTAGGACAATGGATTGCAAAAGATCAATTTGAAGATTTAAATAACGTAAACTTCAGGTTAGAAAAAAATAATGAAATTGTGCAACAAGGAAATACCAAACAAATGCTCTGGAAAATAGACGAACTCATTGCATACGTTTCCCAATACTTTACGTTAAAAATAGGAGACATTATATTCACAGGAACACCCGCAGGAGTAAGTAAAGTACATCCTGAAGATCGTTTGGTTGGATACATAGAAGAACAACAATTATTTTCAATACTAGTAAAATAAAAAATGAGTTACAACATAGATAAAATACTCGAATTAGATAATGATGAAGAATTTGCAAAAGCCGTTGTAGAAGCTTTCGTTGAAGAAATTCCGCAAGATCTAATTCAATTTACAAAATCAGTCGACGCCGAAAACTACAAAGAAATATATGCGGTCAGCCACAAAATAAAACCCAATCTTGATTTATTAGGCATGACAGATGCTTACGAATTAAATCTTCAAATACTTGCTTGGGCAAAAGGCGAAACCAATATTTCAGATATTAGAACAGCGTACGCAAAAGTATATTCCAAAATAACAAATACCATTACGTTACTAAAAAAAGATTTCAACCTCTAACTACATATGATTGCAGAAATAATTACCATTGGCGATGAAATTCTCATTGGACAAATAGTAGACACAAACTCCGTATTCATATCAAAAGCATTAAATGAAATCGGAATCTCAGTACATCAAATTACATCCATACAAGATGACAAACAACACATACTTGAAGCACTAGAAGCCGCAAAACAAAAAGCAGATGTAGTACTAATTACGGGTGGATTAGGTCCTACAAAAGATGATATTACCAAGCACACACTTTGCGAATACTTTGACGATACGTTGGTTAAAAACGAAGCAGTTTTAGCGCATATAGAAGAGTTGTTTGCAAAATACATCACTACCTCGCCAATCTCTAACATGAACAGAGATCAAGCCTTTGTGCCTTCAAAAGCGCAAGTATTGATGAACACTTACGGAACAGCGCCAGGAATGTGGTTGGAAAAAGATGATACAGTTTTTATTTCCATGCCAGGAGTTCCGTACGAAATGCGCGGATTGATGACAAATTACATCATTCCAAAACTGCAAAAAGAGTTTGAACGCCCTTTCATATATCACAAAACGATACTTACGTACGGAATGGGCGAAAGTAGTATTGCAATGAAAATTGAAGACTGGGAAAATAACCTTCCAGACAATGTGAAACTCGCTTATTTGCCAAATTTTGGAAAAGTTCGATTGCGTCTTACAGGAAAAGGAACTGATAGGGAAGAAGTGACCAATGTTGTTGATGCGTATGCACAAAAGCTCTATCCAATTATTGGCGATATCATTCGTGGTGTTGAAGGGAAAACAAGCATTGTAACTCAAATAGGAGAATTATTAGTTGCAAAAGGTCAAAAATTGGCTGCTGCCGAAAGTTGTACAGGCGGACGCATTGCTTCACAAATAACCCAAGAATCTGGTGTTTCTGCCTTTTTCAATGGAAGTGCTGTTACATATGCCGTA
The DNA here is from genome assembly GCF_001005315.1 of Kordia jejudonensis. Taxonomy (GTDB): domain Bacteria; phylum Bacteroidota; class Bacteroidia; order Flavobacteriales; family Flavobacteriaceae; genus Kordia; species Kordia jejudonensis. The sequence goes on from NZ_LBMG01000026.1 coordinate 18,750, forward strand.
CAATCTAAAATTGATCTTTTGGGCGTGCCTGAAGCACTAATTGAAGCGCATTCGGTTGTCAGTAAGGAAGTTGTAGAAGCAATGGCAGTTGGAGCAAAAAAAATATACAAAGCCGATTATGCAATGGCTACAACTGGAAACGCAGGACCTGCAAAAGGCAACTCAAATGTGGAAGTTGGAACCGTTTGTATCGGAATTGCAACTCCTGATGGAGTTATTTCGCAAGAATTTAATTTTGGACAACCAAGAGAAAAGGTAGTAAACAAAGCGGTTACCAAGGCTTTTGAAATGTTGCTAGAAGAAATTTTAAAAAACAGTAAATAAATATTTGCTGAGAAAATAAAAAAATGTAAATTTGCACCTCGTTTTTGAATAACTTAAAAGTTTAGTACAGATGTCAAGAATTTGTGAATTAACAGGTAAGAAAGCTATGGTAGGGAATAATGTTTCCCATGCAATGAATAAGACAAAACGCAAATTTAATGCGAATCTTACAAAAAAGCGTTTCTATATCCCTGAAGAAGATAAGTGGGTTACTTTAAAAGTATCTACTTCAGCATTGAAAACAATCAATAAAATAGGGATCTCTGCGATGCTTAAACAAGCAAGAGCAAATGGTTTTATTAAATAATATACAGTCATAAAGTATAAATACCAACAGTAATGGCGAAGAAAGGAAATAGAGTTCAAGTGATACTAGAGTGTACAGAGCACAAAGCTTCTGGACAATCAGGAACTTCACGTTATATCACAACAAAAAACAAAAAGAATACTCCAGATAGATTAGAGATTAAGAAATTTAATCCAATCTTAAAGAGAATGACTGTTCACAAAGAAATAAAATAATAAGTCATGGCAAAGAAATCAGTAGCATCCTTACAAACAGGATCAAAAAGACTAACAAAAGCAATCAAAATGGTAAAATCTCCAAAATCTGGAGCTTACACATTTGTAGAGTCAATCATGTCTCCAGATAAGGTGAACGATTGGTTAAAAAAATAAGTATATATTTTATACGATCACATAGCTACTTTCGAAAGAGAGTAGCTTTTTGTTTTTATACCTGAACCAAAAAGATGACAGTTTTTCATGTTGATACATACAGGCAAGATAATTGACAACTCAAAAGGTATATAAACAACAATGTAAAATATATACTAATTTTAAGTATCTTGTTTTGCAATTTCTACAATCAATCTGATTGACAGGATTAACACAGTAACACGAATTATGAGTTTTTTTAAAAGAATATTTTCATCAGAAAAAAAAGAAACACTTGACAAAGGTTTAGAAAAGTCAAAATCCAGTTTTCTTTCAAAATTGACAAAAGCCGTTGCCGGAAAAAGTAAAGTTGATGATGAAGTTTTAGATAATTTAGAAGAAGTACTTGTCAGCAGTGATGTTGGCGTAGATACAACACTAAAAATTATTGATAGAATAGAAGAAAGAGTAGCCAAAGATAAATATTTAGGAACAGACGAGCTAAATAAAATTCTTCGTGAAGAAATCGCAGGCTTGCTCTCTGAAACCAATTCAGGCGAAGAAACAGAATATACCATTCCAGCCGACAAAAAACCGTATGTACTTATGGTAGTAGGTGTCAATGGTGTTGGAAAAACTACAACTATTGGTAAACTAGCATATCAATTTAATAAAAAAGGACTCAAAGTTGTACTTGGTGCAGCAGATACATTTAGAGCTGCCGCAATAGATCAATTACAAGTTTGGGCAGATAGAGTAGGCGTTCCTATTGTAAAACAAAGTATGGGAAGCGATCCTGCTTCAGTTGCATACGATGCGTTACAATCTGGTGTTGCACAAGATGCAGATGTCATAATAATTGACACCGCTGGACGATTGCATAACAAGGTAAACCTCATGAAAGAATTGACGAAAGTGAAAAAAGTAATGCAAAAAGTCATTGGCGATGCGCCACACGACGTATTACTTGTTTTAGATGGTTCTACTGGGCAAAACGCATTTGAGCAAGCAAAACAGTTTACAGCAGCTACAGAAGTAACTACGCTGGCTGTGACAAAACTTGACGGAACTGCAAAAGGAGGAGTTGTGATCGGAATTTCTGATCAATTTCAAATTCCTGTAAAATATATTGGCGTCGGAGAAGGTATCGAAGATTTGCAAGTATTCAACAAATATGAATTTGTGGATTCATTCTTTAAAAAATAGAAACCTCCATTCTTAGCTGTTGAAATTATATAATCAATTAGATATTTAGATTTGTACATAAGCTTCAAGAAAACAAATACAGATACAAACAAAAAAGCTGCATATTTATCATATGCAGCTTTTCTTATATTAAATATTTTCTATAAAATTAAATCTTCGTGAGTCGAATCACAACTTCTGTCAACGGTACATTTACACAAGTAGCACTTCCTGTATCTTCTATAAATCGAATATCAATAGTAGTATCATCGATCATATCATACATTGTCGGTGTCGCAGCGCCTAATCCTAACAATACATTATCGGCTCCACAATTGAAGTTCGTATCTTGATCGTTATTCACGCTCACAGTTCCATCACAATTTAATGTAAAGTTAAACGTCATTGTTGGTTGCGTTCCTGCCACATCTAAATTTGCTAAATACTTAACAGTAATACTTCTTTCTGTATCAGAAACTGCTACAATATCAACCGCAACAGGATCTCCAAAAATTGGCTCGTCCGTATTTCCAACCTCTTCATAAGTATACATTCCTGTGTATCCTAACGAAGGAGTCAAAACACCTACATTACTTACCCAAGCACTTGTAGTTGCCATTCCACATGAACCTCTTACAACAAAAGTATACGCAGTATTTGGGCATAAATTAGTAACCGTATATGTAGAATTATTAGTAGTTATTGCAGTAGCCGTATTTGCATCAAATCCAGCAGCTTCTGCATAACGAACTTCCCAGCTCGTTTCTCCATTCGAATCCCAATCTAAAACAACTGAATTCTGTGTAGCTGTACTTGTTAAATTTAATGGAGGTAAGCATGTTACAAATCGGAAAGGTCCTCTAAAGGAACTTGAACTTCCTGCTTGGCTACCATCTGTATTGTCATTACAATTGGCACGTACATAAAATTCATATTCGGTATTTGGAGCTAAATCCATTACTGTATGTTCTGTATTATTTCCAGTAGCAACCGTAGGAACTTCATCTAAATTGAAACCTACTGGTCCGTATTTAATTTCCCAAGCAATTTCGTTTCCACCTGGCATCCATGTAAAAGTAGCAGATGTTTTTGTCAAATTCATAATTCCTAAATCTGTCGGTGCTGGACAAGAAGTGCGGAACTGTAAAGGTCCAAACCATTCGTTATTCGGCAAGTTACAATCAGACTTTACATAGAATTCATATGAAGTTTGTGGCGCAAGTCCACCAATACCAGTACTTGTTGTTGGTGCATTAACAATAGTACCTGCATCAGGATCAAAACCAGGTGCTCCATAAGAAACTAACCAAGTTACGCCTGTAACAGGCAAACACTCTCCAGCGTCGTTTACGCTTCCACACCAATTCAATCTTGCAGATGTATCAGTAATGTTTGAAGTAAAAGATGCTACAACAGGTTGGCATGGTTGTATGATCTCTGGAATTTGTACATCATCTGAACACGAAAATACAAATCCTATTAGTAGAAGTAAAACTACTTTTTTCATAAATTTTTTTTTTGGTATCACAAATATATAAAAACAATGAAGAGTTTATAATTTAGAAGCCAAAAAATCAAGAATTCCAAATAGTTAAACTTTAAGATCGTATCTTTATATGCTACAAATAACGTATTAAAATGAAGAAAATTATATTTTTTGCCGTTCTATTTTCATCAATTGCTTGTCATACCCAAAAAACAGATCAAAGTGAAAATGATATCTCAGCTATTAGTGAAAAAGAATTCAGAGAATTTAAAGTTTTAGATTCCAAAGTAGTTGATAATCAGTATGTTTTAAATTATGTTTCAAAACAAATAGCAGATTTTACAGAAGCCGATTATCAAAAACTAAAACCATTTATTTTAGAAAAAAATATTCTCGAATTACAAAAGAGCAGATCCAACGGTGTATTTACCTATGAAACACTAGTGAAATTTTACATTTATAGAATCAAAAAATACGATCGGAACAACGAATTGTCATTAAATGCTGTCATTAGCATCAATCCAACTATAATTGCTGAAGCAAAACAAAAAGATCAAGAATTTTTAAATAAAAAATTAAAACCGGCCATTTTTGGAATGCCAATTCTACTAAAAGATAATGTCAATGCTGCTGGAATGCCAACAACTGCTGGAGCTGTTGCTTTAAAAAACAACACTGCCGATGATGCATACATTACCAAAAGACTAAAAGAAGAAGGTGCATTAATTTTAGGAAAAGCAAACCTAAGTGAATGGGCGTACTTTTTCTGTGGCGATTGCCCAAGTGGCTACAGTGCTGTTGGAGGACAAACCTTAAATCCGTATGGAAGAAAAATATTTGATACAGGCGGATCAAGCTCAGGAAGTGGCGTTTCCATTGCCGCAAACTTTGCAGTAGCGGCTGTCGGAACTGAAACTGCTGGTTCCATACTCTCACCGTCAAGTCAAAACTCTGTAGTTGGCTTAAAACCTACAATCGGATTGCTAAGTCGCTCAGGAATTGTTCCTATTTCAAGTACCTTAGACACACCAGGACCAATGACCAAAAGCGTAATAGATAACGCGATTTTGCTAGGCGCTTTGTACGGATATGACAGTACTGACAGCAAAAGTAAATCGTTAAAATATTCAGGAAGTTACTATTACACAGGTATCAAAAACGGAAATCCTTCTGTAAAAGGAAAACGTTTTGGCGCATTTACACGTCTGATGAAAGACACTTCATATCTACAAGCTATTGAAGTATTAAAACAACAAGGCGCGGAAGTTGTAGAAATTCCAGAAGAAGAAATAGGTTTGCCAAAATTCATCAATCTCTTAAATTTAGACATGAAAAAAGACTTGCCTGAATATTTCAAAAATCATACAGGAAAAGAAATTTCACTAACGTCAGTACAAGATGTAATCGATTTCAACAAAAAAGATTCGCTTACTTCAATGCCATACGGGCAAAAATTATTCTACGGAATTGTCAACGATAAAGCCAATAAAAAGGAATTCTCAGACATGAAAAAAACATTGCATGACAATGGAAAAACGTATTTTGATATTCCGATGGAAAAGCACAATTTGGATGCTGTGTTATCTATCAATAACTATCACGCGGCGTTTGCGGCTGTTGCCGAATATCCTGCCTTAACTGTTCCGATGGGCTATACGGAAAAAGGCGAACCAAAAGGAATTACCTTTATCGGAAAGCCATTTACGGAGAAAAATTTACTAGAATGGGCATACACATACGAACAAGCTTCCAAAAAACGAAAAGCACCAAAAAACTATAATTAATGTAAGTTCGACGTTGAAAATTTAGTTTGATACTTTTCTTTTCCGCAGTATAGCAGGAATTTTTCGTTAAAAATTTTTGAATCCTTGGAAATCGAAGATTCATGAACTCCTTGATTTAAAATAAAAGATAGTGAACTAAAAAATTTAGAAAGATTCATGTGGTTTTAGTTTTTTCCAAAAAGAAAAACTAAAAATACCTCTGGAAATGCTGTGCATTCATGAATACTTTAATTTAAAAATATAAATGACATGAACTAAAAGTTCCCTTTTTTTTGTTTCTTTTCTTTGGGAAAGCAAAGAAAATGAAAATAAAACACAGGAAATGTGATTTTAGCAGAGAGTTTCTAAACTTAAACATGAATTGAATCAGTTATATCAAATTCACATTATTTAATATAAAAATTAGGGCGTTCCCATCATCAAAAAAGCACCAAACTTCACGTATTGAGTTTCCTCAATGTTCCGTTTGGTGCTTTTTTAATGCTCGTCGGGCTATTCGCGTTACACGGTAACTGCTACTATCCCTAACGCAAAATGTGCTCTACAATTACCTTCTTTAGTTGTCACATGAACCGCAGTAAAAATATTGAATAAAGAAAGAAAATAAAAGCAAGAATCAACTTCCTAGTTGTTTTTGTTCAGGAGTATCCAAATTGCTATCATCTTTTCCGTTGTCCATTGCAAGTTCAATAAAATCGCCTGCTAACGTAGTAATCAATCCACCAGCGCGAACCAAAATAACCAATGCGTAAAAAACATTTTTATTAATTGGCGCATATCCTAAACCGGCAGGCAAATAATGAATTGCCATTCCTATATTACTCATCTTCAACAGTTTTTTCGGCATGACTGCCATAGCAATAATAATTCCTACAGCTCCGAGTGAACAAACGGCTGGTTTTACATATTTCATAGCTAACTTTCCAACCGTACCAACACTTGAAGTTTTAAGTGCCAACATAGAAAGAATCAAAGCCAATACTAAAACGTGTAGTACAATAATAGGAACCATTACCCATTTAATTGCTGCTGGCATTTCTATCTTTTTGTGATACAATAATCCCATAGACCAAAATGTGCCCACCAAACCGAGCATTGAAACTGTTTTTGTAATTGTTCCAACAAAACCTAAATCGGTTTCAGTGCTATCTGCGACTTCTTCTGCCGCATAAAATAAAAGTCCAAGTCCTGAAATTGCCAAACCGCTAATGGCAAATATTCTATCAACATCATCTAACGTGTTGTCTGCTGTATTATCTATTTCTTGTGTCATTATTGTCTAGTTTAAGTTGAGTTGAAAAATAGTTTTACCTCTGTTTATAAATTCCGCTTTCGTTTTTCCTTCTCCAAAAGGCGCTTTTCCTTCGCCAATTTTATACAGAATTGTCGCCGGAATTGCCACAAATAAGCACATGACATCCAAAAATGTCAGTTCGTCACTTTTAGTAACGGATTTGTACAAAGGCGTAATAATTGGAATTTCCCATTCTTTGTTGAGTCCAACTTGTGCAATACTAATTAAGGTATCAAGCGAAACGAAAATTAAATCCATCAATTTTTTCACTAAAAACAAACTTGTTCCTGCGAGTTTTTGCAGTAGTAGTTTTAAGAAATCTAAAAATGTTATTTCGCCTTGAATCATTCGTTTAAAACCATCAAAAACAATATCCACTTGTAATTTGAGACCTTCTCCCGTTTCCACTAAAAGATTTTTCAACTGACTTGTGAATGAATGAAAAACTTCCGTAAAATCTGTTGGTATTTGAGAACTCAGCGGTTTTCCTTCGCTATCATGTAAATAACTTTTTTTAGAATTTAGCCAGTTCGATTTTGGATCAGCAGTTGCTTTTTCAGAAGGTTCAGACGGATCAATTTTACCAAGCGAATCAGGAATATTTACCAATTCAGGCGAGAATTTTTCAATCTGTTTATCTAGTGTATCATCCACAAATTTGCGAATATTTTTAATTTCATCCTTTAAACAAATAATAGCTTCGTTGGTAAATGCTTTAAAAGCTTCTTTGGTTTCTACAATCGCATCCCAATCAAACAAAAAGGCTAAAAATTTGAATAAATCTTCAAAAAACACCTTAATCGCATCAAATATTTTTTGAATAAAGGCGCCAATTTCTCGCAACGTATTTACAATCCAATGAAATACCTGTTCGCCAATTTTTATGATGAATTTCACACCGTCTTTTATTTTTTCAACAACAAATTCAACCGCTTGTTTTGTACTATCCCAAACGGAATGCAAAAAATCGCCAAGTGTCAAACCTTCATGAAGTATTGAATTGTGAGAAGCTGCGCTGCGTGCCTTCATAGTCGGATTTATCATTCCTACGGCAAACGAAGTGCGTTGCAAAGGCGCATTGTTTTCCATCGATTTGGCTGTTGCGAGCATTTCTTTAATCCCAGTTGCAGCACTATTTAATGTGTCAATATCTGTTCCTTCAGGTACTAAAAAGTCGCCATCTTGTTTCTTTAAACCTGCTAAGGCTTTCCCAGAAGTTACCTTTTTCTCTAAATCTTCAAGTACTTGATGCGCCAAATTGATTGCGACTGTTTTTTTAAGAAAATCAGCATTTAGTAAAATTCGGCAAGAAGCAATGTCGCGTACAGGACAAATTACGGTCAATTCCGCAGCAACATTCAACGGAATACTGACTTCATGATCGGGACCAATATGGTAACTTTCTCCATTTACATAGATAAACAAATTACTTTCAGCACTAAGTTTTACTTCCAAACCTTGAAAAGTTTTCATGGCTTTGCTGTTAAATCTGACATGTGCGGAATACGATGCTACTTCTTTCAAACTATCAATTCCTTTGATTGTTAGTGTGTTTTTGTTCCAAAGTGTCGTAGTGGCATCTTGCCAAAGTCGCGTAAGTTCACTTCCATATTTGGTACTGATAGAAAATAGTTGATTGCGAATTTTAGTTCCTCTTACGGCACTAAATTGTTCCGCATCTTTTGCCATTACAATCGGTTTTGTCCATGTACCTGTAGTAAATTGTTGCGATTTCTGATCGAAAAAATGATTGGTTTGATAGTGTAATCCAGTAGCATCTAACGACCAAACGCTGTGTTCATCTTCATGTCTTGAAGCAGTAATTTTTTTAATTTGTCCAAATGTGCCAGGCAAAGTATTTACTTCAAAATCATTGCTTTCTATAGCTGTGATAAATTGATGCACTTGTGTTCCTGCGGCGTACACAATATCATTAGTATCATCCGATTCTACAAGCGTAAAACAATTGATCAATTCATCGGTGGCAAAACGCACTTTCGTCGTTTTATCATATTCAGGATCAGGGAACGACTGAAATAAAAATGTACGCTTTTGTCCAATATCGTATAGCATAAATACGCCATCGTTGTATTGAAAATTCCCCAATTCGAACTGTACGATTTTCATTCCATTTTCTGGAAGTGTGTAGCGTGTTGGTTCTAATTCATCCAAAGCGGCAATATAATATTGTGCGTCACTATTTTTTGTCGTAGTTGCAAAAATGACGTGTTCTGCACCAATAGACACTTTATTTATCGTTTCCGACGCATCGGAAGCTTCCATACTTGTCCAAGAAATACTTTTGTCAAGCGTTGCAAATTGTGTCGTTTTCATCGGAATTTCATCTGAAATCCACACTTTATTTTCTTCTACTTTTGCTAGTTGAAAATATTCTTCATCGGTATTATATTCTAGTTCAAAAGAAGTGACTTTTCCTTCTGATAATATTATTTGTTCCCAACCAGAAGCCGAACCTTCTGAGCGTAAAATACCTTGTAATTTTCCTTCTTTTGTCAAGCAAAAAATAAAAGGAGTTTCAGGAGCTACCATCAATGATTGAATGCTTTCGCCAGCTTTTATAGCAGATTCTGGAAAATAATTTTGCATTAATTCGCTCTGAAAATCGACAGTTACATTGTCGTCTTTTGTGATTTGAAATTTTGGATCTACTTTCATGACAATTCGTTTTGTTTTTCAGTTTTAGTTGCATAAGAAATGTCATATGCTACAATATCTTCTTCTTCTAAAATGTGTAAGTTTTTGAATGTGTATACATTTCCAAGTGGCAAAATGACTTTGTTGGTTTGGTTTAGGACACTTATATGATTCAATTTTTTAATGAGCGCATTAGAACTTGATGCACCTTTTTTCCCTAAATCGGCACTTATTTGTGTCACAATTGCTTTCACGATTAAAAACACCCATGAAACGACAAAGGTTATAATGCTTAACAAATCGTTCCAAAAACCATTGCCAAATAGGTTTGGATTTTCGTCAAATGCTACTTTTGGTTCCGTAAGATTATGATCTAAATTAAAACGTCCAGATTCTCCAGTTTTGATGGTAAAATCTAAATAGCCTGGCTCGCCTGCATTTTTGATTTCATCTTTGGTGTATTTTCCACTGGTGGAAAGTGTTTTTTCGCCAACTTCTATAAACCAAGCTTTTACGATTACTTTTACTTTGATTTCAATTTTGTAACGAACAGAAATTCCTGATTGATCACTGTTATTTTTTACATCTTCTTTGGTTACTGTGTACGTAATATCAATGGTGTCATCGTTCTTTTTTTCATGCTTATCTAAAATCATTTTTCCATCAATGAAACCATGTCTAAGTGTTACACCATCTAGATTTTTAAAAGTAGTTTCCACATAATCGTCTAATGATTTCAAATAAATTTTAAAATGTTTATGTTGAATAGAAAATACACCATCTGTAGTGCTAGTTGTATCTTTTCCTAATTCTATCAAACTTTTCGGTAAAATGCCCGCTGTAGTATTTGTGGGCGGTTTTGTATCGTTTAACATCATTAAAAAATTCAGTGCGCTAAACTGTCCTCGTTTTTTTTCATCCTTTTGTTTGCTGTACGAAGTAGAAAAATTTAAAGAAGTGGGTTGAAACATCGCATGTTCAGAAGGTTTAATTCGTTTGCGCTGTAAAGAATATCCAAGTACATATGAATTTTCTTCTCCTTGTAAAATGACATTGAAATAATTTTCAATAGCGACTTTAAAAGCTACGACCGCACCTTCAGGTAAGTTGCTTTTTTGTTGATTATACGTAGCAATATTTGCATTTTGAAAATTTAAGAACAGACTTTCTATGGTAAAATCTTGATCAGATAAGCCACTATTTTTAATGATTTTTTTCACTTCTGCACCAGCATCCAAAATCATATTATCTTTATCGACGCTCAATTGACCAATTGGAACTGTAAAAGCATATACGGCACCTTTCAGATTGTAGTGTTCAACGACACCAGTTTCGTCTGGTCTGTAATATAATTTTCCGCTTTTAAATCTAATCTGAAGTGTAAGATTCTTCGAATCATTTTGAATGATGTTGATTTTTGGAGCATTAAGATTTGCGTTCCAGCCAAAATCAAAATTTAAGTTTTCTTCTGCTAATGTTGCTACTAATTTTCCAATTTCACTCCATTCATTATGTTCACGAGCGTTAGAAATTTGTTGTTGTAGATCAATCCAGCGTTCGAGTTTGGTATTAAAGTTAGCATCTTGATCTGTAATGTGAAAATCTTTTTTTACATCATTAACTTTTTGTGTACCTGCTAAAATTCCCCATTTTTTATGGATGATACTTCGAGTGTGCAATTCTTTAAATTGATAATTGATGGTGTTTTCAGACAAGGCAAGTGCCATGTCGTAACCGGCAAGTGTTTCGTTTCCTTTCATGTGTTGCTACTTATTGCTTTTTATCGGTCACATGATGTTCGCTATTAGTCATTTTCTTGGATGAGAAACTTTTGAACATGCTCATTTCATGTGGCTATTAAAAATGATTAATACTATATTTTTTTAAAACAGTGAGCTTTGGTAGGAGGAAAGCAAGGTGTTTTAAATTGATAGTACGCAATTTAGAATAGAAAACAAAAACCCGTAAACGTATAACTACGTGATTTTCAAATACCGTAGAAGTAAGAATTTAATTTGTAAGAAGATTTATTTTTTCCCAAAGTACATTGTCAAAGTCAGAAAGTGCAAAGTTGATATCGTCAGCGGCATTTCCCATGCGGATAACCACCAAATCTTTACTTGGAACTATGTATATTTTTTGATCATTTTTACCCAACGCGCAATACATATCTTGCGGCGCATTTGGAACCAATTCTCCAGAAAATTCCAATTGTGTTTGTGGCAAACGATAGGTAGTTTTTCCATTAATCCACCACAAATATCCATATGCTTCATTAATATTTTGTGTCGTTGAGGTCGCTTCCGCTAGAAAATTCTCAGGGACAATTTGCGCTTCGTTCCACTTTCCACTTGCAGAAATTAATAAGCCAAAACGCGCCATACTTCTTGTAGTGCTCCAATATACATTTGCGTTTCCAGTTTGAATCCATGCGCCTGTCATGCCAATGCTATTTTTCAATTTCGTATTGAAATAAGTATCCCAAGTTTCATTACTCGCGGACGCAATCACATCTTGCATTTTTACAAAAACACCGTGATATGCCCAACGTGTTCCAGCATCTGCAACATATTGTAAATCGTTTGGCGCAATTCCGTCACCTAAACCATCATCCAAACCAGAGGTCATGGATAGTAGATTTTTACACGTAATCAAGTTTTCTTTTTCTAGTGAAGCGCTTGTCCAGCCAGTCCCGATATAATCAGAAACTTTAGCATTCAAATTGATGAGGTTTTCTTCTTGCGCAATTCCTGCAACAGCCGTTGTTAAGGTTTTTCCAGCACTTGCCCAATACCAAGGAGATGTTTCTGTATGTCCGTCAAAATAGTGCTCAACAACAATTTTTCCTTTATGAAGAATGATAAAACTTTTGCTATTCTTTGTTTCTAAATAATCTAGTAATGGTTGCAATTGATTGGCGTTCCAATTCAAATCAGCTATCGAACTCGTTTCCCAAGTATTAGAAGTCATAGGCGGAAAGTAAGTAGAAGTCACTACAGGCGTTTCCAATGGTGGTTCTATAGGCGTTTCTTCTTGTGGTAATATGTCAACATCTTCCGAAGTACAATTCACAAAAAAGAATAAAAAAACAAGTGAAAATATATAAAAAGATCGGTTCATTTTTCAAGTTTAGATATTAAGACTGTTAAATATACCAAAGGTTTAAATTAGATTGTATCTTTGCCCACTGAATTTTTGGATATGAGAACTAAGACGTTAAAGAAAAATAAGATCAATGTAGTTACACTTGGATGTTCTAAGAATGTATACGATTCTGAAGTGTTAATGGGACAATTGAAAGCCAATGGTAAAGATGTGGCGCATGAAGAAGAAGGAAATATTGTTGTCATTAATACCTGCGGATTTATCAATAATGCAAAAGAAGAAAGTGTCAATACAATTTTAGATTACGTTCAGAAGAAAGAAGAAGGTGCTGTTGATAAAGTGTTTGTAACAGGTTGTTTGAGTGAGCGTTACAAGCCAGATTTAGAAGCGGAAATTCCAGATGTGGATCAATATTTTGGAACGTCTGATTTGCCACGTTTGTTAAAAGCACTTGGAGCAGATTACAAACATGAATTGATTGGCGAACGTATCACCACAACTCCAAAAAACTATGCATATCTTAAAATTGCAGAAGGTTGCGATCGTCCGTGTTCGTTTTGTGCCATTCCGTTAATGAGAGGAAAGCACAGATCGAAACCCATTGAAGAATTGGTCACAGAAACTGAAAAATTAGCGGCAAAAGGTGTCAAAGAATTGATTTTAATTGCGCAAGATTTAACATATTACGGATTAGACTTATACAAAAAACGAAACCTTGCAGAATTGTTGCAAGCGTTGGTAAAAGTAGAAGGAATTGAATGGATTCGTTTGCATTATGCATTCCCAGCAGGTTTTCCAATGGACGTTTTGGATGTAATGAACGAAGAGCCAAAAATTTGTAACTATTTAGACATTCCATTACAACACATTGCAGACGATATTTTAAAATCGATGCGACGTGGAACAAATCAGGCAAAAACTACAAAATTACTAAAGCAATTCAGAGCTGCGGTTCCTGAAATGACAATTCGTACCACTTTAATTGTTGGATATCCAGGCGAAACAGAGGAACATTTTCAAACACTAAAAAAGTGGGTTGAAGAAATGCGTTTTGAGCGTTTGGGTTGTTTTACCTATTCTCATGAAGAAAATACACATGCATACAATTTAGAAGATGATGTACCAGAAGAGGTAAAGCAAGATCGTGCCAACCAAATCATGGAAATTCAGTCACAAATTTCTTGGGAGTTGAATCAGCAAAAAATTGGACAAACGTTCAAATGTATTATTGACCGAAAAGAAGGAAACTATTTTGTCGGTCGTACCGAATTTGACTCTCCAGATGTTGATAATGAAGTATTAATTGATGCTGCAAAGTTTTACGTAAAACAAGGCGAATTCGTAGATATAAAAATCACGGAAGCGGCTGATTTTGATTTATACGGTGAGCCAGCTTAGAAATGTTAAATTTTGAATGCCAAATTTTAAATGTAAAAGTACTTCAACTCAACAAAGAACTAGAGAATAGAGAACAAAGCCCCAAAATGTTAAATGCTAAATGTTGAATGTTAAATGTAAAAGTACTTCAACTGAACAACTGAACAAAGACCCAAGACCCAACATCCAACACCCAAAAGCAAAGCGTCCTATCAAGCGTCAGCGAAAAAAGTCCAACAGCGCGTACGCGCGATCTAACATCCAACAAGCGGAGCGGTCTAACAGCGTAAGCGATCTAACTTACAGTTCGAACGCATTATTATTCACCAAGAAAATAGCATTGGCAAAAAACAGTTTTCCATTTTCCCAGAAAGCTCTAAACATAGGATTGTCAACCATATAAATCATACTTCCATTGCCAATTCGATACTCTCCAAAAACTAACGTATTTTTGATTTTCTCAACAGCTTTATGTCCAGCAAAACCAGAAACCGCTTTGTTGTCTTCTAAATACGAAACGGTATAGCCTTTATCTAAATAGCTATAAGCTGAATTTCCTAGTTTTAAGGTAAAATACGAATCATCATATCCAAAGGCTAACGGATGTGTATTGTCTACTTTCGTTTTAAAAATAGCTCCTGTAATGAAGTTAGAAACACGTTCGCGCTCACTTTTTGCGTATGAAATAACTTCTAACGGATCGTCTTTGTCGGTTTCTTTCTTCTTTAAGCCGAATCCTTTTTTGTCTTCAAAAGTTTTCAAAGCATTTCCCATAGCAATGACTTTTCCACCACGGGAAACCCAATTTTTCAACGATTTCAATTTATCTTCGTTAAGTAAGCTTTTGTAGTTTCCATTCGGAATTATCAACACATTGAAAGCATTCAACGTATTTTTATCAAAATCATCAGCATTAATATTCGTTACAGGAAACTTTAATTCTTGTTCAAAGAAATACCAAAGTTCTCCAAAACTCAATGAACTTGATACTTCTCCAGACAAAACTGCCACTTTAGGCATCTTAATTTCTTTAACATCAGGCGAACCAAAATCGACACCATTCTCAGAAAATCCAGAAGAAATACTAGACAGTTCTGTGAAATTTGTAAGCGCAATATCAAAAACGGTATCATCAAAATTTGTGAGCTTTTTATTGTCGCTTCTTGTTATAATTAAAGAGCCACGATCAAAGGTTTTTCCCTTGTGTGTAATTGCTTTTTCTGTAAAACGAACACGAACTCCAGCTTGTAAAAGTTGTCCTAAAAATGAAGCATCTTTTACATTTTTCCAATCTGCGATATACGCTACAGCATTTGTTTTGTTAGGAATACCCAAAGGAATACCAAGTCCTACGTTGTCATCTTCTTTCGCAACAATTGTTTTTGAAGCAATTGTATTCAAACCATATGCATACGGAATACTCCAAGCCGTAATATCATACGTAAGTGAATCACTTAACTTTGCATCAGGCTCAAACAACACTTTTACCATATTTCCTTTTGGTTGATTCGTACTAACAACCAATGCATTTTTCACTTTTCTTGAGGTTTGTTTGCCAGTATTATAATCAAATCCTTTTACAGTTTCATAAGTAATTCCATATCTAATGTCATGTCTTTCTAATAAGTTGGTCAACTTATGAATTCTATAGCGATTTCCTTCCAATACATAACTTTTATAGGTAAAATCGTTTTTGCTAAAGAATTTCTTAAACTCTGTATTCAACTTATCAGCATTCTTTGAAGAAATCTCCACAGTTGACATTCCAGTGGTATGATGATGTGCAATTCTATCCTTTAACGTTAGCAAATCGCCTTCATCATTTATAATTCCTAAACCAGCCATTCCATGTCCAGCTTGCTCGTAGGTCATTCCGATTGCGCCATTAAAAGTTGGATATGTGTCTCCATAACTTGGATAAAACAAATCAAAACGTTCACGGGTAAAATACAACCAACCTTCTTTGTCAAAATAGCCTGCATGATTTTTTCCAATTTGTATCTGAAAATCACGTTGCCAATCGGTAATTACTTCATGAAAAGGTTCTGCTGCTGGCGCAAAATAATACGGTTCGTTAATACCTTGTTCATGAAAATCAACATGAATATGTGGCAACCATTTATTATAAACTTTCAGGCGTTGACGCGTTTCTACTTGTGTTGCCCAAGCCCAATCGCGATTTAAATCAAATAAATAATGATTTGGTCTTCCGCCTGGCCAAGGTTCGTTGTGTTCTGTTGCTTTCTGGTTTGAATTATACGGAACACTTGCTACTTGATTGTACCAATTTACATAGCGATCGCGACCATCAGGATTGATACACGGATCCATAATTACAACCGTATTTGCAAGCCATGCTTTCTTTTGGGTAATCAATTCATAAATCGTTTGCATAGAAGCTTCCGTGCTCGACGATTCGTTTCCGTGTACATTATAACTTAGCCAAACTACTGCTTTTTTCGCGGAAGCGGTTTCAGTTCCAATTCCTGCATTTGCCAAATGATTTTTACGAATATTCTCTAAATTGGTTAAATTTTCAGGTGTAGAAACGTATGCAATTTGCAGTAAACGATGTTCATTTGTTTTTCCATATTCTTCCAACTGAATCATGTCAGAAGTCGTTGCCAAATACTGATAATAATCTACAACTCGGTAATGATTGGTAAATCGTGTACCCAATTCGTATCCTAAAAACTCAGATGGAGATTGTATATTTTGTGCAAAAGTTGCAATTGAAAAAATAAAAAATGAAAGTAAGCTAAGAATATGTCGTCTCATTAAATGATGAATTTGATAATCATCAAAGCTAACCAATATAATTTTGAAAAAGAATATCTTAACGAAATTTTGAGAAAATAGCATATCAAATAACGCTATCTTTGCAACTTTAAAATTCTGACGACCAACTATGCCAACTGAATGTATTCCCTATAGTGAAACTGGATATTTTTCTCCGTTAATGTGCGATTATTTAGCAGAGAAACCAATACTAAAACCGTTTTACAATCGATTCCCGAAACTAGAAAATTTTGAAGCGCAAATTCAAGAAAAACAACAATCTAGCTTAACATCGATAGCACAAAGGACTGTTTTAGTAAAAGCGTTGTTGGAACAATACAAAGGTTTTGATGACAGCGTATTTACATTGGGAAATATTGCCAAACTTGAAAGTGAAAATACATTTACGATTACCACAGGTCATCAACTGAATTTGTTTACAGGACCTTTATATTTTTTATATAAAATTATCTCTACTATCAATCTTGCATCGCAACTCAAAAAGCAATATCCAACGTACGATTTTGTACCTATTTATTGGATGGCTTCAGAAGATCATGATTTTGATGAAATTAGTTTCTTTAATTACAAAGGACAAAAAGTACAATGGAATAGAACGGCAAGTGGCGCTGTTGGCGAATTGTCTACGGAAGGATTACAAGAAGTTTTTGAAGTATTTGCTCAACAATTAGGAAATAGTAACAACGCCAAAGAATTGCAATCACTTTTTGAAGAAGGATATGTAAAACATAGCAATTTGACTGATGCAACACGTTACATTGCCAACGAATTATTCAAAACGTACGGTTTGGTTATTGTAGATGGAAACGACAAATCATTGAAGCAATTATTTATTCCGTTTGTGGAAAATGAACTATTTCAACAAACTGCTTTCAAGGAAGTTTCTGCAACAGCAAACCAATTAACAGCAGCTGGCGATTCGTATAAAATTCAGGTAAATCCGCGCGAAATCAATTTATTTTATATCAAAGATGGCATTCGCGAACGTATTGTGGAAGAAGATGGTGTTTTTGGAGTTTACGACACTTCCGTGAGATGGAACAAAGAAGAAATTCAACAGGAAGTACAACAATTTCCAGAGCGTTTCTCACCAAATGCCTTATTGCGTCCGTTGTATCAAGAAGTGATTTTGCCAAATTTGTGTTACATTGGCGGCGGTGGCGAATTGGCGTATTGGTTTGAATTGAAATCATATTTTGAAGCCGTAAACGTAACGTTTCCGATGATTTTACTTAGAAATTCCGTAGTTGTCAAAACGGAAAAGCAATCGGAAAAGATGGAAAAGCTCAACCTTTCCAATCGTGATTTATTTCTAAAACGAGATGATTTAATTGCTAAAAAAGTAAAAGAGTTAAGTGACATAGAAATTGATTTTACTCCACAAAAAGAACATCTGCAACAGCAATTCAAAGACTTATACAAACTTGCCGAACAAACGGACAAATCGTTTATTGGGGCAGTTGCCGCACAAGAAAAAAAGCAACTCAAAGGTTTAAAGCATCTTGAAAAACGTTTGCTAAAGGCACAAAAGCGGATGTTGAAAGATAAAGTTTCAAGAAGCACCGAATTGCAAGAAGCATTATTTCCAAACAATTCATTACAAGAGCGACGACTCAACTTTTCTGAATTGTATTTAGCATACGGAAACACCTTAATTCCAACGTTGGTGGAACATTTACAACCGTTGTCAGGAGAATTTTTGGTGTTGGAATTGTAGATTTTATTCGGATGAAAAAAACCGTAAATTTATAACGACAAAAAACTATGTAGAACTAACTTTCCACACTATGAGTCGACTAAAAAATAGTTTCAATCAACTATCACGTTGGTATCGAAGATTTCAGATTAGTAAGTCGCCACAAATGAATCTAGTTTGGGGATTTTTTCTATACATGCTTGTTGGTTTCTTATTGCTGTCAATTCCACTATTTCACAATGAAAGTGTGAGTATTTTAGACAATTTATTTATTTCAACTTCTGCAATTTCCACAACAGGTTTGGTAACCGTAGGAATTTATGAATCCTATAACTTTTTTGGTCAATTTATCATCATGTTACTCATTCAAATTGGCGGTATTGGTTACATGACTTTAACGACGTATTATCTTTTATTTACCACAAAAAAAATTACGCGATGGCACAGTAAAATCATGGGAACTGAATTTACATTGCCAAGAACCATAAAAATTAAAGACTTTATAAAAAGTGTAATTGTTTTCACGCTTGTTATGGAAACACTTGGCGCAATCTGTTTTTTCATAGCGTTTCGTGACACAGGAATGGAACCTTTAAAAGCAATTTGGTTTGCTATATTTCACAGCGTTTCCACTTTCTGTACCGCAGGTTTTGGCTTGTTTAGCAATAGTTTTGAAAATTTTAGTGACAATACATTTATCAACACAATTATCTCGGTTCTTGCGATTGCAGGTTCGCTCGGTTTCATTGTCATTACTGACATTTGGTATCGCATTCGTCGTAAATCGAAAAAATTATCGTTCACAACCAAAATTGTACTTTACGGTTTTATCTTGTTATTATTCTTAGGAACGGCATTAGTATATTTGACAGAACCAACTATTCAAAACTCAAATGCACGCTTAATGGAATCCTTCTTTCAAGCAATGACAGCGATGACTACCGTTGGATTCAATACAATTTCCACAGGAAGTCTCAGCATGCCAATTTTGACTTTTGTGGTTTTCTTAATGTATATTGGCGCATCACCTTCGGGAACGGCTGGAGGACTTAAAATTACGACGCTTACGGCGATGATTGCGGTATTAAAAAGTAGATTATTTGGTCAAAAGCGAATTTCCTTTCTCAATAAAACCATTCCTTTTGAAAGATTATACGTAGCAACTTCAACATTTATACTTTATACAAGTATCATCTTTTTATTTACGTTCTTATTAACTTTCACAGAAACATTTGAATTTGAAAGAATCCTCTTTGAAGTCGCCTCCTCGCTTGGAACAGTTGGTTTAAGCACAGGAATTACAGGAGAACTTTCTAATGTTGGAAAAGTTCTTATTATCATTTTAATGTTTATTGGAAGAGTTGGTGTATTAACCTTCGGATTTGCTTTATTAGAACGAAAATCCAAAACAGAAGCGATCATTATAGAAGATGATTTAGCAATTTAAAAAGGATAACTTTACATATTTAGATCAAAAAAAAGCCAACCGAAGTTCGCTAGATTTTAATTGACATCTTGTAGATTCCTCTTACATAGTTCAAGACATAATGTATTGCAACTCCAATACTGAGTAGCAAGAGGATTTAAAGTTGTATCAACACAAATTATGTATCCAGTATATAATGTGTTTAAAATTCTAAAAAGCTAACTTAAGTTATTAGTGAAATTACTTTCTTTTTTAATTTCAACGATTTAAAATTTTGTTTTTTCATAATAATTAAAGATTTAATGGTTATAAACTTTCTTAAAAGTTACAGAAAAAGCTTATATGAAGAAAGGAAATTATCTCAATAATTTTGAATTGTAAGTATAAAAATTAAGGAAAAAAAGCGATAATTTTTGTTGTGAATATTCCGTGAAAAAATCTTCAATTGAAGTGTTAAAATCTAAAATCTAAATACTACTTTTGTGTATGCAACACGACAAGGTATTAATAGTAGACTTCGGATCGCAATACACACAACTCATTGCGCGTAGAGTTCGAGAGCTGAACATCTATTCCGAGATTCATCCATTCAACAAAATTCCAACAAACGTAGACGATTACAAAGCAGTCATTCTTTCGGGAAGTCCAATGTCTGTAAGATCTGATGAAGCTTTTCATCCAGATTTGAAAGGCATTCGTGGCGAAAAACCAATGCTAGCTGTTTGTTATGGCGCACAATATTTAGCACACTTTTCTGGTGGCGAAGTGGCAGAATCGAACACACGTGAATACGGACGAGCAAATTTGAGTTTTGTACAAGAAAACGAACCGTTCTTAACTGGAATTTCAGTAGGAAGCCAAGTTTGGATGAGTCACAGTGATACCATTAAAAAATTACCAACCAACGGAAAATTGTTAGCCAGCACACACGATGTTGAAAATGCAGCGTACAAAATTGAAGGCGAAACAACATACGCAATTCAGTTTCATCCTGAAGTATATCACTCCACAGACGGAAAACAATTGCTCGAAAATTTCTTAGTACAGATTTCCAACGTAACACCAGATTGGACGCCAAATGCTTTTGTAGAAGAAACGGTTGACGCCTTAAAAGCACAACTTGGAAACGACAAAGTAGTATTAGGTTTATCAGGCGGTGTAGATTCAAGTGTAGCGGCAATGTTATTGCACAAAGCCATTGGTAAAAACCTATATTGCATCTTTGTAAACAATGGTTTATTGCGTAAAAATGAATTTACAAGTGTTCTTGAACAATACGAAGGAATGGGACTCAATGTAAAAGGAGTTGATGCTTCGGCACGCTTTTTGGATGCGCTAGCAGGATTGAGTGATCCAGAAAAAAAACGGAAAGCTATAGGGCGCGTTTTCATTGAAGTTTTTGATGATGAAGCACACCAAATACAAGATGTAACTTGGTTGGCGCAAGGAACTATTTATCCAGATGTGATAGAAAGTGTCAGTGCTACAGGCGGACCAAGTGCCACAATAAAAAGTCATCATAATGTGGGTGGTTTGCCAGATTTTATGAAATTGAAAATCGTTGAGCCACTAAAAGCATTATTTAAAGATGAGGTGCGAAGAGTTGGCGCTTCTATGGGAATGGACAAAAACTTATTAGGTCGTCATCCGTTTCCAGGACCAGGATTGGCTATCAGAATTTTGGGAGATATTACTGCTGAAAAAGTTCGTATCTTACAAGAAGTTGATGCTGTTTTTATTGACGGATTGCGCAGTTGGGATTTATATGATAAAGTATGGCAAGCTGGCGCAATATTACTGCCAGTAAACTCAGTTGGAGTGATGGGAGACGAGCGAACTTATGAAAAAGTTGTTGCCTTACGTGCAGTAGAAAGTACAGATGGAATGACAGCTGATTGGGTAGATTTACCTTATAAATTTTTGCAAAAAGTCTCCAATGATATAATAAACAAGGTAAAAGGCGTTAATAGAGTAGTGTATGACATTAGTTCAAAACCGCCAGCTACCATAGAATGGGAATAATTAAAAAGTAAAAAAGATACAGAATGAAGAAGTTGTTAGGATTTTTATTATTGATGCTATTGTCTAGCTGTGCAGTAAAAGCGCAACAGTACAAAAGTCATACTGTAGCAAGAGGAGAAACGATCGAAAGTATTGCTGAAGACTACAAAGTAACACCAGAAGATATCATCAAACTGAATCCTGATGCACGTCGCGGTGTTCGCCGTAACAATGTATTGGTTATTCCTTCAAAATCAATTACAGTTGCCAAAGATGTTGAAGTAACTTTTACCAATCATAAAGTTAGAAGAAAGGAAACATTATACAGTATTTCAAAAAAATACGGTGTTTCTATTGATGATATTAAAAAGTACAATGAAAAAGTTGCTAAAGAAGGATTACAAAAAGGCGATCGTATTGCAATTCCTAAATTCAAACAGAAATCGGAAGTAGTTGTTTCAAATGAAGAACCTACAAAAAACGACGAAGAAGAGAAAAATGAGGAAGAAACTGCTGAAACGTACATCGTAAAAGCAAAAGAAACCAAATGGGGAATTGCACATAGTTATGGTTTAACAATTGAAGAATTAGAAGAATTAAATCCTGAAATAAAAGACGGTTTACAAATTGGTCAAGAAATCAAATTGCCAAAACGTACGGAAAAACCACAAGTTGCAAGTAGTGAACAATTTGCGTTTTACAACGTAAAGCCAAAACAAACAGTGTACACCTTGACACGTAAATTAGGTGTTTCACGAGCCGAATTAATTTTGTTAAATCCTGCACTAAAAGACGGTTTGAAAGCTGGAATGGTTTTAAAACTTCCTGTTGCCAAAACAGAATCGTTAGAAGTTATTGATGCTGAAATTGTAGACAAATTCAGTTTCTTGGAAAATGCAGATACGGACAATGTTTCCAATATTGTATTAATGTTGCCATTCAAATTGAATGAAATTAACATTGATTCAGTCACTTCCACAAAAGAAAAACTCAGAAAAGATAGAATCCTAGGCTATGCAACCGAATTTTACACAGGAGCAATCATGGCGTTAGATTCTATTAAAAAACTTGGTTTCTCTGTCAATGTAAAAGTATTAGACACGGAAGGAAAAACAACGAGCACAAGAAATTTAGTATATAACAACGACTTTTCAGACGTTCATGCTGTTATTGGTCCGTTGTTGCCATCAAATATTGAAGTAGCTGCGAGTGAACTAAAATCTGATGGAATTCCTGTAATTTCGCCACTTTCAAGCAAAGAAGTAAAGTACAAAAACGTATACCAAACCATTCCTTCTAATGAACTATTGGAAGAAAAAATGCTGAATTTCTTAAAGGAAAAAGGCGTGGATAAAAACATCATAATCATTGCTGACAAAACCAAAACAGCAATCAAAAATAAAGTAAAATCAATTTTCCCTTCTGCTTCGGAAATCGTTCCAGAAAAAGGAAATTACATCAAGCCAGATATCATTAAACCTTTGCTAAAAGAAGATCAGGAAAACTGGGTAATTCTAGAATCTGAAGACTTATCGTTATTGGCAAATGTAACTTCTGTATTGAATTCTTACGTAAGTGAAAAAAATAAAATCGTTTTGCTCACAACGGACAGAAATGATCAATATGACAAATCGGCTAACATTTACAACAGTCATTTGGCAAACTTAAGTTTTCACTATCCGTCAATTGACAAACCTTCGTCTTTTAACAATAAATTCAACAAACAATACGAAAAGAGATATAAAATTTCGCCAAGTAGAATTGCTACACGCGGTTTTGACATCACTTTTGATATCTTATTGCGTTTGGCATACAATCAAAATTTGGCAAAAAGTGTGCGTGCTGGCGCTGAAACAAATTATGTTGAAAATAAATTTGATTACACTAAAAAAATGTTTGGCGGATTCTACAACAAAGGAATTTACATTGTAAAATACGACGGATTGGAAATAAAAGAAGCAAAATAACCTACATAAAATCATGACTTCAAAAGTAACGTACAAAGGAAACCTTAGAACAGTTTCACAACACATAAAATCTGGAAATGAATTCATTACAGATGCACCGACAGACAATAATGGGAAAGGAGAAGCGTTCTCTCCTACAGATACTGTTGCGACAGGACTCGCAAGTTGTATGTTAACGGTAATGGGAATTAAGGCGGCTCAAATGGACGTCAATATGGAAGGCGCTTCCGCAGAAGTGACAAAGACGATGGCTTCTAATCCGAGACGAATTTCTAAAATTGAAGTCAAAATATCATTGCCTTTTGAAGCGGATGATAAAACCAAAAAAATACTAGAAAATACAGCAAATACATGTCCTGTTCATTACAGTCTTCATCCAGATATTGAAAAGATTGTTGAATTTGATTGGAAATAAATGTATAAACTTATAGGTGTACTTTGTATCTTTCTATTGGTGCAAAGTGAAGAAACGATCACGTGGAAAGGAAACAAAAAACTGCATTGGGGAAACTTTGAAGGCAAACCTGAGCTCAATTCGGACGCTGTTGCCATAACCGCTTCGGGAATTACATATGGTTTTCGTTCCAAAAGCTATTCAAACAGTTCTAAAATTATAGAATATTCCACATCTGTCTCAGCAGAATTTTATCCTGAAAAATCGTGGTACATCAAAGAACGTGTCAATGATACCGTTTTAGGACATGAACAATTGCACTTTGACATTACAGAACTGCATGCGCGAAAATTTAGAAAACGAATCAAAGAAGTCAAATTTTCAAATAATATAAAGCAAGAACTCAACAAAATTTACACTGAAATCAATGAAAGTTTGCAACAAATGCAAAACGAATATGATAACGGTTCGGACTATTCTAGAGATTATGCAGGACAAATAGCTTGGCAAAAACGCATTGCAAAAGAACTCAAAAAATACAAAAAATACGAAATCAAATAATATCGTATGGCGGATTTTCCTAGTAAAGAAGCGCAACAAAAACTATTGGTAGAATTGGCGCATGCAAAAATGCCATTTGGCAAACACAAGGGAAAATATCTTATCAACATTCCTGAAGCCTACTTGCTTTGGTATCGTCAAAAAGGATTTCCCAACGGAAAATTGGGACAACAATTGGAACAAATTCTCGATATCAAAATCAATGGTTTGGAACCGATTATCTATAACATTCAGCGACAATTTGAAAAATAGAACTAGGCTGATCTTAAGTAGTAGAAATAGCTACGTTCAAAAACTTCTTTTTTTATCATTTCTTACATTTAATTCATCACTATTTAGCAGGAATCTGTCACAAAGTCTCATAAATAGTACGTTTTGATGTTTTATGCACATACATTTGATATACTCATTGGAGAATAAGAATCTTCGTATTCTTTCAAAATTTCAATGAGTTTTAGCTAACATTAAAACAGTATCATTATGAAGAAAAAAAGAAGTATTCAAAAACTACGTTTACACAAAGATAAAATCAGTAAGTTGAACGAAGTAAAAGGAGGAGCAGACATTACTACAACTTTGGTTAGAACAGCTGTAAAAATTGCGTCAATATTAGGAGGAGGTAGTTGTAATAACACTTGTGATTGTGATCACTTAGGAACGCTGAATTGGATGATATGCGCGGCTGATTTTACCGATGATTGCTAAATGCTGAAAAAAGATTTCTGATTTTTTTATTAAAAACAAATAGCTTCAATTATATATGGCTATGTATGGTTTTGGGAGTAGTGTAAACAGTTTTAATAAAATGAAAAATTACGTGACTCATTTATAAATCGGCACATCAAGTCAGTAAAACAGTGACTTTTTGGCAACATTTTACCATACTTTTATATCATAATCAAAACAGTATATTATGAAAAAAAAGAGTCCAAACAGTTTAAAGCTAAGCAAAAATTCGATCTCTAATTTTGAACAACAAAACGAAGTCATAGGCGGAGGAAGAACTGTTCATTTTTGTTCACATTTACTAACATGCCCTTTGGGAATATGTGCGCCTCAAAAGGATTAAAAAACTATAGTATAGTATTACAATCACAAAAGTGGACTTCGGTTCACTTTTTTAGTAAAAATATTTCACGAATTCCTTCCTTATACCAATTCTACTGTAAAATGCGACTTCGCTTCTAATGTTGCATATGATAAGAGAATTGGTATTACATACTGCAACTACACAAAAAGGGGAAAAGACCCTTTTTTTCATATACAAATAATCCATACCTTTAAATTCCCCTTTTAATAAGCAATATATCAGTAACATAAGAGCTGAATAATGCTATATTTTAAAGGTTTTTTTATATAAAACTAACTACAACTATAAAAATTATGATCGTATTATTAGACAACGGACATGGAGGCCTAATTGATGGTGTATACCAAACTCCTGGAAAACGTTCGCCTATTTGGAACGATGGTTCGCAACTATTTGAAGGAGAATACAATAGAGCTATCGTAAACGGAATTATTGAAGAATTGACGAGATTGCGTATTTCGTATGTCAACATTGCACCAGAATATAGAGATGTTACGTTGGCAACACGTATGACACGCGCAAACAAAATAGATCGAAGAAAATCTTTTTACCTTAGTGTGCATTCCAATGCAGGTGGCGGAAAAGGCAGCGAAATATTTACTTCTGTCGGAAATACAAAAAGTGACAGAATTGCTACTATCTTTGGAGAAGAATACAAAAAAGAATTTCCAGAACAAAGATTACGAACCGATTTCTCTGATGGAGATTTAGACAAAGAAAAACAATTCTACGTATTGCGAAATACAAGAATGCCCGCAATTTTAACAGAAAACTTCTTTATGGACAATGAAGAAGAATGCAAAACACTACTCATGACGCGCGAAGGACGAGCTCGTGTAATTCAATATCATGTAGAAGCAATCAAAAGAGTAAAACAACAATTATTTTAAAAATTACCAACCTATGAAAACACGTTTCTATACAACGTACCTAATGGCACTTGCGTTTCTAATCGTAACTTCTTGTGGCTCATTAAAAAAAGCAGTTTTTGATCAATACTCGTATCAAAAAGGGACAGAAATCAAAGTTGATGCATTGCGATTAATGGACAAATCATCCATGGAATACAGTTCGCAAACGGCGGCTATTGAACATTTGGAAGCCGAATTGGCAAAAATAGTAGAATACGAAAAAAACAAACCTGAAAACAAAATTGGGTATGCTATGTGGAAAATGATCGCCAATCCTGATAAAAAATTCATAGCGGGTTATCTGAAAATGTGGAAAGAAAAAGGCACAGTAAGTCCCGTTTTTATTGACGAAGCAAAAGGACAAGTCAGCGAAGCCTTGGATTTAATTCTTCAATACGAAGGGAAAAAAGATCCTGCCGCTGAAAACAAACTCAAACAAATACTAGGTTTACAATAATTACAAAACAGTAACAACATGAACGTTAAAGACATACTAAAAGAAATAAAAGGAAACTTACTTGGTTTAGTAGGTGAAAAATTTGAGGATCTAAAGTCGGAATCAAAAAAAGATGTACAAGACTTTTTAGATGCTTCCAAAGAAAAACTAGAACGCTGGACACTATTTTTAGCCAGTGGAGCCATCACACCAGAAGAATACAAATGGTTAGTGGAAAGTCAAAAAGATTTGGTCGTTCTCAAAGGATTATATGCCGCTGGCGTATCTAAAATAAAATTAGGACACCTAAAAAATAGTATTCTTGATACAGTCATCAATACAGCACTTGGAATGGTGTTAAAACCAAATGATACCGAAGAAAACGCTGACGCATAAAAATAAATAAAATATACTTCGCTGATAATCAGGTTTTATCAGTAAAATAAACAAAGGTTGAATACACTTGAAAAATAGTTATTCAACCTTTATTGATTATGAATTCTTCTTTGTATTTTTGCCGCCGAATACACAACAACAACACAACACATTAGTACGAATGGCAAACACCAAATACATATTTGTTACGGGCGGTGTGACTTCTTCTTTAGGAAAAGGAATAATTGCGGCATCTTTGGCGAAATTGTTACAAGCAAGAGGTTACAGAACCACCATACAAAAACTAGATCCTTACATCAATGTCGATCCAGGAACGCTAAATCCGTATGAACATGGCGAATGTTATGTCACGGATGATGGCGCAGAAACAGACTTGGATTTAGGGCACTACGAACGATTCTTAAATGTTCCAACTTCTCAGGCAAACAACGTAACAACAGGACGTATCTACCAAAGTGTCATTGAAAAAGAACGAAGAGGAGAATTCTTAGGAAAAACGGTGCAAGTTGTACCACATATTACCAATGAAATCAAAGAACGAATTCAAATTCTTGGAAACTCAGGAAACTACGATATCGTCATCACTGAAATTGGTGGAACTGTCGGAGATATAGAATCTTTACCGTACATTGAAGCAGTTCGTCAACTACTATGGGAATTAGGCGAAAACAACGGAATTGTAATTCACTTAACACTAGTTCCGTACCTTTCTGCGGCTGGCGAATTAAAAACAAAGCCAACACAACATTCTGTCAAAACACTCATGGAAAGTGGAATAAAAGCAGACATATTAGTTTGTAGAACAGAACATGAATTATCGGAGGAATTACGTCACAAACTTGCCTTATTTTGCAATGTAAAACGTGAAGCAGTCATTCAATCCATTGATGCAAAAACCATTTACGATGTGCCAAACCTAATGCTTCAAGAAGGATTAGATTCGGTTGTCTTAAAAAAATTAGCATTAGTAGAAGAAGACAAACCAGATTTATCGCGTTGGAATAAATTTTTAACCAAACTTCAAAATCCAAAAAATGAAGTAAACATTGGTTTGGTTGGTAAATATGTTGAATTGCAAGATTCGTACAAATCAATCCTTGAAGCGTTTATTCACGCTGGAGCGGAAAACGAAATCAAAGTCAACGTAAAATCGATTCATTCGGAGTACATTACGGAAAAAGCCATTGCTGAAGATTTCAAAAACTTAGACGGAATCTTAGTAGCGCCAGGTTTTGGAGATCGTGGAATAGAAGGAAAAATAAGAGCTGTACAATATGCACGCGAACACAATGTTCCTTTCTTGGGAATCTGTTTAGGCATGCAAATGGCAGTCATAGAATTTGCTAGAAACGTCTTAGGACTAGAAAGTGCAAACTCTACGGAAATGAATCCGAAAACGGCAAGTCCAGTAATCAACTTAATGGAGGAGCAGAAAAATATAGAAGATAAAGGCGGAACCATGCGTTTAGGAGCGTGGGAATGTGAGTTGAAAGAAGGCAGTAAAGTACATGACATCTACGGGAAATCAATGATCTTAGAACGTCATCGCCATCGATATGAATTTAATAACGATTACAAAGAAAAAATAGAAACAGCAGGATTAATTGCTACAGGATTGAACCCAAAAACTGGATTAGTAGAAATAGTTGAATTGCCTTCTCATCCTTGGTTTGTAGGTGTTCAGTATCATCCAGAATACAAAAGTACAGTAGCAAATCCGCACCCATTATTTGTGGCTTTCGTAAAAGCAGCATTCATGCATTCAGAAAAAAAACAAAATGCCACTTTGGCATAAAAATGTAAATTGGGTACTTTTTTGAGTAACAAAAAAAGAAAAAAGGTGTCTATCCAATAGGTAGATGCCTTTTATATGAGATTAGCATAAATAACGATTAAATGGAAGAAAACAAGTTTGATTACAAACAATTTATAGGATTTGGGCTTTTGGCCTTAATTGGAGTTTTTTGGATAAACTCTATGCAACCTACTGAAGAAGAAGTTGCTGCACAGGAAGAAGCCGAAAAAGCAAAAACGGAGCAGGTTACTACTGAAACAGCAAATCCGAAAGCGGACGCAATTCAGGAAACTACAGTAGATTTAACAGATTCTATACAAGCCGCAAAATACAAAAGCAATGTTGGCGCATTTAGTTACAATGTCGGAAAAGTATCTTTGGACGACGTAACGACAATTGAAAACCAAGTACTTTCACTAAAAATAAGTAACAAAGGTGGACAAATTGTAGAAGCACACATCAAAGGACAAATAGTAAAAGGCGAATTTGAGGAACTAAAAACCTACGATTCTTTGCCTGTATATTTGGTTAAAGATGGAAACGCTTCTTTTGGAATCAACCTTACAACTGCCGACAATCGTTTGCTAAGTACAAAAGATTTACCTTTTGAACCTACGTACACTGAAAATGGAGACAGCAAAGTACTTTCGATGAAACTGAAAGTTGCGGCGGACAAATATCTAGAATACAGATATGAAATGAAGGATGATTACATGGTAGACTTTACCGTGCGTTCGCAAGGATTAAATGGAGTTGTCAACGTTAGTCAGCCAGTCAATATGGAGTGGAAGCTAAAAAGTTTCCGTCATGCGAAAAGTGTTACCTATGAAAATCGCTATACAGACTTGCATTACGAATATGATGATGGAAAAGACAGTTACTTAGGACAAGCCGAAGACGAAGAAAAAGTAAATGATGTGACGTGGTTAGGTTACAAACAACATTTCTTCTCATCAATCTTATTAACAGATACAGCATTCAAAACAGCAACACTGTCTACAAATAATATTGTAGATAGCGAAATGGCTGAAAAAGATGTAAAGTTCCTAAAAGAATTTGGCGCAACAATTCCGTTAGAATTAAAAGGAGGCGAACTCAACTATAACATGGACATTTACAACGGTCCAACAGATTATGACACGCTCACTGCATATGACAGAAACCTAGATGAAATCGTTCCTTTAGGTTGGGGAATCTTTGGTTGGATCAACCGTTTCTTCCTAATTCCACTATTTGGATTATTAAGTGCATTCTTGCCAGCAGGTATTGCGATTGTGGTGATGACGATATTAGTTCGATTATTACTATCGCCAGTAACCTACAAATCATACTTATCGCAAGCGAAGATGAAAGTAATTCGTCCAGAAATTACTGAAATCAACGAAAAGTACAAGGATGATGCAATGAAGAAGCAACAAGAAACAATGAAACTATACGGAAAAGCAGGTGTAAGTCCAATGGCAGGTTGTATTCCAGCATTAATGCAGATTCCTGTATTCTATGCACTTTTCATGTTCTTCCCATCGGCATTTGAATTGCGTCAAAAGAGTTTCTTGTGGGCAGAAGATTTATCATCCTATGATACCATTTATCAATTCCCAGAAGGATGGAGCATTCCATTATATGGAGATCACATCAGTTTATTCCCAATCTTAGCGTCTATTGCTATTTTCTTCTACATGCGTATGACAACAGGTCAGCAAATGATGTCGCAACAGCCAACGCAAGAAGGAATGCCAGACATGAGCAAAATGATGAAATACATGATGTATTTCTCTCCATTAATGATGTTATTCTTCTTCAACAACTACGCAAGTGGATTAAGTTTATACTATTTCGTATCGAACTTAATTACTATCGGAATCATGTTAGTCATTAAAAACTACATTATTGATGAAGAAAAAATTCACGCGAAAATAGAAGAGAACAAAAAGAAGCCTAAAAAGCAAAACCGTTTCCAAAAGAAAATGCAAGAAATGATGGAACAAGCAGAAGCGCAGAAAAAGGCAAACAAAAAGTAAATAGAATTTTTGATTGCTTCGCTGTTAGAAGTTAGACCGCGTACGCGTTTCTAGATTATCTTAGCTGAAGTAAATTTAAAGTAAAATATTCTAAAAGTATTTTTTAGAATCATAAGAAAAAGAGGCTGTCTGAAAAGCTAAATTTTCGTCAAGCCGAACTTGATTCGGTTTCTCATAATCATTGAAAATCAGTGTAATGAGATTCTGAATTAAATTCAGAATGACGTTTTTTTAAACTTTTTTAGACAACCTCTATTGGTTTTATAAATAGCATTCCTGTGAAAACAGAAATTCAAAAGGCAAGTAGTAAACTTAAATCGTTATTATTTCAAATCAACAACTTGTAAGTTCGAGCGCAGTCGAGAACCTAATCAAAACGAATAGTTCAATTAATTTCCATTGTATCTAACAGCGCAAAGCGCGATCTAACATCTAACAGCGAAGCGGTCTAACATCTCTTTTCACAATCCTTCCTTAAACTTCAAAATTCGTTGATACGAAGCATCAATTCGTTCCTTAGAAATCTTTCCATCTTCAACCAGTTGTTTTACAATCGCAATAATATCTTTGGGTAAAATCATATCGCGTCCTTTCATCGGAATATGATTTGAAAACATCAACACATCAACGCCAGCCAAAATTGCCATCTCAATAGATTTCTCAAAACCAAACTGATTCGCAATGGCTTTCATTTGCATATCATCCGAAAAAATAACACCTTCAAAGCCAATATCATCACGTAAATAATCAGTCATAATCTTCTTAGAAAGTGTCGCAGGCAACTTAGAATCATCAAGTTTTTCATTCACAATATGCGCCGTCATAATCGCATCTACATTGCCTTCATACAATAACTTTACATACGGAAACACTTCTTTCTGTTTCCAATACTTACTCACATCTGTTACATTATAATGTGAATCTTCTTTCGAGTTTCCATGTCCTGGAAAATGCTTCAAAACGGTCTTTACTCCAAAATACCGATGACTCGAAATCACTTGTCGTGCATGCTTAATCACATCTTTAGGATTTGTAGAAAATGCACGTTCATTTTTCCCAATTGGCGGATTTTCGCCATTATGAACATCTACAACAGGCGCGTAATTCACATTAATACCTAACAACAACAAATTGTGCGCAATAATATCACTAAAATATTTTGTGGAAGCTACATCATCAAGATCGCCCAAATACTTTGCAGAAACCGTTTCGGGAAAACCGTATTTCGCTTTCAAACGATTTACTTTTCCACCTTCTTCATCAATACTTACCAACAAAGGCAATGAAGCTTCTTTACGGAGCATTGTAATTAGTTTTTTCAATTTTTGTACCGACGCTTCTTGGGCAATATTCTTTTCATACAACAAAATACCGCCAAGTTGTTGTGCTTTAATTGCGGCAACGATCTCATTATTAGGCTGAATCACGGTATCTTTTCCAATCCCAAGCATAATCATTTGCCCAATCTTAACCTCTAAACTATCAATCTTGCTATTTTGCGAAAATCCTTTTGGAAACACAAAAAAGTAACACGCAACCACAATCAAAAATCTATACTTCATATTTCTATAACTATTTCAATAAAATCGAATATACAGCAAAATCTACCAATTCCATAAAAAACGTATGTATCATTGGTTTTATTTCAAGAAAAATATTCGTGTCACAAAAAAATCGTATAAGCCAATAGGGGAAAAACAGTTTTTAAATTGTTTTAATACAAAACGCCATCACTTTAACCATTTGTTATATAAGGTGTTATAGTTTTCTAAAGAAACAATCAAAACCGATATACAATATGAAATTCCAAAAACTAACCCTTCTATTACTTGCAATTACCTTCTTTACGGCTTGTGATAAAGACAATGAACCAGCTCCATTAGCAGAAAGTAGTATTTCAGGAAAATTTTTAGCACCAAACAATGTAGATCCTATTGTAAATGCTGTTGTTACCGCAAGTAAAGACGGTAATGTCGTTGCCGAAACATACTCTGGAACCGACGGAA
Source organism: Kordia jejudonensis (assembly GCF_001005315.1). Classification (GTDB taxonomy): domain Bacteria; phylum Bacteroidota; class Bacteroidia; order Flavobacteriales; family Flavobacteriaceae; genus Kordia; species Kordia jejudonensis. The sequence goes on from NZ_LBMG01000026.1 coordinate 52,116, forward strand.
GTTTTACACTTACAAACCTAACTGTAGGCGAATATGAAGTGTCATTGCAAAAAGGATTGTTCAGTTCGGCAAGAACCGTAGAAGTAGCCGAAGATGACGACGTTCAAATTCCTAACATTCCGATAGAATCATTTCCAAGAATTGGAGTAGTAAAAGGAGTATACGATAATATAGAATCAATACTATACGACATCGGTTTGGTAAACCCAATTACACAAGAACCTTTATTTGATATCATTCAAGGAAATGGTATAGGAAGACCATTAGCAACTACAGGACATCACGGACATCATCATGATGAGCCAGGAATGTTTTCTCCTGAAGATGGAACCAATTTAGTGCCAAATGTAAGCTTTACGTTTGCAGATTTAGTAGCTTCTCCTGATATGTTGGCCGAATACGACATCATTTTCTTAAACTGTGGTTTAAGTGAAAGTTATACTCAGTTTAATGCAAATATTTTAGACTATGTAACCAATGGAGGAATCTTATATGCAACGGATTTCGCATTCAAATATGTGCAAGGAATCTCAGATGGACCAGCATACATTGACTTTTTAGACAATGAAAAAAGTGGACAATCATTGTCTACGGAAGCAACTATTTTTGATCAAGATTTAATCGATTGGTTGCAAATAAACTTTGGAATTACTTTAAATAATAATGATACAATTTTGTTGGACGAATTTTTGCCAGGATGGCAAGTTGTCGACAGTGCAAATGATGCAACGGTAATTAGTTGGTTTAACGGACCAGTTGAATTCCGCGACAACAGCAACAACTCAGTGCAACAAAACAAAGACTTAGCGTTTACATTTCTAGTTGGAGAAGGCGGCGTATTCTATTCATCATTTCATACGGAAAATCACGACGATGGATTTAGTACGGTGGATCGACTTCTCGAATATTTAGTATTTGAATTGTCTGCGCTATAATTATCTTGATATGATACGAAAAGCCTGAATGTTTCTTTCGCATTCAGGCTTTTTAATTTTAGTAAAATTCACGATTGTGAAGTCCGAAAGACGAACACAATTGTGTAAATAGAACTAATCCCGCTGTATAGCGAAATCTTTAAAATATAGCCGAAAAAGTTTATTTCAAACTCAGTCAAATCCATTTTTTACATTCAATTTTATTAAAAATACGCTTCCCACAAAACCACTCAGAAAAAAGCGAAAAAGATAGTATCTTTGTCAGCAATACATATATCATACGTCTTAAGTAAGATGAAATCTGAAATGTACTTCATACATTCATGAAAAATAAATAAGTGACATGGAGCGCAGTTGAGATTCTCAATATAAAATCAATCGTAAGGACAGTGATAAACAAGCGAACGAAATAAAAATGAAACGAGTAATAGTAGGACTTTCTGGCGGAGTAGATTCAAGTGTAACCGCATATCTTTTAAAAGAACAAGGATATGAAGTAATTGGACTATTCATGAAAAATTGGCACGACGATTCTGTGACCATTTCCGACGAATGTCCATGGTTAGAAGATAGCAATGACGCCTTAATAGTAGCAGACAAACTAGGAATTCCGTTCCAAACGGTAGATTTAAGCGAACAATACAAAGAACGCATCGTCGATTACATGTTCAATGAATATGAAAAAGGACGAACGCCAAATCCGGATGTACTCTGTAATCGTGAAATAAAATTCGATGTTTTTCTGAAAATAGCATTAGACTTAGGTGCTGATTATGTTGCAACGGGTCATTATTGCAGAAAAGAAACCATCGAAAAAGATGGAAAAACCATTCATAAACTTCTAGCTGGAAAAGATGGAAACAAAGATCAATCGTATTTTCTTTGCCAACTTTCACAAGAACAATTAGAAAAATCATTATTTCCTATCGGAGAATTGACAAAGCCTGAAGTTCGCGAAATTGCCGCAAAAGCAAACTTAATTACTGCCGAAAAGAAGGATTCACAAGGTTTATGTTTCATAGGAAAAGTAAAACTGCCTGATTTTTTACAACAACAATTACAACCAAAAGAAGGTGTCATTGTTGAGGTGCCAAATGATATAGAAAGTTATCAAAAAGAATTGCCAACATTTGCAAACAAAGTTGAAGAGTTGGAGTTTTATGCACAAAAACATACCTACGCACTATCTGATGGAAAAATAGTTGGAAAACATCAAGGAGCGCATTACTTTACCAAAGGGCAACGCAAAGGTTTAGCCGTTGGCGGAACTGTAGAACCATTATTTGTCATAGAAACAGACGTAAAAGAAAACGTAATCTATACAGGACAAGGAAAAACGCATCCAGGACTATACAGACGAACACTCTTTGTAAAAGACGACGAATTGCATTGGGTTCGTGAAGATATGGCATTACAGCCAGATGAATCTATGGAAGTGATGGCGCGTATTCGTTACCGTCAACCATTACAAACAGCGTTGATTTATAAAATTGACGGCGGTGCATATGTAGATTTTGAAAATCCGCAAAGTGCCATCACGGAAGGACAATTTGTAGCTTGGTATTTAGAAGACGAATTAATAGGTTCAGGTGTGATTTCTTAGGGGAATTGAAGTTGAGTTTGAAATTGAATTTGAAAAGGTAAATATGTAGTAACAACTCAACGACTCAACAACTTGACAAAGAACAAAGAAAAAAGAAGAAAGAGCAGAGAACAAAGAATAAAGTTTAAGTTGTCATTAGAAGTTAGCAGAAATATCAAATTAACAACTCAACAACTCAACAACTCAACAACTCAACAACTCAACAACTTAACAAAGAACAGAGAACAAACCACAAAAGCCTATGAAAAAGCTAATCATCCTATCGTTTCTAGTAGTTTCAAGCTTCAGTTTTGCGCAAACACAACATGCTTGGGTATACTTTACCGATAAAGCTGATGTAGCAAATTCATTGGCGAATCCAACAACAATTCTCACACAAAAAGCCATCGATCGTAAAACAAATCACGGAGTTGCTATTGACGAACGCGATGTGCCTGTAAACGAATCCTATATCACACAAGTGAAAAACCAAACAGGAATTACAGTCAGAGCGAAATCAAAATGGTTCAACTGCGTACATGTCTTAGGAACGCAAACGGATATTGATAACTTACTCAACTTATCATTTGTAAATCAAATAGTATATGTCGATCGATCGTTAAATACAATGAATAGATCCGCAACTTCAAATACAATCAAAAAAACAGAAGACAAGTTTGAAACGCTTGTCATGTATAACTACGGAGACGGATCAAACCAAGCGGCAATGATCAAAATTGACAAACTACACGAACTCGATTACACAGGCGAAGGTGTCACAGTTGCCGTAATGGATAGCGGTTTCCCAAATGTAAATACGATGGCAGCTTTTCAACGTTTACGCGACAATGGCGATTTATTAAACGGATATGATTTTGTAGATAGAACTGCCGATGTGTATGCTTACACAGGAAACATGCACGGAACAACAGTTTTGTCAGATATGGCAGGATATGTAGATGGACAATTTGTAGGAACGGCGCCAGATGCAAGCTATTACTTATTCCGAACAGAAGATGCTGGAAGCGAAACGCCGCTGGAAGAATCAAACTGGGTAGAAGCGGCAGAACGCGCAGATAGCTTAGGTGTTGATGTGGTAAATACGTCATTAGGTTACAATCGTTTTGATGACAGTAGATACGATTATACTACGGCTGATATGGACGGAAATACAGCTTTCATTACCAAAGGCGCTAACATTGCTGTTGAAAAAGGAATGCTCATCGTAAACTCCGCAGGAAACTCTGGAAACGATGGCACTTGGGGAATCATTACTGCGCCAGCAGATGGAAATGGTTTTACCATTGGAGCTGTAGATCCTAGCGGGAATTATGCCACGTTTAGTTCACGCGGAAGAACACCAAATGTTCCTGTAAAACCAGATGTTGTAGCGCAAGGACAAAGTGTGTATGTCATTAGTTCTACAGGAAACATAGGAATCTCTAATGGAACTTCATTTTCATCGCCAATCATCGCAGGTGCAATGGCATGTTTGGTACAAGCATTTCCGAACAAAACGAATTTAGAATTGATGCAATTGGTGCGCGAATCGTCATCAATCTATGCAAATCCTACGATTCAATTAGGACACGGAATTCCAAATTTTGAATTGGCGTTTCAAACCTTATCAACTCCAGAAAGTTTAGATCCAGATGTGATTCAAGTCTTTCCAAATCCCGCGAAAGCGATTGTATATATCAACTTGCCTACATCTTCTAAAAATGTAACAATTACCTTAGGAACGTTGGTTGGAAAAACGATTCAAACACAGAAAATAGATGCAAACACTCACATAGATATCAGTCAATTAGCAGCCGGAATGTACTTGCTGCGGATTGAAGCAAACGGAACGCAATTGACCAAAAAACTTATAAAACAATAAAGCATGACTTTATTCGCACAGAATAGAATTACACAATTATACAATATAGAATATCCAATAATTCAAGGAGGAATGATTTGGGCAAGTGGTTGGCGATTGGCTTCTGCGGTCAGTAATGCTGGCGGATTAGGCTTACTTGGCGCAGGATCAATGTATCCAGATGTATTGCGAGAACACATTCAAAAATGTAAAAAAGCAACCGACAAACCGTTTGGCGTCAATGTACCAATGTTGTATCCGAATATTGAGGAAATCATGGATATTATTGTGGAAGAAGGCGTGAAGATTGTATTCACTTCGGCAGGAAATCCAAAAACATGGACGCCATTTTTGAAAGAAAACGGAATTACTGTTACGCATGTAGTCAGTAGTTCAAAATTTGCACTGAAATCACAAGATGCAGGCGTTGATGCTGTTGTGGCAGAAGGTTTTGAAGCTGGCGGACACAATGGAAGAGAGGAAACAACGACCTTAACATTAATTCCGACAGTAAAAGAAAAACTAGACATTCCATTAATTGCCGCAGGCGGAATTGGAAGTGGAAAAGCCATGCTAGCCGCACTAGTTTTAGGCGCAGATGGTGTACAAGTTGGAAGCCGATTTGTAGCAACGGACGAAGCATCTTCACATATAGAATTCAAAAAGCAAGTCGTGGCAGCAAAAGAAGGAAGCACAAAATTAATGCTGAAAGAATTAGCGCCAGTTCGATTGTTGAAAAATAAATTCTACGAAGATTTAGAAGAATTATACACAAAAGCACCAAGTATTGAAGAACTAAAAACATTATTAGGAAGAGCGCGCGCAAAACGCGGAATGTTTGAAGGCGATTTGGTAGAAGGCGAATTGGAAATTGGACAAGTTTCAGCGTTAATTCATGATATAAAACCTGCGGGAACTGTTGTCGCAGAAATGGTAGCTGAGTTTGAAAAAAGTCTAGCTTCTCTAGACTCGCTTCGCTTTTAGACTCGCTTCACTTTTGTATCGGCTTTGCCTCTTAGTAAGTGCGTAAGTTGTTAGCCTGTCAGTAGTTGAGTTTTCATTGGTGCATTTTCAAATTTTCAATTTGTTACATTAGAATAGATCGCTTGGTTTTGTTTTATCTATCTGTCATTCAGCACTTGATGCGGAATCCACATATACGAATTACAGTAAGATGATTCAGCTAACACTCCAAGAGTCTAATTATCGATACATCCAAAAAATCTAAGAAGTTTAGACCTCAATTTCCATATTTTTGAATCAACTTTCCTGTTTCATTTCCTTCCATAGTTCCGTCAGCTTTGTATAAAATATAATCAAAAACGTCCGCTTGTTGTACCGTAACTTTTGCTCCAGATTTTAAATTTTTAATATAATAAGGATCATTTTGTAGAATTCCTTCAATCGTTTCATCTTTCCAACGGATGACTTCAATCCACATCCATTCGTTTCCGCCTTCATCAGTAGTAAAAGGTGCTTTTAGGAGTAGTGATTCAGTATCTAATCCTTTGTTAAAAAGTCTTTTTAGCGCAGGCAAACGTTGTTTTGCACGTTCGCTAGCAGCTTCAATTTCTTTGTTATGATTTACATGAGTGATTGCATCTTCAGCACCAAAAAGATTGGTGTAAATTTCGTTTTCATAGGCTTGGGTATTATCATATCCTTTTGCATCAAAATCAACTTTATGAATCGTATTCATAGGATCGCCTTCTTGCATTGGAATAGAAGTTTTGAATGCAATAGTAGCTTTTTTCTTGGCATTCTCAAATACAATAGAAGGAATCACACGTTGAAATTCTGAGTTCTTAATCGCGTCTAAATGAACCACTAAACTTTCATTTTCAATACGTTTGCCTTCTACTAATAATTGTGCAATTATCATAAGAAGCTGACTCGCATTTGTTGCGTTTAAACAGGGAGAATCTTCAATGACCAAATCGGGCAATCCTAAACGTTGCATGCCCAAAGTGATGGAACGACAATATTCTGTATCTCTGTACGTGTGCAGCATGAGTAGTTTTAAGGCATTCGGAAGACCATTTTCCCAAGCGTCAATACGATTTTTTTTCCAAGTTTCAGATGAAAAATAGGCTCTTACTTCTCCATCATACACCACATATTTTGTGTTTTTAATTTTTTTGTAAACCCAATCAAATAATTTCTTTGAATGTGTAAATGCATTTTTTCGTTGATAGTAAAACACACAAATAAACGCATTTTTCGAAGCAATCAATTCTTCTTTTTTTGTCTTGCTAAATCCGTCTGCGAAATAAGATAAATACTCCATCGTATGTACTGGATAATCTATAGAAACATCTGAAATTGCTTCTACATACGCCATGGTACCATCAATATTTCCTTTTGGCGGTTCGTCAACGAATTTTATCTCAGGAAAAATAGTTTTTAGCTCTTTTTTCATAGTGGCTTCATCAAGTTGTTGATCCATAGTATACAAGCCAAATTCTGAAAGAACGGCTTCAGTTTCCAGACTATGCTGTGCTAAGATTCCATATGAATTTAGTAACAAGAAGCAAAAGAAAAGATATTTCATAACACACGTATTATACAGAATTAAAGATACCTTTTTATGTGTTAAAAAGAAATCTTATTTAAAAAATACTATCTTTAAGTAGATGAAATTCAATATATGAAAGCAACAACACAGTTTTTGAGCGTGCATCCAGTTTTGGCTGTAAAAGATGTATTAGCCGCCTTGGGATTTTATGTAAATAAACTCGGTTTTGAAGTTGCTTTTGCAGATCATAAAACCAATCCTATGTATGCAGGAATCAGGCGTGGAAATGTAGAAATCCACTTGCAATGGCATTGTGCTTCCGAGTGGGAACATCATATTGATCGCCCAATGTTACGATTTGTTGTCTTAAATACACAAGCATTATTTGATGAATACAAAACAAAAGATGTATTTCACGAAAATACTTCCTTAAAGGAAACTACATGGGGAACTAAAGAATTTGCTTTTTACGATTTGGATATGAATGGTTTGACGTTTTATGAGGATAATTAAGAGTAATATTATTTTTTTTGTCTAAAAAAGGAAGCTAGTTTAGATATAAACGTTTGTTTTGCTTTTGTATTTATTTCAAATTGTTCTTTACTATGATGCAATGTAATTTCAGTACTAACCCTTGATTTTATATGCGATAAATTAATAATTGTTCTAGGTGTAATTTTTTCAAAGTTATGAGATGCTAGTTTTTTAGCAAGATCACTAATTGTCATACGAATATTTTCTATCAGAACTTCGTCTTCTTTTCCATAAATAGTGACATAGTTTTTTTTGGCTTGATAGTTCTTAATATTTTTTGCTGTAGTAATATAGAACGCATCTTTAATATCAAAAATATAATTACTATCGCCCGTTGAAAGCTGTATTTTATCTGTCAAATAATTTACGTTATTTTGAATTTTACCAATAATCTTTCTTTTTAATATATCTTCAAAAACTTCAATTTCAAACGGTTTGCTTAAATATCCTACTATGTCTAAGTTATTAATGATTTCTGTTTGTTTTCCCGTGGTAGAAGTTAAAAAAATGATCTTCTTTGCATTGGCAATTTTCTTAGCAATTTGTATTCCATTGTATACAGGCATTTGAAAATCTACAATTAATAGATCAAAAGAATCAGGATTGATTTCTTCAAATGCTTTTTTAGAGCTATGATAACTTGCAACATGCTTTAATTCATAATCACTAGCTATGCTATCAATTTTATTTTTAACATTTTTTAATGTATAAGTATCATCATCAATAAGTATATAGCGTATTTCCATTAAGAAAGTGATAATGTAAGTTTTGAGATATATTGATTATTTGGCAAAAGATAGTGTTCTAGTGAACTATCGGGATAATATGTATCAATCAATTGTTCAAGAGCGTTTAAGCCAAATCCATCATCAATATCAGTTTTTATTTGATTCATTGGAACTTCATCAGCACTATTAACCAAACAGTAATCAATCTTTTCATTTTCTGTCTTTTTTAAAATTATGCTAATAAATGAATCTTCATCATTAAGTCTTCCATGTTTTAGTGCATTCTCTACAAATGGAAAAAATAATGTAGGTTTAATTTCTAAAGAGGTTTCTTGATCTACATCCAAAAAATTTTCAAATTTTATGTGAGCACTAGGTTTCAAGTATTGAATTAATTCCAAAAATATACGAATGTGTTCCAATTCTGTTTTTATAGAAATATGTGTTTTATTTAAAGCCGAAACATTGTAATCTAGGATTTTAAAGATACTTTTTAATGCTTTTATAGGTGGAATACCACTACTAGACTTTCCAATTTTGTAGTGAATTCCAAAAATAGTTTTATATTTTGTTTGAGCAATTTCTAGATCATTATAAATTTGGTTGATTATATTTTTTATAAAGTGAGCCCCTAATCGCGTATTATTTGCTTCTATTGTTTTATAGTTTGCAAATTTTTCGAAGGCTATTTTTTGGTTATTTATAGCTTTACCTAGTGTGACGATTTTCTTTTCTTTGTAATGAATTTGCTGTTTTAAAGCAGTAATTTTTTGTTCTTTCAAAAGAAGTTCATTAGTTAGCTTTTCAATATCTCTTATCTGTCTGCTATAACCACTTACTGCTTTTTGATTGTTAATAATATGATCTTTTAATTCATTATTGTCTTTTCTGTAATAACGTTTTTTATAAGCATTATAAATGTTTCTTAAAGTAATAAGGATTAAAAAAATGAGGAGAAGCCATATCAAAAATGTAAGTGTTTCATTCTCTGCGATCAAATCTTTATTGTTATTTATCATAAAATTACTTTCAATACTTTTTGTAAGCACTTACTTCTCTTTGTTGTCACAAAATAAGCTGATTTCATCCCAAATATAACCTGTCTATCCCAAAAAGTAAAATAAAATTTCTTTCTGTTTCATCTTTGATGTAAGAATAAGCGCTATTCTAAAATTTTAAAAGCTTTCAAAAGCAATAGTATTAATTTTTAAAATATAACATTATGAGTAAACAAAATCTCACTCTTATGACTACAGAAGATTTGAAGCGAATTAGGACTGCTATACTTAAGAAGAAGCCAATTCCACCAGACGATTTAGCATTTTTAAGGAGAATAGAAAAAGCTCTAAAAGATAGAGGAGAACTTTAATTAATAATAATTTAAACTTTTAAAATTATGAGTAAGCAAAAACAAGATCCTAGCGATGTAAATAGAGGAAATCAGTTGAATCCTAATAATGAAGAATTTCATAAAGTAAGAGAAGTTGATCCTAATGACAGCAATCGAGCAAATCAATTGAACCCTAATAATAAAGAATACAAGGGAAAATAATAATCTTTAAATTCTTAGATTTTAAAAAGACACATCTATGATTATTGATGTGTCTTTTGTTAATTAATTAAGAAAAGTCTAATAATTTTTAGAATCACTAATCTTCATTCAAACGTTTTTCTATACGTTCCAAAACAATTTTAGCATTTTCTTTATAGCTTTTAATTAAAAGTAAATGGTTTCCGTATGCCAATACATTGTAAGCAGCAACTCGTTTGCGATAATCTTCACTTGTTGAAAAGTATAAAATCATTTCGTCTGTTACGCTTCCTTGTGCCCAATCTACAAACCATGGAAATGCTTTAAAATCGTCTAAATTTTCTAAAACAACTTTTTCCAAGCGTTCGTTACTTTTATCAATATTTGGAATGAAAAGAGCATAAAACTGTGTCAAATCTGAAAAAAGACTGTCTTTTTCATTTGCTTGTGCATCAGTAACGCGTTTTAAAATATCAAAACCTTTCGTTTGAATGTTAAACGGTTGGTATAATGTTACTAAACTTCGGCTTCGTGGAAATTCATTAAAATTCTCAGGATTTACAACTTTGTCGATAATTTTTTCGCTTGTTTCCTGACTTACTTCAATGATTTTGATCAATTGCGTAGCGGCAATGGTGTCTCTTTTCAAATCAATAGCAATTGTTTTCAACGTATCTTTCAGTGTGTCTTTGGTCTTTCTATGTTCATTCCAATTGTTTACTTGTAACGCCAATAAAATTCCAATCATTACCAAAAGAATTTCTCCAATGGCATATAAAATATAGTTTTTAAACTTTTTTTGAGTGATAAGATTTTGACGAATTGATCTAAAAAATTTAAGCATGCAATCACTATTAAGTATTATTATTCTGAATCTTCGCTATTGTCCGATTTTGGAAAATTTTTATACAAGCGCATTCCTAATCTTGCAAAAAGAAGCACAGCAATGACCAATACAATATTAAAACTATCCATAGGTATTTATTTTTTTCTAGCGTATCGTTTCCCTTTTTTCAACTTCTTACCAACATAACCTTCAAACTGAATTGGCACAGATACATTTCCTTCTTCTTCAGTTGCTTTATGCACCACAAAATGCAAATGAGGAATTGTGGTAAATCCTGTCATTCCTGAAATTCCGATGATTTGTCCTCTTTTTACAATATCGCCTTTTTCTACCAACGCACCATTGAAATTTAAATGATAGTAGGAAGCAGTTGTTCCATCTTCATGTTGAATAATTACAAAATTACCATCATTTATAAACTTACGCGTACGTCCGTGTTTCTTTGAATTTTCTTTAATCAAAACCACTTTTCCTTCACGCGCTGCATAAATAGTATCGCCAATTTTTGTCCCAAAATCAAATGCATGATACGAACGAATATGATCATGTGAAAAATTACCGAAATTCCCTTGAATCAGTTTCTTTTTTCTTTTGTAAGGCAATAAATATACATAACTGTCATCATGTTTTACCGTATACGGATTGCTATATCCAATTGAAAATTTGAAATACTTATAAAAATTAAAACTCTTCTTTGTTGTATCAATAATACGTCTTGGAACTTTCATAAAGTTCGAAATTTTTTCAGCAGGTTTGATAACTATTTTCTTTTTGTAAATAATAGTACTTGCGCTAGAATTAATAGCGTTAATCTTAAAATACATTGGTGACAGCATATTATTTTTAATAGAAAATACTAGCGTATCTTTTGTAGAGTGAATCGTATCTTTTTTGATTGATACATGCTGTGCTTGACAGATTGAAATACTAAACAATAGTATGAATGTAAAGAATCTCATGGGTTACTTTTTTTGCTTGTTGAGGTAAAATTGATGAATTTGTCGTCCTAATTCAGCTAAAAACGGAATTCCAATTTCATCATATTCATACGTATCATCGTTAAATATTCGATTTTCATTCACATGAATTGTCGCTGTAACCGTAAACGAAATATTATTTTTTAAATCGATAATATGTGCGCAATCAGTTAAATAACCATACGCATATCCAACTTTATTGTAAATTTTAATATGATCGGGCATGGGTGTTTCCGAATCGCCAAACATGAAAAATTTCACATAACTATCATAGTATTCGTCATCCGTAAAACCTTGTTGTTTCGGTGTTTTGTGCATAACATCTAACAAAAATTCACGATCACTTTCTGTAATTTGAAATTGTTCAGATTCAGTATATTTTTCAGGAAACTGTATACGTTTCATCAATTCATGAAGTGTAGAAATTGGCAAGTAATTCTTCTTAGAAAAATCCATTTGCGCATTCACTAGAGTATCATTCTTGTAAAATCCTTTTCCCTTTTGAATTTTGTTTAGTTGTAAATGTTCAATCGTTTCATTTTCAATTGCTTGTCTGGAATATGCAATGCTGTCATTTTTATAAAAGGAAATTACTCTTGTCATACTATTATCAGCGTTTTGCGTGCCAACACGATGCGAAATTCGTGCTGGTTGCAACCCTTTTTTGAGTAATTTTTCATGAATTTCATCTTGTCCCAAAAATTCAAACAAACGATTGTATGCTTCATTATCACTGATGGCAAAAATTTTCTGAACTTCTTTTCTAATTGTAGTTTGTAAAGAATCATCTTTTACGCTAAGTAGAGAATTGCTATCAACCTCAGGAATTTCGTTCACTTTTTCCAACGCCAACAATGCTACAGGGAATTTTACGCTGCTTGCAGGATAAAAATACGTGTCATCATCAATCTGAAAACTAAAATCGTTTCCTTCTGAATCTGTCAACATGATTTGGACTTCATGTGCGTCCAAATTTTGCATTACTTTTTGAATCTTCTCTGAATCAGAAGCAAGGGCAACTTGTATAGGATCAATCATTTTTTCTTGCGTTGTACAACTAAAAAGTACTAAAAAAGGTAAAAGAAGTAATTTTTTCATCAAAATTTGGCTAGAATTGAATGTTTCTACAAGATACTATTTTATCCAAAGAGTAAAAATTTAAAAAACGGTTACACTTTATATCATTTTACGAGAAATGATTTAGACCGTAAATAAACCAACTTTTGTATCTTTGAAAGTATGCTTGGCGCGAAAATACGCAGTAAGATTTAACAATAAGAACTATGAAAATTCAGTTTACGGAAACACAAAAATTTTCACAATGGTGGCTTTGGTTGCTTCTAATTCCAATAGGAATCATGCCGATTTACGGAATGTACACGCAATTCGTACTTGGAGAATCGTTTGGAAGCAAACCTATGTCAGATACAGGATTGATTATAACTACAATTATAGTTTTTCTAATTATTGGATTGTTTCTCATCATGCGTTTAACAACAAAAATTGATGCTACAGGAATTCACATGCAGTATGTTCCTTTTATAAAAAAGAACGTCAAATGGCAAGAAATAAAAAGTGCGGAAGTTGTCAATTACGGATTTGTCGGTGGTTGGGGAATTCGCCTTTGGACAGCTTACGGAACCGTATACAATGTCAGTGGAAATAAAGGATTGGCAATAGAACTTATAAACGGAAAAAAGTTTTTAATCGGAACTCAAAAAGAAGCCGAACTTACGGAAGTGATTGAAAAATTGAATCAAGCTACCTAAGACTTTTCAAGCTAAAAAGTATGCGAAATGCAGTGCGTAATTTTGTAAATGCCTAAATTTCAATTAATTTCATGAAAGAATTCTATTATTTTGCAAGCAATCGTAGAATATGCTAAAAACACATTAAAACCAACCATTATGAAGAATACGCTGTTCCTTCTCTTTTTATGTCTAAGTTATATTTCTTCTGCGCAAGAATTTAGTGTAGAACTTTTTTTTCAAGATGCAGCAGGAAATCAAGATAGTGTTATTCTTGGATATGATGACAATGCAACTGATGATATCGATGCAGCTTTTAACGAAGTTAATATCATAACAACACCTTATACTACCGGTTTGGATGTAAGAATTAGTGATGAACTCAAAGCACGAATTACGTATCCTATTCCGCTTACGCCAACATATCATACAAAAAAACAAATATTTCGAAAAGATTGTCCTACAGACTTTACCATTCATGCTATTGATATTGTGACTGATCATTGGCCTGTTACGCTAACTTGGGATAATTCATTATTTAATGATGCTTGTAGAAATGGAACCGTTTTTACGAGTATAAGTCCAGGCGGATGGTGGGACACTTCTAGTCCAAGTGATTTTTCGAGTGGTTTTTGGCGTGTGCAGCTTCTAAATCAAACTCAAGTTGTTTTTGATGATAATACCTACTACACAGGCGCAAGTACTCCAAACTATTCATATACATCTGACGACAATAGAGTCGTGTCTGTTTTTTGGTTCACTTTTGGAAACGAATCACAATTGTTGAGTACCGAAGAAGAAAAGTTGTCCAATGTCGTTGTGTATCCAAATCCGACGTCGGATGAAGTGAAAATTGACCTTGGTACTATAAATTTAGAAGTAGATACCATAGCATTATTGGATATACACGGAAAACGTTCAAATGTGACGCTTGATAAAAATAATGTAATCCAATTGAAGCAGCGTAAAAGCGGAATTTATTTTGTGAAAATACGCTTTAAAAATGGTCAAACATTACTGAGAAAAATAATTAAGAAGTAACATAAAAAAAAAGTGTCTACGCTATATAGACACTTTTTCAACACTAAACTTTCCTAAGCATTCTTAGGAATTTTTTTCTCTTTCTTAGTCGTTGCTAAATTCACTTCCACTTGATTTCTTAAAATATCATCAAATGTTTCGCGCTTTCTGATCAAATGTGCTTCGTTTTCATACCACAACACTTCGGCAGGTCTGTACCGCGAATTGTAATTGCTTGCCATTGAAAAACAATAGGCGCCAGCATTATTAAACTTTAAAATATCGCCTTCACGGATTTCAGAAATGCGTCTATTATTTCCAAAAGTGTCTGTTTCGCAAATATATCCTACAACAGAATAATAACGTTCGCGACCTTCGGGATTGCTTATATTTTCTATATGATGATACGAATTGTACAACATTGGACGAATTAAGTGATTGAAGCCACTATCAATTCCTGCAAAAACCGTTGAAGTTGTCTGTTTTACCACGTTTACTTCTGCTAAAAAGTAGCCTGCTTCACTGACTAAAAACTTGCCAGGTTCAAAGTTGAGTGAGAGTTCTTTTCCGTAATTTTTACAAAATTCATTAAAACGTGTGCTCAATTTTTCGCCTAACTCTTCAATATTTGTTTGAATATCATCTTTCTTGTATGGTACTTTAAAACCGCTTCCAAAGTCAATAAAATCGAGGTTTTTAAAATTATTTGCGGTGTTGAATAAAATTTCTGAAGCATACAAAAACACGTCAATATCCAAAATATCACTTCCTGTATGCATGTGAATTCCGTTAATGTGCATTCCTGTCAATTCTACAATGCGTAGCACATGCGGAATTTGATGAATGGAAATTCCAAACTTCGAATCAATATGTCCCACAGAAATATTATGATTTCCACCAGCCATTACATGCGGATTGATACGAATACATACTGGAACTTCTGGATGTTTGCTTCCAAATTGTTCTAAAATAGAAAGATTGTCAATATTAATCTTAACGCCAAGTTGCGCTGCATGTTCAATTTCTCGTAGCGAAACACCATTTGGAGTGTACATAATGTCTTCGGCGCTAAAACCTGCGGCGAGTCCTAATTGTACTTCCTGAATAGAAACGGTGTCCAATCCTGCGCCAAGCGATTTCATTAATTTTAAAATACTAACGTTGGATAATGCTTTTACGGCATAATGGAGTTTCAAATTAGAAACATTCTTAAACGCGTTTGTCAGGCGTTCATATTGAGAAGTTATCTTGTGAGCGTCATACACATATGTTGGATTTCCATATGTTTGGGCGATTTGTAGTAAATCAGTTCGATTCATTTCTTTTGTTTTAACAGTTCAAAACTATAGTAAAATGAAATTACAATAAAGAAATGTATTTAAAAAATATAAAAATAACACAAAATGTTTTATTTGTAACAATTGCTGAATGTAGAAACTCAAAGCGAATATGCTAGAAATTCATAAAACACGAGTGCAAACAATTTTTAATTTGCAATGCTTATTTTATCTTAGAGCATTAATCATAAAATTTTAAAATCATGAAAAAAAGAAGTTTAAAAAATTTGACATTGAACAAGCAAAACATAAGTCAATTAGACTATAAAAAAGGTGGTCGTTTAGAACCTAGTGATGATTGTACAAAAAGTGGTTGTTCTTGTGTAAGTTGCAGACCAGATTCCTGCGATCCAATATTGGCAACCAGAAATGAATTGTAATATTTACAAACTTGTAACTATAGTAAAAACGAACTTCGGTTCGTTTTTTTGTTTTCAATACCTTTTGCTTCCTATACTTTCTTCTCTTAATGTATCAAAAAATACAAATTTCTACTACCGTGAATCATTTTTGAGGTAAATCTTATCTCAAAATCATGATATTTTTCGACACTTTGTACAATTATATAATATACAATAGATGAATGGAATCATATGACGATTTTGTCTGTGCTTAAAATTCAAAGTTATTATTTTCAGCATATTAAATTTGAATAAGCACTGTTTTTTATGATCGAATTTACATAAATACGACTGGCAATTCTTTTATTCAGCAGTTTCTATACCTATACTTGTTCTCAAGTTTAACATAAAATTTAAATCATGAAAAAAAAGAGTTTAAAAAATTTAAGCCTTAACAAAAAGTCGATTTCATTATTAGGTGAATTAACTATTAAAGGAGGAAATGAAGATGATTCAAATGCTTCTTACTTTTCTTGTATTACGGGAATTTGCAAAATTGATAGAGAAACTGATTTTTGCAATACTTGGTGGGGATGTTCTGCAATGGTTTGCTAATTCTATTCGCCTAAACATCACAATAATTTTCAATCTACGGTGTAAACAAATAATTACATCACACTTATTTTAACATTTTAAAACTAAAACAGTATGAAAAAAAGAAACTTAAATTCATTGACACTTAACAAAAAATCCATTTCAGACCTAAACATTAACGGAGGATTTAGGCAAGCAGATGAATCTGGAAATTCAAACAAAACACATGAAGCAGCATGTTCTAACTATATCTGTGATTCACGATTAGGCGGTTGTCCTTCTTATTATTGCTAATACTGATAACTCAAAATTTAAACTTATAATATGAAAAAAAAGAATCTTAAATCGTTACATCTGAATAAAAAATCTATTTCTAACCTTTTATCAAATGAAGTCAAAGGTGCACGTCTTGACGATTCAGGCGGAAGTGGAGGAATTGTATGTACAAATTATTCAATGTTCAATTCATGCCAAACAATTTGTCATTCAGACTTTTGTGAAACGAAATTTGCGTGTGATTCTCTTTGGGTAGACGGACTTTGTACAATATCTGATCATCTGTAAAATTTACAACGTTCATGTAAGGCGGACATTATAATTACAAATAGTAGAAAAGTGAGCAGCAATGTTCACTTTTTTTATGGAATAAAATCTATGGAAAAACCGTAATTATCTGATTGGCAATATGCTTACATTTATACATAACCAAAAATTATAGTACTCATGAAAAAAAAGAAACTTAATTCCTTACGTCTAAACAAACAGAGAATTAGTCAATTACACGACAAAAAAGGTGGCGCTCCAGGTCCAATTGACGTTGGACAAACTTTAAATGCATGTCTAACAGAATTTTGTGCAATCATATCTGTTTTAGTCTGTCCGCCACCACAAACACAATTTTGTACGGTAGAATGTGTAACACTCAATTGTACCTTCGTTAATTGCTAATACTATTGAATAGTAAGATAAAAAGTGAGCAGCAATGTTCGCTTTTTTTATGGAATGAAATCTACGGAAAAACCGTAACAGTTTGATTTTGAATATGCTTAACTTTAATTGTAATCAAAATAACAACGATCATGAAAAAAAAGAATTTAAAATTGTTAGCATTAAACAAAACAAAAATTAGTGAACTAGACGAAAAAACAGGAGGTTTATATAATACTGGAAATTGTATCACAGCAAGTGGCTGTAGTTGTTTTAGTTGCAGGCCTACAGCGTGTGGTTACGAATCGATAATTGTGTGTCCGCCACAGCCAACAGAGCAGTGTACTTTTATTACGTGTCCAGAACCGACAGGATTCGATATTCCGTAATTTGTAATCAAAAAAAAGAGAAAATTTTTAGTAAAAGCTTTGAATTTTAAAAGAGTTGTTCGTTGGAATGACTCTTTTGTTTTTTAATCCATCAAAAAGTAAAATTAATTGGGTTTAATGCTTTCGATTTTTTACATTTGTGCTCTATAAAAAACTTCGTAAAATGAATCTACACGAATACCAAGGAAAAGAAATATTAGCAAGTTTTGGCGTACGCGTTCAAAGAGGAAAAGTAGCTACTACACCAGCAGAAGCTGTTGCGGTTGCAAAGCAACTTACAGAAGAAACGGGAACAGGATGGCATGTGATTAAAGCACAAGTTCATGCTGGAGGACGTGGAAAAGGTGGAGGCGTGAAGCTTGCCAAAAATCTTCAAGAAGTAGAAGATATTGCTGGACAAATCATCGGAATGGATTTGGTAACACCACAAACGTCTGCGGAAGGAAAGCGTGTACATCAAGTTTTAATTGCTGAGGATGTGTATTATCCTGGCGATAGTGAACCGAATGAATTTTATATGTCTGTATTGTTAAATAGAGCTACAGGACGTAACATGATTATGTATTCTACAGAAGGTGGAATGGATATTGAAACCGTTGCTGAAGAAACGCCAGATTTAATTTTTACAGAAGAAATAGATCCTGCATTAGGACTGTTAGGTTTTCAAGCAAGAAGAGTTGCCTTCAACTTAGGACTAAGCGGAATGGCATTTAAAGAAATGACAAAATTCGTTTCTTCATTATACAAAGCATATGTTTCTTCAGATGCATCTTTATTTGAAATCAATCCTGTATTGAAAACATCTGATGATAAAATTATGGCAGTTGATGCTAAAGTAACGTTAGATGAAAATGCATTATTTCGTCACAAGGATTATGCAGCAATGCGCGATTTACGTGAGGAAAATCCAGTAGAAGTAGAAGCTAGAGAAGTAGGACTCAATTATGTAGATCTTGACGGAAACGTTGGTTGTATGGTAAATGGAGCTGGGTTGGCAATGGCAACTATGGATTTAATTAAGATGGCTGGTGGAGAACCTGCTAACTTTTTAGATGTTGGAGGAACTGCAGATGCAAAACGTGTTGAAGAAGCATTCAGACTTATCTTGAAAGACGATAATGTAAAAGCAATTTTGATCAATATTTTTGGTGGAATCGTTCGTTGCGATCGTGTAGCACAAGGTGTTGTTGATGCATACAAGAATATGGGCGACGCTATTAAAGTGCCAATCATTGTACGTTTGCAAGGAACAAATGCAGACATCGCGAAGGAATTAATTGATAGTTCTGGATTAGATGTTCAATCTGCGGTTGAATTCCAAGAAGCTGCGGATAAAGTACAAGCGGTTTTAGCATAAACTTTTGAGTGTAAAATAGTATTCAATTTATATATTTAAAAAGACCTTTCACGATGTTGTGAAAGGTCTTTTTTTATAAATTTTGAAATCAGCTATTTATTCCAATACATAAGCTTCCTTTACAACACCACCAATTCCTAGAGGATTCTTCATCCAAGAAATTCCAAACGCACGTCGTATTTTATATGTTTTACCCATGATATCTTGAATTCCATAACTACAATATGAAGCGTGCGCTCCTGAGCGAATTATAACGCTCTTATGATTTTTTATTTTTTTAATTCTGATTTTTTGTTTGCCCAGCGCTAGTAACTTGTGAGCAATTCTAGTCGGATAGCCTGAGTTTAAAAATTCAACGGCATGCATAAAACTAGTGATACATTTATCATTATAATTTTCTTTTTGTAGATATATCCTTTTTGCAATAATAGCATATAGCTTAATCGCTGTTTTATAGTATTCAGTATTTTCAATACTTTTTATTCCTGAAATATTTTTTACGATGTCAATTTCTTCTAAATTCACAGTCACATCAAAACCATCTCTATACTGTACATGAGTTTCAGTAGCTGTTTCTTCAAAAGAATTAAATATTCCTTCTATTGATTCAAACTGTACTAAAGCAGCTTTGATTAACGCAATAGTAACGCAATTTCCATTTTTATAATCATCTAAGCAGGCTTTTGTTTCAGGTCTTATAGTTACTTTTCCTTGATAAAAATCTTGTATAATTTTTTTCTCCATAAGAATTAAGTTTAAGAATATAAGTTGGTCTAATTTCGATTTACAATATCTATTTAAATAAATATACTTTTTCTCTAGTTAAGATATAACATGGATGATAGGAAATTACTACACAAAGTTCAATTTTCCGCCACGCTGTCACATCATTTTTTAGTAAAAACGACATTTTGTCATCATTAGAATATGTAAAACTGTCATAATGACGCATTTTTTGACTTGGAATCCTTTTTGCCATATACATCTCGTATTTGAATAAACAAAAACATAAAAAATTAAATCACTAAAAAAACAAATAAGATGAATATAGTAAAAAGAAAAAACGTAGACTTTCCTTCAATTTTAGACGAATTATTTCCAGCAGATTGGTTTGGTGGAATCGCTAATCAAGTAGCAAGTACGACAAATACGCCTGCAGTTAATATTAAAGAAACTGAAGAAGATTTTAAACTAGAAGTTGCTGCGCCAGGCAAAGCGAAAGAAGATTTTATCTTAACCTTAGATCATGATGTGTTGACAATCAGCACGGAAGAAAAGAAAGAAGAAGAAACAATTGAAGACAATTACACACGTAGAGAATTTAGTTTCTCATCTTTTAAACGATCATTTAAATTGCCACAAGCAATTAACAAAAAAGAAATCAACGCAACATACGAAAACGGAATTCTAAATGTCGTATTGCCAAAGCGTGAAGAAGATAAAGTAAAACCTAAAAGAACAATAGAGATTTCATAATAATTATTAGGATTGGTTAGTTAATGGGAAAAAGGTTCGTCAAGCAATTGACGAGCCTTTTTTATTTGAAAGATAATTAGTAGTATTGAATTTGATTGTAAACACTTTAGGCAATTAGTTTTAGTTCGATATAAACGTTCGCTTATTTGACTCTCTTTTGTGCTGACTAACTTTAATTCGATGTAAAAATTTAGTTCGATACTTTTCTTTTCCGAAGTATAGCAGGGATTTTCCGTTAAAAATTTTTGAAGCCTTGGAAAAAATTTAGGGAAATTCATGCGGTTTTAGTTTTTTCATAAAGAAAAACTAAAAATACCTCTGGAAAAGTTCCCTTTCTTTTGTTGACGCCTGTGCTGAACTTGATTCAGTATTCTTTGGGAAAGCAAAGAAAATGAAAATAAACTACTGAAAATATGATTTTTAGTAGAGAGTTTATAAACTTTATTATAAATCTGATTAGACTCAGTTAAATCAGACTGACGTTGATTAACTTTAATTTCCATAAAATCAATCCTATATAAAACTACTTAAACGATCATGTTGCATCATTTGTTCGAAGTGCTTCTACATGACGATTACTTGCTTTTTCTGCCCAATTTTTAGGTCGTTCGCCGTAGCATTCCAAAATGGCATCGACACCAATAATAGTACCTTTTGCCAATCGTCCTAACAATGCAATTGGAATAAAATGGTCTTCATTTTCAGAAATCACATACGCTTGTTCATCAGTCATAATTCCCAAATCGTCATGTACCATTTGAATCAAATCAGAAGAAAGTAAATTTTCAATGATTGGAGATTTTACCACTTTTATTTTTGGCGGATCTAATACAGAATTGATCATAATTGTGGCAGTTTCTGAATGTGACTTGTTGTGAAAGTTCCAGCCATCATCGGTCAATTCAAAATCTGGATCGCTCAAAAATTTCGTATCGATCTTTCCTGCTTCAATCAAAGCAATCATCTGCTGGATACTTTCTACTGGTGGACCGTATGAATAACGTTTTGTAGATTCGTCCAGCGCAATAATTTCCGCAAAAACGTCTTCATGACATGCATTAAACGATAATGCGGTATACATAGAAGGTTGACAATGTCGCCACACTTGTCCCACACAAAAATCCAAACTGATTGGCTTGTTTCCTGTTGCCATTGCTACAAAATCCTGCATTATATTTTTAACAGGTTGATTGTTAGGTAGGATGGAAGCATGTTTGTATTCAGGGTCTTTTAACCATTGTATGATCGTATTTTCAGTCTCTTCGAGGGACATTTTTTCGTTGTAAAAAGTAGTTTTGAGTTGTAAATATATTTTTGCAGCAATTGGCGCAAATGCTTTTAATAGAAATTCGGGACTCGACGCATTTTTTTGTGTTGTAGGATTTCCAATGAGCGATGTATAATCTGAAAGTTGCGTTTCCGTAGGTTTAAAAAGATCATCCATAAGTGCATTTAATGGTTTTGGCACTGCTGGCAATCCGTCAAGTGAAAACGGGATCATTTTCCCTGAATATTCCTTATTTGGTTGATAACTGCATTTACGAGTGTATGAATCTTCTAGGGTAAATTCTCCAAAATTCATACTAATTGCACGTGCAACATCAATCATTGCCAAACCAAAACCTCTAAGTCCAACAATACTTTTATCAGTTACATTTTGGTGGTTTAGAAAATTTACAATCGGATAAGGAGATGTAAAAAGTGTAACGTTAGATTTGTTGGAAGCAAATTTTTTCCACGCTAAAAGTTGTTCAGATAATTCGGTCGGTTGGTGACCAATTGTAAGTAGAATTTCATCAATATTTTTATAGACCTTAGCATCTGTTTTGAGTGAAATATCATACGTTTCCGACACAATTACTTCTTCCACCTGACTTTCAATCAGTGTTACAATAGCATTGTGCACAAGTGGAGTTATGATTGATTGAAACCGTTGTTGTAAATAGCGACCAATTTTTGCTCTTGGCGGATAATGATCAATGTGTTTTTTGGGTTTTTTTTCAAAATCTGTTTCAATCCAATCATGATATGAGGGAAATGAGGGAATTTCAAATTTAGGAAATGTTATTGTTGCTCTTTTTTCTAACAGTAGAATTCTTTCAGGAATATTGATCCAATTGCTTTCTATTTGCGTTGTTTCATAAACGCTTCCATTTCCAAAATTTCCTGTTTGTTCAAAGAGTAACAAGTTAATTTTTGATAAATCGGTTTTGCCTTCTAAAGAAAGTATGAAATTTTCCAATGCGTAACCACCACGAGGACCAATTCCTATAATAGTGATGTTTCGTTTTGTTCGTGTAATTGATTTTTCCAATATGTATGTATTTTCAAAATAGAATCTTATATGTTTCTCGAATACTACTTGAAAAACGCCTTAAAACCTCTTTTGGGAATTGATTATGAATGCCAACATTAAAGATACAAAAACGGCATATTCTTTTAGAAACATGCCGTTACTTATTTTTTATGTTGACTAAAGTTAACATAAGTTCGAAGTGAAAATTTAGTTTGATAGTTTTCTTTTCCGCAGTATAGTAGGGATTTTTCGTTAAAAATTTTTGAAGCCTTGGAAAAAATTTAGGGAAATTCATGCGGTTTTAGTTTTTCCCAAAAAGAAAAACTAAAAATACCTCTGGAAAAGTTCCCTTTCTTTTGTTTCTTTTCTTTGGGAAAGCAAAGAAAATGAAAATAAGACACTGAAAATGTGGTTTATAGTAGAGAGCTTCTAAACTTAGATGTAAATATGAATTGAATCAGTTATATCAATTTGAGGTTAAAATTAGGTCTTTTTCACATACTTCGTAATAATTACAATATGTTGTCCGTTGACACGACCTTCAATATGTTCGGCATTGTCATGCGAAAGTGTTATGTTTCGAACTGGCGTTCCGCGTTTGGCAACAAATCCAGCACCTTTTACATTTAAATCTTTTATTAAAACCACACTATCTCCAGCTTGCAATTGTACACCATTGACATCTAAATGTTTGATTGCATTTTCTGTATCTTCCGCTTCTCCTGTAGCTTCCGCCCATTTCAGATCATCTTCATCAAAATACATCATGTCCAATAAATCTTGTGGCCAACCTTCTTTTTTGAGTCTGTGCAACATGCGCCAAGCGACAATTTGAACCGCTTTTGTTTCACTCCACATACTATCATTTAGACAACGCCAATGATTTGCGTCCATTGTTTCTGGATCTTCTATTTGAGAAATACACGTTTCACATGCGTAGATCGATTTTTCTAGCTTGTGATCGTGATTTGGCGGTACATGATATATTGCTAATTTTTCTGTAGCACCACACAATTCGCAGGTTTGATGGCTTCGTTTTTGGAGTTCTCTTTCAATACTCATTTAGAAATTTTTTTATTGACGACAAAAGTATCATTTTCATTCAGACATTGAAGCCGGTTCGTTTTTTAATTCTTCAACAATAAAATCTAAAGAAACTTTAAAACTATGATTGGTATTCGTATCAATTACTTCAAATGTACAGGTTACTGGATTACTCACAAGTCCTTCAGTAACAGAAAACGAAGCATATAATTGATCTTTTAAGTCTTTTGCATCTACAGGATCTGGAAACAATCCTTTTTGTTCGCGAATTACTTTTCCGTCAGCATCTACTAAGCTTATCGAACCTTGTAAATTGACTTTTCCGTCAGCATTCACTTCATAACCTTCTAAGTTTTCTAATAAAATGTACATGTTTTCATTTGGTGCAACTTTATTGTCAACGATAGCAAGATTGCGCGTTTGTGAAAATAGATATAAAATATCATACGTAAGATTCTTAGCTTCTACGTTTAGTAACGGATTGGGAACGATTTTAAAATCTTTTTTAAGTATAAAGAACGCATCACTATGTTTATCTCGAATGTGAACATTCATCTCATACGAGTTTTTAGGAAGCATTGGTTTGGCAAAGGTCATATTACTTGTCAGATTCAACTCTTCTTCC
The DNA here is from genome assembly GCF_001005315.1 of Kordia jejudonensis. Taxonomy (GTDB): domain Bacteria; phylum Bacteroidota; class Bacteroidia; order Flavobacteriales; family Flavobacteriaceae; genus Kordia; species Kordia jejudonensis. The sequence goes on from NZ_LBMG01000026.1 coordinate 76,780, forward strand.
GTGTATCCTTTTGTAATATTTTTTAATAATTCTTTTTGAAATAACATGGTATCTCCTTTTTTATTGAGGACAAGAATATCAATTTCTGGATATCCCAAGCTATCTTGCAAAGCAAAACCTGTCATGTTATCATAAAGCAAGGTAATTTTTTCTCCATACGTAAACTCAGACGTATTGATGATTCCTGTATGATTTTGCATGACAATACCATCACAACGGAGTTTATTATTTTCTATAGTTATATCTGTGAGATAGTTTACGTCTGACGATGCATCTTTTTCACAAGAAAAGAAAACGCAGCTTAGAAGTATGAGATAGGCGTGTATTGGTTTCATCATTTATTGGGTTAAGTTAGTCGTATATTCGTATAGTTTTTCCACTTCTTGTACCTTCAACGCTTTTGCTAGTATCAACATTAATATCGCTAGTAGCGCTACCAACAATACTAACATCCTGATTTTGGTCGAAATAGGAAGAAACTTTGTTTCCAATAGTTTCGTTTCCATCAGCGATTAGGATTTTTATGCGTTCATAATTCGAGTTATGTTACTTTTTCTCTTTTCGTTTTGAAGTACTTGATGTCGATTTTGGTTTTGGTTTCGGTTCTTTTTTTGGCATTGGTCCACGCAAGTGAATTACAAGTCCATTTAAGAAGTTTCGTAAAATTTGATCGCCACAGTTTTTGTACTTTGGATGATCTTCACTTCTAAAAAAAGCGCCTAGTTCACTTTTGGTAATTCTAAAATCTACCAATTCTAATATTTTTACAATATCATCATCACGGAGCTTGAGTGCCACGCGGAGTTTTTTGAAAACGTCGTTATTTGTTAATGCCATGTGACAAAGATAAGTTTTTTACTGAGATTCAATTTTGAAATTTGTGGAAAGTATTTTCAAAACACATTCATATTGAATTTCTAAGGTATTGAAAATATGTGCTAGGAAATAATTATTGCACTAAAGATAAGAGCTGCTGAAATCTTTTAGGGAAACAGCAATATATAGACATAAAAAAAGCCTATCAAATTTGATAGGCTCTACTTCATTAAGGAATAAAATATATATGATATTAAATTACTCTCACGTCTACTGCGTTAAGTCCTTTTCGTCCTTCTTTAAGTTCGAATTCAACTTCGTCGCCTTCACGTACTTCATCAATTAATCCTGAGATGTGTACGAAATGTTCTTTGTTTGAACCTTCTTCTACGATAAAACCAAAACCTTTAGTGTCGTTGAAGAATTTTACTGTTCCTTTGTTCATTGTAATAAATTTAATAATTGTTTTAATTATTGCAAAGATAATACCAAATATGATGCGCCCGACTTTTTATTCGTTTTTTTTTAGATAGTTACAATTATTTAATGTTGAAATTTCGTATTTTCTCGTCTAAAGCCACGTCTTTCATGAGATTTTCAATAATTTTAAAATCTTTCTTTTTTACACTTTTTTTAATTTTTCCTGCTTTTATGTAGTGTAAATGATCGCAAGTATCTTGTAATGTGGAAAATATATGCGAGGAAAGCAGTATGATTTTGCCTTTCTGTTTTAGCTTTGTGAGCAATTCTTTTATGATAAGATTACTTTGAATATCTACGCCATTAAATGGTTCGTCTAAGATAAAAATATCATTGCTTTGAAGTAACACACCTGTGAGTGCTAATTTTTTTTTCATTCCTGTAGAATAGGTTTCTGCGTATTGTTGTAAAGGCAGTTGAAAAATGTTTTGCGCTTCAATGTCGATTTGTTGTAGGTTTCGCGCATTGCAAATTAGTTGTAAATATTCTTTTCCTGTAATTTTTGATAGAAATTCAGGATTCGTTTCTAAAAAACCAATGGTATTTTTTCGGTTGACTTTGGAATATTTAATTTCTCCCGTAAACGATTCTAAACCTGCAATGCATTTGAAAAGTGTCGTTTTTCCTGCGCCATTTTCTCCAACAATACCAGTAATTTCTCCAGGATTGAAGTGCAATTGAATTGCATCTAGAATTTGCTTTTTGCCGTATTTTTTAGAAAGATCGAGAATGCTTAGCATGTTAGAATGGCATTTAGATTTTTAATAGCTTTTTTGTAAAATATAGGAATGAATACAAATAATAAAGGTGGAAATATCAAACTCACTAAGAGTGCAAATCCTTGAAATAACGGAATGTTGGAAGGATAATTATGATATTTTCCTAAAATAGTTACTATGATAAAACCGAAACCAATACAGGTAAACATCAGCGTAAACTGTAATTCAACAATAGAAAATCCAACTGTTAACGCACTAATTATAGGCAATGCTAATAAACCGGTAAACAGAATTGCCGTTTTGAGTTTATCATATAAAAATGCTTTTGGAGTAAATGTATGAATCCAAACGTAATACAACGGTTCGGGTTTTGAATAATAGGACATGCAGGTTACAAAAACGATAATGAGACTAAAAATTCCAAGATTGTAATTTTCAACAACAACCGAAATGAAGGTGAGTGCATACGCAAGGATATAAATCCAAAAACTGTTTCGAAATCCGATAACAAATTCAAATGGTTTTTTGCCAAAAGGTGTCGGAATCGTGAAACTTTGTATGCCAATATTATTTACACATGATATTCCAATGGCAAGTATATGCATGAGCATACTTTCTATATAGAATTGTTTGTAGCTAAGAAATATACTAAACGGAAGTATGAAAAGTGTATTTTCAAGTATTCTAACTTTCCAAAAAGTCTGTGTTGGGAAGCATTTTTTTAGAAAAACCGTTCGTTTTTTGGTACTTAATTGTAGACTTAGCCCTAAACCAATGAGTAGGTAACAATAATTCGGATATAATAGATTGTCAAAAATAGCGCTTGAAACGCCAATAAAAACGGCAATGATTATCGCGATTCCCAAAAGTGGAATGACGCCAAATTCGTCAATATGACGATACATACGTTTGCATTGCAATGTAAAGTAGAATTTCAAAGGTTTTGGTTGTTATTTTTAAGAAATTCCAATATACATATAAAAATGTTTTTAGCACTTTTGAAGCTGGTTTTAGCGAATTCTTAACGTGTTTTGTTAAACATATCTTAGTAAAAACTAAGTATTTCTACTTGTTTTTAGGGTAACGGAAATCTACGTGTTGGTAAGGCGCATTGTTTTCTTACATTTATCGTGTAAGATAAAAACAGGTTATTTATAGTGTTTACGGTTATAGAATTATAGAAGTTTATTCGTTTTTAGATTACACTATTAGTTTAGTACATATAATTGAGAGTGAAAGCACAGAAGAAGCAGGATAATTGCCCTACCATTTCTTTTGTGCTTTCTGTTGGTGTAAACTTTGTGTTTGAACGTGTTTCTTGTGTCAGAAAGAATCAAAAACTACAACTATTTCTCAATAAATGTTAAATCAAGATACATTTTACTTGTATCATTTGGATTGATGTATAATGTGGTAATTTTTTGCATGTAAAAGTGCATTCGGACAGAAGTTTCATCTTTATGGATGACATCTTCAACAATGAATTCTTTTCCTTTATACACTACCGTAAACGAAACGACACAATAGGTATAAGTAACTTTTTCTTCATTATGATGTCCATTTCCTGAAACTTCATTCAAGGCGGCAGCTCTGTAGTCTTGCGTTACTTCATGAACTTCAGTATGTTTCTTTTCTGTAATTGTTGCTTCATCTAACACTACATGTACACGATCTGCTGTTTTTAGAAAAAACTGAAACTCTTTTTCTTGTTGTGCTGTTGCATCTTCCGCTTTATTTCTCAACCAAAAAAAGTAAATTAGAAACGGCAATACTAGCACAGCTCCAATGCTTATAAATATCCAGTTGTTTTTTGAAACTTTTATACCGACAATAATGCAGATAACTCCAAAAAATAGAATTCCTAGCAGTACGTTTTGACCAATATTATAAAGTCGTTCTTTTATATTCATGTTGTATAGGTTGCTATTGTAAAGTCGTTTGTTACAGCAATTATAGTTTTTCTTGCAACAATTTTATTTCATCACGGTATTTTGCAGCTTCCATAAAATTCAAGTCTTTAGCAGCTGTTTCCATCGATTTTCGTTTTTCACGAATCAACTTTTCAATTTGTGGTTTGGTCATATAATCCAAATCTGGTTCCGCAGCAACTTTTGCTTTTATTTCATCTTCCCACGAAAGACTTTCATCTTTACCAAGCGCACTATTCAAAGATTTGTTCAATCCTTTTGGTGTAATTCCGTGTTTGGTGTTGTATTCTATTTGTTTTTCACGTCTGTAAATAGTTTCATCCATCGTTCGTTGCATACTTTTCGTAATTTTATCAGCATACATGATTGCCTTTCCATTTACATTTCTAGCGGCTCTTCCGACCGTTTGCGTCAACGATCTATTGGAACGTAAGAAGCCTTCTTTATCCGCATCCAAAATCGCAACAAGCGAAACTTCAGGTAAATCTAATCCTTCACGAAGTAAGTTGACACCAATCAACACATCAAACAAACCTTTCCGCAAATCTTGCATAATTTGTACACGTTCCAGCGTATCTACATCACTGTGAATGTAGCGGCAACGAATTTGAATTCGCGATAAATATTTGGTCAATTCTTCTGCCATTCGCTTTGTCAATGTTGTCACTAACACACGCTCGTCTTTTTCCGTACGTAAGTGAATTTCTTCCACTAAATCATCAATTTGATTCAAACTTGGACGTACTTCAATAATCGGATCCAATAATCCTGTCGGACGAATCACTTGTTCTACATACACACCATCAGTTTTGTGCAATTCATAGTCTGCGGGCGTTGCACTGACGTAAATTACTTGGTTTTGAATTGCTTCAAACTCTTCAAATTTCAACGGTCTGTTGTCCATTGCGGCTGGCAATCGGAACCCGTATTCTACCAAGTTTTCCTTTCTGCTTCTATCGCCGCCATACATGGCATGTACTTGCGAAATTGTTACGTGACTTTCATCCACAACCATCAAATAATCATTTGGAAAATAGTCTAACAAACAGAATGGTCGTGTTCCAGGCAAACGTCCGTCCAAATAGCGCGAATAGTTCTCAATTCCAGAGCAATAGCCCAATTCGCGAATCATTTCCAAGTCAAAATTGGTACGTTCTTCCAAGCGTTTGGCTTCCAAGTGTTTTCCTATTTCCTTAAAATAGGCTACTTGTTTTACCATATCTTCCTGAATCTGATGAATGGCATTTTGCAACACATCGGGCGAAGTCACAAACATGTTTGCAGGATAAATTGTGAGTTGGGTATATTTTTCCAACACGGTATTCGTAGCAGGATCAAACGATTCTATTTCTTCAATTTCGTCGCCAAAAAAGTGAATTCTAAACGCAAAATCGGCATAACCAGGATATATATCTACGACATCGCCTTTCACACGAAATGTTCCGCGTAAAAAATCTGCGGTTGTTCGTGAGTAGAGACTTTGTACCAAACGATGTAATAATTTTGTACGAGCAATTACTTGATCGCGTTCCAGTTTGATAACATTTTTTTGAAATTCCACAGGATTTCCAATACCATACAAACACGAAACGGAAGCAATCACAATGACATCTCTACGTCCAGAAAGTAGGGAAGAGGTTGTGCTCAAACGCAGTTTTTCAATTTCTTCATTGATTGATAAATCCTTTTCGATATACGTTCCCGAAGTCGGAATGTACGCTTCAGGTTGGTAATAATCATAGTAGGAAACAAAATATTCCACTGCATTTTCTGGAAAAAACTGCTTGAATTCTGAGTACAATTGTGCCGCCAAGGTTTTGTTGTGCGCTAAAATCAACGTAGGTTTTTCAACCTGTTCAATCACATTGGCAACTGTAAACGTTTTTCCCGAACCTGTAACACCGAGTAACGTTTGGTATTTTTCGTCCGTTTCAATTCCAGCAACTAATTGTTCAATTGCTTGTGGCTGATCGCCAGTTGGTTCAAAATCAGATACTATTTTAAATTTCATAACTATTTTTCTTTCTTTGGGCGTTCCCGTTGGGCAGGCTTTCGGTTATATCTCCCGAAAAAACGGGAGGATGCCACCTCAATCCTTAACGCAATTGCAAAAATAATGAAAAGGAGTGAAGTAAGATTCTTTTAAGAAACTATTCCGTCATTACTTTTAAGACAGTTAAAGACAACCAAATTATTGTTTTATGCGTTTATGACTAAAAAAATACTGCAAAATAGAAGAAATAGTAGCTTTTTCATCTTAGATTTTTTCTAGGTTGTAAAAGTCGAAAATAATAAAAGTCAGTTGTTTTCAATTGAAATATGATCTTTTTGAGATACATTTAACACTACCGATCTTTTAAGTATTAAAAATGACCATTTTATACAATTATATTGTGTAGAATGATGATATGTTTGAAGGTTTTAAAATATACTATGATGTCCCCTGAATTGCACGCATATACAGAAGTTTATCCATCAAAGTTACTAGAGGATTTTGTGGGAATGTATTGGAGAAGTGAGAATTTATCTAATGAAGCGTATAAAATTACCATTTGTCCTGATGGTTATTTTAAACTGATAATTCAGGTAATAGAAGGGAAGATTATAAGTTATTTTATGACAGGCTTGTGGTTGAATGAGATTGAAGTTGTTATTCAACCAAAAATGATCACGTATGGAATTAAGTTTAAGATTATTGCGCCTGAATATATCTTTAAGCGAGAAATAAAAAGCATTCTGAATTCGGTAGAGCAACTTCCTTTGAGTTATTTTGAAATTGATCAGCTAGATTTTTCTAACTTTCCGAAGCTTGTCACACAGTTTGAAGCTTTGTTATTTGAAAAAATTCCTCCAAAAGAAGATATGCGTTCCAATCGGTTACGGCTGAGTCAGTTTTTATATACAAAATATAGCGATATTCAAGCTAGTGAAGTTGCCAATCAAATTTACTGGTCGCAACGTGAAATTAATCGATATTTGAATAAATATTTAGGAATTTCATTAAAAAAGTATCTAAATATCCAAAAATGTTATCGTGCGTATCTTCAAATTAGAGAAGGTAAGTTTTTTCCTGAAAAAGGCTTTTTTGATCAGGCTCATTTTATACGGGAAGTCAAGAAACATACTGGGCAAACGCCACGTAATTTGTTTAAAAAGCAGAATGACCAATTTATACAATTAAAAAATATTAAGAAGCTCTAGGTTTGAAAAAAACTTAGTATGCGTATTTTAAAGCAAGAAATTTATTTTCCCATTATTATTGGAATTCACTTTGTGTTTTGGGCAATTGATCTGTATTTCTATAACGGAAGTTTTAAAGAAGTTTCATCCGACACTTTACTTTTTGGAGAGTTAACAAATGCAAGTTGGAAAAATCCACATCGTATTTTAGGAGAAGTTTTTTCTTCATGGGTTGTGACCGTTTTTGCGTTTAACTTTTTGATGGCGACACGAGCAAAATGGGTAGAAAATTTGTTTGGTGGTTTGGATAAAATGTATCTCATACACAGACGTTCAGGTGTTATTGCAGTGGTGTTATTATTAGCACATTTTATAGTAGTTCCAAGAGATTTGGTAGCATTTAACATTGGAAAACCTTTAGGTTTTTATGCACTAGTCTTGATTCTTTTAGGTGTAATTATTTCCGCAATACCATTTTTTAAACGAAAGATTCCGTATCACAAGTGGCTCAATTTCCACAAATTAATGGGTGTTTTTTATGTGCTTGGCGTTGTCCACGGAATTTTAGTAGAAAGTTTAATTAAAGAGTTGCCAATTACAAGAGTTTATGTGTTCGGCATGGCTTTTATCGGAATTGCTGCGTGGATATACAAAGCGTTTCTATTTAAAATATTTAACAAAAAACTTAGCTATACCTTAGCAGATATTCGTCATGTAAATGATAAAATTATAGCATTACATATGCAAGCTATTACTAACAGTTTGTCATATAAAGCAGGACAATTCGCCTTTTTTACATTCCCTTCAATTAGCAAAAAAGAACAGCATCCGTTTACTTTAAGTAGTCATCCACATGATGAAAATTTAGTCATTACTGTCAAGAATTTAGGCGATTATACAAAGAAAATGATATCTCAATTAAACATTGGAGATTCCGTTTTGGTAGAAGGTGCGTATGGTAAATTCTCTAGCGCATATTCAAAAGAAAAAGAACAAATTTGGATTGCTGGCGGTATTGGAATTACACCATTTTTATCCTTGATAAAAGATTATTACACTAAAAAAGTCACATTGTATTGGTGTGTTTCCACGGAATCAGATGCTGTTTATGTAACTTATTTTGAAACGATTGCCCAACAAAATCCATTATTTGAGTTTGTATTATGGGAATCGTCAAAAAGAGGACATATTTCGGTAGATGATTTAAGCATTCGAAATCCAAAGGATAAGTCATACCTCATTTGTGGACCAGCCGCAATGAAAGAAACTATAATGCATGAGTTAAAACAAGATGGCGTAAAGTCAACAAATATTTATGATGAAGAATTTGCATTTAGATAATTTTAATATAAACATACAAGATGAAAGAACAGGATTTTAATCCCGTAATTACTGCGATTGTTTCCATTCGAAAACTCGCAAAAGCGCTTCGGGGAAATTGGTCAGATATGATCAAAAATGGAAATGAGCTGGAAGCTTCTTTAACACATTTGGATACTTTAGTAGTATCTTTTGGAAACGATCAAACCAAGCAAGATTGGAATGTAGAAATGACGGAATACAAAACTAATTTGGCTGCATTGAAAACAATCATGGACACTGTACAAGCGCAAACGAAAGCAAAAAATAGTGAAGGAATTACGGCAAGTTGGAGTTCTTATAAACAATATGTAACTGTCGTAGAACGTACTTTTAATAAGTTGGCATCAATTGGAAAACGAAGTTTGCCAGAGATAGAAATTGAAAATTGGCAGTTGCATTGGTCAAAAATTAATGCAATTCATACCACAATTACACAAGAAGCTGAAGCGTGTTTATTGCAGTTAAATATGATTGAAAATTATACACCAAAGGAAGTAGATGAACTTTCGGCGACAATTTTAAAATACATTCCGTTGCATTATTCTCAATCAGAAGCAAAACAATATACCGACGAATATATGCAAGCGTATACGGCAATAAAGAGAGAAGCTTCACAAAAGAAAAATTTGTGGGATAAATTTCTAGATATGCTTGCTGGCGGTATAGAACAAACACCAGCAGAACGTGTGATGATGCAACGTTGGGTTGATGGAGAAAAAGGAGAAGCGCATTAAAAATTTAAACAAAATTATTACAATGAATAAAACATTTTACTTGGCATTAGGCGGACAACTAATGATCGCTTCTGGATTAATTTTATTTTTTTCAGATAAAATAGATATTACAGTTTCAAAAACCTTGATTCCTGTTTTCATGGTATTAGCAGGATTGTGCACGCTCTTATTTTCTACTTATGATAAATTACCCAAAATCGCTAAACAATATCATTTTATTCAAGGTGTAGGTTTTATAGTCTATGCAACAATTATTTTTGCCTTGATAAATTCTTTACAAGGATTTCTATTGACGACTATCTACTTTGTAATTATGTTCGGAATGTTTGAATTGCTTTTTGCTTTTGGTGTACTGAATTCGAAACATAGTATTAATAAAGAAATTTTGATCAGTAGAATTTTAGCAGGTATTGTAAATCTTGTTGGAGGATTTATTTTACTAATGATGACGTTTGATGATGAAAAAAAGGGACTATTTTTTACAAGTATATTACTAGCAATTGGTGGTATTTCAATTTTAATTTTTTCAAGTAAAGTGCGCAAGTATTTACACAATTCATAGTTGTTATGCTTTAAAAGCAATATAGCTAAAAAGCCTTTATCGAGTTCGATAAAGGCTTTTGTATATTTTTTAATTTAAAAATTTATCGCTTTGAAATCTTTTCCCAAATGCTATATAACAATTCTTTTTCTGCGGTATAGGTTGCTGGAATATTTTCAAGAGGTGCTAATGAAAAAGTAAAGGTTGTATTGGGTTCAAAATTCCAATAGTTTCCGTTTTGTTTGCCATCCGTAGTTTTTAAATTCCATTGTGGAATGTTGATCAACGAATACTTGCCTTCACGATTGACATCGATGGCAAAAATGTTTAGATCTTCAGGCTTGTTGTATTTTAGTGTAATTGTGGCATCAAGCACGCCTTTTTCTGGCGAACTGTACACAATGGATTTTTCTGAAAAGGAATCCAATTGTACGTTCCAGTTTTCTTTTTTGTGATAGATTTTAGCAAATTCTGTATCAATCGAAGCATTTCCTTTTTCTTTCGGATAGACTGCTGTGAGATTTTTTAATTGAATGTTTATAGTAGTTGCAACAGGATCAACCGTAACGATGGTTTTTTCGGCAATGACCGAAGCCGTTTCAATACCAAAAAAGATTCCCAGTGCAAAAAAAGCTATTTTAATCGTTTCCATACGTACACTAAATTAACGTTTGAGCGTAAAATGTCCACGTATTTGAAACGCTTGATCGCCGTCTTTTATGTCAGCTAAGAACCAATAATCATTTGAAGGCATTTTTCGTCCTCTGTACAATCCGTCCCAACCTGCATCATTTGGACCTAACGCCGTGAGTAATTTTCCATAACGGTCAAATATGTACACGACAGAGTTTGGTAAGGTTTCTATTCCGATAATGTGCCAAGTATCGTTAAATGTATCATTGTTAGGCGTAAAGAATCCGATGTAATCAACTACCACAACTTCTTCCGTTACTTCGCCACAACCGTTGATGTCCGAAACGGTTACCAAATGATAGCCTGGACCGACAAATTCAAATACATTTGAAACTTGTGGCGTTCCACCATCCAAGGAATATAAGTAATCTCCGTTTCCTGTTGCAGTAACGGTAATAGTATTATTATCAGAGAAGTTTACAACATCTACATCCACAATGGTTGCTAATTCGGATTCGGTAACTGTAAAACTAGCCGTTTCAACACAACCAAATGCGCTTGTAACTGTTACATCATAGGTTCCGATTGAAGTAATATCAATGGAAGCTGTCATTTCTCCCGTAGACCAAAGATAGGCGTTTCCAATGTCAGATCCTGCGGTTACCGTTAGTGGTAAATCATTTAAACATAGTGTTATGTCGTCAGGAATATCAATTATCGGTAACGGACGTAAAAAGGTGCTAAATGAAGTGGTAGCATAACATCCTGTATTTGTATTTTCTACTCGTGCATAAATGATTTGTTCATCAAAAGCACTGTATAAGTTTGGTAAAGGTGCAATGTCGTTTTGCGCATCTTCAATACTTACGTGATAACTTATTGCAAATACAGCAGGATTTTGTGTGCCTAAAATGGTACTTGTTTGTTGTGATAAGTTGAATGTTTGTGTAAAGTCTCCATTGTTATTAACACATGCTTCCAAGTCATTGACAGGATTTGCAATAGGATTTGGATTGATAGTTACATTGATACTTGACACAAAGTAACAACCTGTAGTATCATTTTCAGCTCGTATAAAAATTGTTTCAGGATTTGAAGCATAGGTGTAAATGTCTGGAAGCGGATTGGTTTCCGTATCTGCATCTGTTGCTGAGTTGTAATATGAAAGCGAAACGCCTGTAGTGTCATCAATGATAATTTCGTCGATGAGTCTAAGATTTACTGTTCCTGGCATTTCTGCAGCACAGAAAGTAGCTTCTGTGATATTGTTGAGCAATGGCGGTAAGTTTATATTTAGTGTAAATGGAATGATGACATAACATTGTGATATAGTATTGATCAATCGTACAAAAATTGGTTGTGGATTGTTTGCATTTGTATAGTTTGTAGGATCAGGAATAGCATTTGCGCCTGTTTCTGCATCAGCTTCCAATTCGTGATATGTAATAACAACATCGTTTTGTCGAATGTTTAGAATGTCCAATTCGGCAACAGTCAAGTCAAAAACTACTTGTCCATCGTAATCTACATCACAAACTGTGATATCTGGCGCAGGATTTGTTTCAGGAACCTGAATTATATTGACTTCAAAAGTTACGACAGTAAAACAGTCTGAATCATTGGTAATTCGCGCGTATATGGCTTGCGGATTGGTTGTGTTTGTAAATGTATTTGCGATTGGATTTACGTTTGTCAATGCGTCATTTTCTGATAAGAAAAACACAGTGTTAAGGTTTTGTGGAATTCCTTGAGCAATTTCTTGTGCCGTTGCATCTAGGTTGAAAGTATCGACTCCGTCATTAGTAACATCATCACAAACAAATATGTCTGTTGGTTGATTGAATAGTGGCGCAGGACTTACCTGAATTACGAAAGATGAGGTTGCAAAACAATCTGGATCTGTGTCATTTTCAATTCGCACATGAATGGTTTGTGGATTTGTTTGGTTTGCATATGGCATTGTTTTATCAATTTCGTTGGTTTTATCCAAAGCATCTTGTTGTGTTGGATAATATAAAACGGTCATGTCTGTTTGTCCATTCAAAATTTCATCATCTCTAGTTTCCATGATGAAGTTTTCAGTTTGATCCGTATCTATTTCACATAATTGATAAATATCTGTGGCCACTACATCAGGAATTGTGTTTACAATAATAGGAAGTGTGACAATTGTAAAACAAGCTGTTGTAGCATTTTCAACCCGAACAAAAACATCTGTAGTAGCCGTTACAAATGCAGTTGGCACTGGTACAGGATCGATAGCTCCATCTTGTGCACCAGCTAAGGTTTGAAAGAAGTTGATTTCTATGTTGTTTGTATTTGCAACAATATCAGGAATGCTAGTCGTAACATCTACCGAAGAAATTCCGTCAGTATCGTCGTCACAAATTAAAATTGCTGGCGGTTGCGTTACCGTTGGCGCAGGTAATATTTCTAGCATAAATGAAGAAACATCGTTACAACTTGTCGCTGGATTTGTGATTCGTACAAATATTTCTTGTGGATTCGTTTGGTTTGCAAATGGCGTTGAAATGGCATTGTTAAATGTGTTTGCATCTGCAAGTGTTGCAAAGTAAGCCACATTAAAAGTAGTATTTGCGCCTTGAATTGTGGTGTCGAATTCTGTTAAATCTACTAAGGTAAAGCCATCATCATCAGTGTCACAAGAGGTTAATGTGCCAATTGTTCCAAGTGTTATTGCAGGATTTACAATTAAGTCAAACGTCGAAACATCTACACAACCTACATCATCCATCAGCGTAACAAATATTTCTTGTGGATTTGATGTGTTTAGAAAAGGAACTGTAACATCAATAGCATTTACACCATTGTCTTGATCGTCTTGTGAAAGATAGAAATCCATCGTTACGTTGTCCAAGTTGTTTTGTATCGTTGCAGTAATTAATTGGAAATTAAAAGAAAATACGCCATCATTAGTGTCATCATCACATCTGTTTATGTTTGTGATATTTGTGGCAGTTAATAAAGCATTTGTGTGTACTTCTATACTAGAGATTGCAAAACAGCCTGTAGTATCGTCTTCCACACGAATGTACAATGTTTGAAAGTCAACTACAGTATTATCAAACGAAGTAGGATCAGGAATTGGGTTTACATCATCTTGTGCATCATTCAACGAGGTATGAACGGTAATGGTAGCACCTGTAACGCCCATTGTAATTTCATCGATAAGGTCTGTAAGATCAAAATTGGCAAAACCATCATGATCGGCATCACAGGCATCTATCAAATTTCGTCCTCCATCATTTAAATCTGGAGCAACACTTACGTTGATATCTAAAGTTGTTGTAATAAAACATCCTGTTGTTGTATCTACAATTCGAACAAAAACAGTATCACTTGGCGATGTATTTATATAGCTTGTTACGATAGGATTAAAATTGTTATCAGCATCTGATTGTGTAAAGTGATAACTTACGCCATAGACAGGATTCATGCCTGTAATTTCATCATTTCTAATTGTTAAATCGATCGCAACAATTCCGTCAGCATCTGTATCACAGATATTAATTGGTGCAGGATCTGTAATATTTGGTAACGGATTAAGAATTAAATTAAAACTTGTAAATGCCAAACAACCATTGTCAATATCTAAAATACGTACAAATACTTCTTGTGGAGATGTTGTATTCGGAATCGCGTTTGGAAATGCATTTACATCAAGTGCAGCATCTGTTTGAGAAGGATGATAACTTATTTGATAGTTGGCAGGTGGAACCGTAGTTAATATTTCGGGTTCTTTAATTGACAGTGTAAATGTTTCCACACCATCCATTCCAATATCACAAAGTTCATAATCGGTTACAGGACCTGCAGTTTGTGCTTCGTTGAGTGTAATTTCGGCAGAATCTTCTATAACACATGTTCCCGTTCCTACAGGAATTGTAATTTCTACTCTATAGATTCCGCTAATTCCCGCAGTTATTGTTGGCGTGTTACTGTTTGTAAGTGCAACACCATTTCGAAACCATTCATACGTTGCTAAAGGATTTCCAATATCTGCGTTAAGATCATATGAATCAGCACAGGTTGTAACGTCTGGTCCTATATCAACAGTAGCATTGAAGCTGTTTCCTTGAATAAAGATGGCAGAATCTGCATTTTGATCTGTTCCGTCAGCAATAATTAATTTTATATGATATTGTTGATTTGGAATTAGGTTTGCTGTTGCCGTTAAAATTGTCGTTCGGCCGTTATAGTTGGTGTCGCCTAAATTATAACCTTCAAAGTATTCTGGATTTTCCGCAGGGCAAAAACCTACAATTTCATCATGAATGACACTTGTACTTACAGGAATATTTGTTCCAGGAACAACGGCAATATTTGTATATGGTGCTCCGCTTCCTGTAGGTCTAATTAAGAAGCCAAAACTATCAGAAAAACGACAAGGAAAATCTTCTGCATATTCTTCAGAAGCCAATAAATAGTTAAAACTAATTTGATTGGTCACTGCGATGAAGTCGAATTCTATAGAAGTGGCATTAACAGTATTGCTTAAATCTATGGCGGCATTAGTATCGCTATCTGTATCCGTTCCCCAAGCGGTAGTTCCGCTATTTAAAGGAGACGTGTTTACTGGAGTTCCAGCATCTGAAGCACGACCAGAAGTTAACACCAAACCATTGGCAAAAGGAAAATTAGAACCTGCTTGCTCAAAATATCCATAACTCTGAAAACCATTAATACTTCCATTAATAGAAGAGGTAACATTGGAAATTTCTACACAACCTTCCGCGAGTTGTTCTACAAGTTGTTGTAAAGGAACAGATTCATCAGTAGTTACTTGCTGAGCAGAAATAATATGGCAGGCAAAAAAGGCAAAAAGTGTATAAAAAACTTTTTTCATAGGAATGGGGTTAAGTCGTGTTTCCGCCTAATATAATGTTAGCTGGGCAAACTAAGATTATATCGGATGTCAAATAAATTGTCCAGACAAAGATATACATTATTTCATGTCTGTGAAATTATTTTTTAAGGGTAACATGTTGGTTTTTAATCAATACTAAAATACAGAATATCAATGATATTAACGCAAATTTTGACTAATTATTCTGAAGATATACCCAACCTGTGTATGTTTGTTCTATTAAAACAGTATTTCCAGCCGTATTGGTGTCATTTAAATAAAGGACATAAAAGTATGTGCCAGTTGGAAGTTTTCGATTTCTTGGAGTTCCTTTGTTAGAAAAACCATTCCAACGACCTGTATTTTTGTTGCCAATATAAATTAATGTTCCGTATCTGTTGTAAATATGAAGTATATGATTTGGATGCGCTTCAAGATTTATAATATTAAATACATCATTTTTCCCATCATTATTGGGCGATAAACCTGCGGGAATGTAAATTTCGCAGTCACTTACTAAAACTTCAAAGAACGTAGTATTGATGCAGCCTTTGGTATTTTCGACAGTGACATAAATGGTTTGTGGATTGCTAGTATTTTCAAATAATTCAGGAGTTGTAATTTCATCTTGAAACGTATCTGGAGCAGTTTGTGTTTCAAAATATCGTATTATAATATTGGATTGATTGTTTATAAATTCTTCATTTGTGGTTAAATCGAAAGTTGCAATTTCGGTTTCATCAATCGTACATGCGATCAAATTTTCAGGTACATTCGCTATAGGACTTTCTAATAATTCAAGATTGAACTCTGTAATAGTTCTACACAAAGTGTTGCTATTTGTAACTTCAATATAAATTGTTGCTGGGTACGAATCACTTTCATAATTTGTTGGGTTTGTGATCGAATTCATCATGCTTGAAGCATTCTCAAACGATTCATAATATTGAAACGTCAATAAAGGTTCACTGAATAGAAGTTCTTGTTGGGTAAGGTTGAATGCCAAGTTTATTTCATTGTCACATACTTCTAAAGTGTCTAATAGTGGAACTTCTGGAGAAGTAGGCAATAGTATATTTTCCAAAGCACTATTATTATCTTCATTAATTTCATCAACAGTGCTTGTTCCTGTGCCATCATCATCGACAACAATTGTGAAGTTAAAAGGATTTGAAATCGTAGTAGGAACGGTGAGTGTAAGCGTTTGTTGCACAGTTCCGCCAATGGGAAGCGTTATTGAGGTGGAAGCTGTAGCAAGTAATATGCCGTCAACATAAAACGCAATAGGTGTATTTTGCGGTAAAACGGCAGTACTATTTGTATTAGAAACCGTATAATCAATCGTTAATTCTCTTGAATCACAAGTTGTTTCTATATCATCAATAGTTACAGTTGCATCAGGAAGTTGACTGTTTAAAACAGTAATAATATTATTAATCATTACAAAATCTTGACCAGAAGTCAGTGATATTGTAGCTTGTGTATCTCCAATTGCTATATTATTCTGAATACCATAAAAATCAATATCCATATTATACAAATTAGAAGCTCCTGTAAAACTATTTGTACCGTTAAAGGCATTATTAGCAGGGTTTAATGGTAAATTTTCAATAACGGATCCGTTAATTCGTAACGATTCATTTACGCTTAATGCCTGATCGCCTTCCCAAGCAATAAAGCCTATTTTTGCACCCATATTATCAAAAACGTTGAGGTTTTCAAGGGTAATCTCTAGCATATCAGGAACACTCTCTAATCCATCATATACATTCAATTGATTCAATGGTAACAAAGGACTTTCGTAAATAACGGTAATTGCCCAACCTCCAAAATTTGTCCCTGTCGGACAATACGGAGCGATGACCGAAGTCAAATCAAATTCACTCACTGTATACACACCATTTCCTTGCGAATTTACAATGTCTGTCACATCGGCAAAGGCAGCAAAAAAAGTTCTATTTCCTGTTAACGCATCACTAAAAGTTCGTTCGGCAGTTACGGGTATTCCGTTGAGTTCAATATCAAAATCACCAGTATCAGAACCTGCCCAATACAAATAAGCCGCCACCATGGTTTGATTCGTATTTAAAAATAAGCTTGCGCTAGAACTCGTATTGATTGTGCAAACACCAAACGGACCATTTTCTGCCGTATTCATTGTATTTCCCAAGGCTGTGTAGTCGTAACGCCCGTTGAATTGTTGAAACAAGGTAATATCTTGAGCAGTCGCTTTATATGTATTGATAAAACAACCGAAGAACAAAAAAATGAGAATGTAGGGTAGTTTATTCACATATAAATGATTTAGGTCTGAAATTAACAAAATTGTACCACACAAAAAAACCGAAGACAAAATGACTTCGGTTTTTTTATGATTTTCTCTATTCTCTTTTCTTTTCTCTCTTTTCTTTTCTCTTTCATCTCATCTATTTTCTCACTTCAA
>NZ_LBMG01000027.1 GCF_001005315.1 Kordia jejudonensis
AGCAATTGTTTTTAAAAGTCAATAATATCAATGCAAAGAAAAATGGCGCAGGATTTAAGCATCGTAAGAATAACAAATTTTTACCGTTAAAAGGATTTGTTATATGCACTTGCGGAAAGCCATTAACTGGCTATACAGAAAAAATTTATAAGATTAATTATTATAGGTGTAATACAAAAGGTTGTAGCGGACACAATAGAGCTGATAAGTTAAATGAAAAATTTAAAGAATTACTAAGTAGCTTTCAAATTCGTAAAAAATTTATTGCCCCTTTAAAATTGCAAATGAAATATATATATGAATATCATAACGAATCAAATAAGGATATTTTAAACGCCTTAAAGTATAATTTGAATACCATTTCTGAAAAATTAGAAAAAGTAGAGGAACGTTTTGTATATGGCGAAATAAATATGGAACTTTACAATAAGCATAGTGAAAAATTAAAGTTAGAAAAAGAAGCAATATTGAAAGAAATTGAAAATAGTACCATAAAAAAATCGAAGTTTGATTTTTATATTAAAAACACAATAAATTTAGCTTCTAACTTATTGAAAAATTGGGAGTTATCAGGTTATTGTGATAAGCAGGCATTACAAAAACTGCTATTCCCTAAAGGAATAATGTATGACAAAGAAAATAATAGTTATCGAAGTTTTGAAGTCAACCCAATATTTGCATTAATAAATACATTATCAATAAGTTACAATAACGTGGGAGACAACAAAAACTTTGATAATTCAGAAAAGTTTTCTGTGGTAAGCCTTGGAAAAAATTTAGAAAAATTCATGTGGTTTTAGTTTTTCTCAAAAAGAAAAACTAAAAATACCTCTGGAAATGCTTAGCATTCATGAATACCTTAATTTAAAATATGAATGACATGAACTAAAAGTTCCCTTTCTTTTGTTGATGCCTGTGCTGAACTTGATTCAGTATTCTTTGGGAAAGCAAAGAAAATGAAAATTAGACGTAAGAAATGTGAGAATTAGCAGAGAGTTTCCAAATATAAATTGAATTACTAATATCGAACTGACGTTAAATAGATTATTTATTTAGTTATTATAAAATCAAAGTTTCAATACATCGTGCATTGGTACTTACACATACGCATACTGCTATTGAAAAATAGTAGCATACTTTGAAACCTCGATTGTAAAGCCTGTGAAAGCAGGCTTTTTTTGTTATTAAATGCTGTTAAACTACAGCTTAATCAATATACTTTTTACATTTTTTAAATCACTTGATGCGTTGAAAAGCAATATTTTTCACCTGTTTTGGTTAGTCTTACCACTTTTGAAATGGTAATGATTTTGAATATAGTTAGGTTTGCGATAAATGTTAATAACTCACGGACTATTCTAGTTGTACGAATGGTTTTTACGTTTGATAATATTGTAATTTTACGCCGAATTTGCGTTCAGGATAGCAGCGGCATCCTCCCAACTTGATTGGGAGATATAGCGGATAGCCTGACAAAACGCCCAAAAAAGAAAACACAACTTTTATATAATAACTTAGAGAACATGAAATTTTTTATCGACACGGCTAATTTAGATCAAATTCGAGAAGCACAAGCTTTAGGAATTTTGGATGGTGTAACGACAAATCCGTCGCTAATGGCGAAAGAAGGAATTACAGGAAAAGAAAACATCATAAACCACTACAAAGCAATTTGTGAAATTGTTGAAGGTGATGTTTCTGCTGAGGTAATTGCTACAGATTTTGAAGGAATGGTGAAAGAAGGAGAAGAGTTAGCAGCTTTGGATCCACAAATTGTGGTAAAGTTACCAATGATTGCAGACGGCGTGAAAGCATGTAAATATTTTTCGGATAAAGGAATTAAAACGAATGTAACACTTGTTTTTTCTGCTGGACAAGCATTATTGGCAGCAAAAGCTGGTGCAACGTATGTTTCGCCGTTTATCGGACGTTTGGATGATATTTCTACAGACGGTTTGAACCTGATTGCTGAAATTAGAATGATTTATGACAACTACGGTTTTGAAACGGAAATTTTAGCAGCTTCTGTACGTCACACCATGCACGTAATTGATTGTGCTAAGATTGGTGCAGATGTAATGACAGGTCCATTATCATCAATTGTTGGCTTGCTTAAACATCCATTAACGGACATTGGATTGGAAAAATTCTTAGCAGATTATAAGAAAGGGAACTAGTATCCTGAAATTATAAATGTAAAATGCTGAATTTTAAATTAGAAAGCATTTTATGCTACAAATGAAAAGAGGCTGTCTGAAAAGCTAAATTTTCGTCAAGCCGAAATTGATTCGGTTTCTCATCATCATTGAAAATCAGTGTAATGAGATGCTGAATTGAATTCAGAATGACGATTTTTTATACTTTCTAGACAGCCTTTTTATATAGTGTGTTTTTTTGGATTTCTTTTACTGCAACTGATCTCTCAAATCTGTATTATACACATTAGAAAACGCGTCAATAATACGTCCGCTTTGATCTGTGATAATTAATTTGTTGATACTAATCAGCGCAAAATCTCTGGAAAGACTTTCATCATCAGCCACACGATATTGCTTGCTTACAGGAAATTCTAATTCTCTTAACGCACGTTTCCAACGTTTGTGATCCGTGTCCAAACTAATACCTATAATATTTAAATTTGGAAATTCTTTTGCTAACACTTTAATTTTACGTGTAACCAATTTTTTGTGTCCTGGTTGTCTTGACGTCCAAAAGTAAAAAATAGTTTTTCCTCTTTTAGAATTTAATGTGTTTACAGCTACTTTGTTGTATTTAGAATCTTGCACATATACTTTATCAGAAAAGAAACTTCCTTTTTGCAACTCTTTGATTCCTTGGTGTAAGTTTGCAATTTCTTTTTTAGATTCAGAATTGTGTGATATGACTTGAAACATTTTGAAAAACTCATTGTTTTTGTCAATATCCGTATGATTGTTTCTAAAGTATGAATATGCCGTATAACGTAACAATTGATCACGAACATTTGGCAGTTCAATTAAGCTGTCAATCAACTTTAATTTATTTTTATTGTAGGTAAGCGACGTATTTATTTTAGAATTTTTCTTCAATGATTTTTGAATACATTCACTATACGATTTGTTGTTGATGTATTGCATTGCATATCGAATGTACGGCACATAATAATTCAAAGTAGAATCATTCAAGTTTACATTTTCTCTGTAATTGAAAAATTCTTTGGGAATTGAAATGGAATCATTGATGCGTTCATGAAACGTATTTTCGTAAGTTTCTTTACAACGGTACTTTGTATACGTAATAACGTTATTGACAAAATTTTTATACGCTTCAGAAAGTGTAGGATTTTGTGTGAAGAATTCAATATTGCGCAATTGTCGTTGTGTATACACGGAATCAATACGTGCTTCAAAAGCTTCAGGATCTAATTTGCAATCTTTATACAACGAGTTGTCTCTGTATTGTTGTTGTGTCAAATACAAATCAGTGTAGAAATTATTTTTTTCGGCACCTTTCCCAGAATAAAATAAAGACTCATCAAAAGCCAAAGTATTGAGTCGTAATAATAAACTATCGCCTTTTTCTAAATTGATATATTGATGTTCTGGATTATGGTAAAATTTGTATAAACCATTTTTATGATTCTTCAGTTTCACTAAAAAACGGTTGTTCTCATCGAGTTTTAAAGAATCGATAAGTTTATCTTTATGATACAAAAGCACATATTCGTCACTAGGATTAATGATTTCTCCACCAAAGTAAGCAACATTTTCATCACTCACTTTATTGGTTTTATTACATCCAAAGCAAATAAGAATAAGCAATAAAGGGGTAATATATTTCATAGTAATATGGTCAACTTTTCCAAGTTTTAACAAAACTAACCAACACAGATACAATATGCTGTTAACAGGCTGTTAAAAATCTATGTTAAAACGTTAAGACAAACTGTGCTAATATTCAATGTAATTGTTACTTTTGCGCAATATAAAAAAGTTTAAAAAATAATAAAGAATGTTATCTGTATCTAACTTATCCGTACAATTTGGGAAACGCGTCTTATTTGATGAAGTAAATACCTCATTTAATCAAGGGAATTGTTATGGTGTTATTGGAGCCAATGGCGCTGGTAAATCTACGTTTCTAAAAATTTTATCAGGAAAGATGGATCCTACCTCAGGACATGTACATCTTGAACCTGGAAAACGAATGTCCGTTTTAGAACAAGATCACTTTGCATATGATGATTATCCTGTATTAGAAACCGTAATCATGGGAAATAAACCATTGTTTGCCATCAAAAAAGAAATGGACGATATCTATGCAAAAGAAGATTTCTCTGATAAAGATGGAGAACGCGTAGGAGAGTTGCAAGTAGAATTTGAAGAAATGAATGGTTGGAATGCCGATTCGGATGCAGCAGCTTTATTATCAAACTTAGGAATTTCAGAAGCTTATCATTATTCGTTAATGAGCGAATTAGACGGAAAACAAAAAGTACGTGTATTACTAGCACAAGCACTTTTTGGAAATCCTGATGTATTAATCATGGATGAGCCAACAAACGACTTGGATTTTGAAACCATTTCTTGGTTGGAAAACTTCTTGGCAAATTATGATAACTGTGTTATTGTAGTTTCACACGATAGACACTTTTTAGATGCGGTTTGTACACACATATCTGATATCGATTTCTCAAAAATAAACCACTACAGTGGAAACTATACGTTTTGGTACGAAAGTAGTCAGTTAGCAGCTAGACAACGTGCACAACAAAACAAAAAAGCGGAAGACAAAGCAAAAGAATTGCAAGAATTTATCATGCGTTTCAGTGCCAATGTTGCCAAATCAAAACAAGCAACATCGCGTAAAAAAATGTTAGAACGCTTAAAAGTAGAAGACATCAAACCTTCAAGCCGTCGTTATCCTGCCATTATTTTTGATAGAGAACGCGAAGCTGGAGATCAAATTTTAAATATTGAAGGTTTAGCGGCAAGCGCAGACGGAGAAATACTCTTCAAAAACGTAGACATCAACTTGGCAAAAGGCGATAAAGTAGCGGTTATTTCTAAAAACTCGCGTGCTACAACTGCATTTTATGAAATTATCAATGATAAAATAAAAGCAGACGCAGGAACATACAAATGGGGAGTGACCACTTCACAAGCGTATTTACCTGTAGACAATTCTGAATATTTTGACAACGATCTTACGTTGGTTGATTGGTTACGTCAATGGGCAACAACCGAAGAAGAAAGAGAAGAAGTATATGTACGTGGATTTTTAGGTAAGATGATTTTCAGTGGAGAAGAAGCGTTAAAAACAGCTCGTGTACTTTCAGGAGGAGAAAAAGTACGTTGCATGCTTTCGCGAATGATGATGATTAGAGCAAATGTTCTTATGCTTGATGAACCTACAAACCACTTGGACTTAGAAAGTATTACGGCTTTTAACAACTCGTTGAAAAACTTTAAAGGAACGGTATTGTTTACAACACATGATCACGAGTTTGCACAAACGGTTGCTAATAGAATTATTGAATTGACACCATCAGGCGTTATTGATCGTTATGCAACGTTTGACGATTACATGAACGATAAGAAAATTAAAGAACAACGTGAAAAAATGTACGGCGTAGAAGTATAATTAATCTGAGTTCGACGTAAAAAATTAGTTCAAAACTTTTCTTTTCCGAAGTATAGCAGGGATTTTCCGTTAAGAATTTTTGAAGCCTTGGAAAAAATTTAGGAAAATTCATGCGGTTTTAGTTTTTTTCAGAAAGAAAAACTAAAAATACCTCTGGAAATGCTTAGCATTCATGAATACCTTAATTTAAAATATGAAAGACATGAACTAAAAGTTCCCTTTCTTTTGTTTCTTTTCTTTGGGAAGGCAAAGAAATCGAAGATTCACGAATTCCTATTTAAGAAAATAAAATCATATGAGCTAAAATGAAAATAAAACGCAGAAAATGTGATAATTAGTAGCTAGGTTCCAAACTTATTTATAATCATAAATTGAATAACCTATTTCGAACTGACGTTAATCACGAAAATATATCATAACTAAAAAGTCCCTTGAAATTCATTTTCAAGGGACTTTTATATATAATAGATTGGTTGATATGGTCTTTTTAAAACGCTACTTTACGGAAGTCTACAGATTCCTTGGTAGCATGCATATGGAAAATCGCAAGGTCTTCGATGATTGCAAAAACGAGGCGCACCACCAATAATGTTGCGCTGCCCTTTTTTGGCGATATACTGTAATCCTTCAAGATTTGCAAGTTTGTCTAGCATGACTTAATTTTTGAAATTTAAAAGTACAAAAAAATATTGAATAGCTGATTACGGTTTTCCCGTAACATTTCTTTTAAATCAAAAAAGCCCTAAAATTTTTGAGGACTTGCCTTGTAGATTACATGATATCTATTTTATATTCCGATTAGTACGCATCTTCCTCTATAACATTCCTCGTCTTCATTACAATCTCTGAAAGTTCTGCATTGTGGTGGAATTCCACCTTTCACAGTTTGTTGCTTTCTTTTAGACAATTTTTCTACTCCTGAGATACTTTTAATTTTGTTTAACATGATTGTAAGTTTTTAAGTTCTTACTAAAGTTAAAAAATCTAATTTACAGCAGATTACGGTTTTTCCATACATCTAATACTTTTAAGAAAACTTTGGGAAAAGTATCTTATTAAATAAAAAACGCTTTCTACTATATGTAAAAAGCGTTTTCTATTTTGTATAGTTTAATTGCTACATTATAAACATTACCTCAATTCAGCTCCCAATTGTTTTTCGAAACTTTGCTGCAATTTGTTCATGATCTTATCAATCTGCTTATCAGTCAGCGTTTTATGCTCGTCTTGCAATGTGAAACTTACGGCATAACTTTTCTTGCCTTTTGGCAGATTTTTCCCTTCGTATACATCAAACAGATTTACTTCTTTGAGTAAATTACGTTCGCTTTGCTTGGCAATGTTGTGAATTTCGGCAAACGTAGTTTTTTCATCAATTAACAGTGCAAAATCTCTTCGTACCTTTGGAAACTTAGGAATCTCTTTAAACTTGATTTTTCTGTTTTTGGTAACTTCAATGACATTATCCCAATTGAAATCTGCGAAAATTACTTGCTGCTTTATGTCAAACGCTTTTAATACGCTGCGTTTTACGATTCCAAATTCTACCAAATTCGTTTTTCCTAAACTCAAGATTAAACCTTCTGAAAATAGATCGCTTTTGATAGGAGAAACTTTTAAAGAATGTAATCCTAAACGTGATAAAACACTTGTTACAATTCCTTTCGCATAAAAGAAATCGCTGGTAACAGGTTTGCTTTGACGCCAAGTTTCAGCATTTGTATTTCCTGTAATTAGTAACGATAAATGTTTATGTTCTTCACGATTTTCACCGTAATGATGATATGTTTTTCCGAATTCAAAGAATTTTAAATCCGATTGTTTTCTGTTGATATTGTGTGAAATAGCTTCCAATCCTGAGAATAATAACGATTGACGCATTACGGATAAATCGCCACTTAAAGGATTCAACATTGTAATATTGTGTTCTGCCTTTAATTGCTCAGAAAGTTCAGTATATGCGGCTGTTGTCAATGAGTTTGCCATGATTTCATAGAAACCTTGCGAAACTAATTGTGAACCCACAACATCTTGTAATTTATGATCTTCATAACGTGATGAATTGGCAACCGAAATATGCCATTTTTCATCAAATTCAATATTATTGTAACCGTACACACGTAAAATTTCTTCAATGACGTCTGCTTCTCGTTGTACATCAACTCTGTATGCAGGAATTGTTAAACCTAATCCACCATCGGTTACCGAATTGATTTTAATTTCTAATGATGATAAAATATTTTTGATCGTTTCTCTTGGCAATTCTTCTCCAATTAATTTTGTGATATTGTCAAAAGAAACACGTACTTGGAAATCTTCAATTTTTGTCGGATAACTATCAGAAACATCACTTGTAATTTCGCCACCAGCCAATTCTTGAATTAACAAGGCAGCTCTTTTTAAAGCATATTCTGTACAGTTTGGATCAATTCCACGCTCAAAACGAAACGATGCATCTGTATTTAAACCATGACGTTTTGCAGTTTTACGCACAGAAACAGGATTAAAATAGGCACTTTCTAAGAATACATTTGTTGTTTGCTCAGTTACACCAGAATGCAAACCTCCAAAAACTCCCGCAATGCACAATGGTTTTTCAGCATCACAAATCATTAGATCGTCTTCGTGCAATTCGCGTTCTACTTCATCTAATGTTGTGAATTTTGTGCCAGTTTCAAGTGTTTTTACAATGATTTTATTTCCAGAAATATAATTTGCGTCAAAGGCATGTAACGGTTGTCCTAATTCGTGTAACACATAATTAGTGACATCAACTACATTATTTTTTGGGGTTAAACCGATTGCTTTTAATCGATGTTGCAACCATTCAGGTGACGATTTTACTTGAACTCCAGAAATCGTTACACCACAATAACGCGGCGCAAGTGTTTTGTCTGCTACATCTACATCAATTTTCAACGTTCGGTTGTCAACTCTAAAACTACTGGTAGAAGGCGTAATGAGTTCAAGTTTGAGATCTTTTTGTTGCAAACCCGCTTTTAAATCTCTGGCAACTCCATAATGACTCATGGCATCTGCGCGGTTTGGTGTTAAGCCAATTTCAAAAACGGTATCATTTTCAATATCAAATACGTCGCTTGCTTTTGTTCCAGGAACTAAATCTTCGGCTAAAATCATGATTCCGTCGTGACTTTCGCCTAAACCAAGTTCGTCTTCGGCACAAATCATTCCATTAGAAACTTCGCCACGAATTTTCCCTTTTTTGATTTTAAATCCTTTGCCTTCTGCGTCGTACAATGTTGTGCCTACAGTAGCTACAGGTACTTTTTGTCCAGCAGCAACATTTGGCGCGCCACATACAATTTGTACAGGTTCTCCCGTGCCAAGATCAACAGTAGTTACTTTTAAGCGGTCAGCATTTGGATGTTGTACACAGGTTAAAACGTGTCCGACAACAATTCCTTCCAATCCGCCTTGTACAGATTCATATTTTTCAATGCCTTCAATCTCTAAACCTAAATCCGTTAAGAGTTCCCCTGTTTGTTCAGCGTCCCAGTCAAGTTGAATAAATTGCTTTACCCAATTATATGATATTTTCATTCTTAGTAGTATTCGATAATCGACAAAGATAAGATAATGCGGTAAGTTGACAAATAACTTTGAGTCTGATTTTAGATACTGTTAATGTCTTTTTATCGCTATGCTTTAAGAATGAAGAAGACTTCGCTTACATATAATAGAATCAAGATCGCTTCACTTCTAGAAAATAGAATAAAGATGATTTTTTTCTACTGTAAAATTCTAACAATTTAACTGCGTAGCGATTTCTGCTTTCGCCGGAATGACAAGAAGATACTATGAAAGAAAGTTCAAAAATCTAATGATAAGGCTAATTCAAGAACAAAAGAAGTCTAAAAATCCAATAGAAGCGGTCCTATATCTAACAGCGACAGCGATCTAAGAGATTCCCGCCAGAACGGGAACGAGTCTAAAGAATAAGTTCCTTAATTTTATTCGCATAACTACGACTTACTTTTACTTTCTCATTATTCTTTAAAATCAAAATATAACTTTTTCCATATTTTGAAACTTCTTTGATCGAAGGTAAATTCACAATTATACTACGATGAATGCGCATAAATTGTTTCGGATTGAGTTTTTCTTCCAGTTGTGAAATTCCTCGGTTACTCAAGTAATTTTCTGTAGTATCATAAATTTTAGAATAACTTCCGTAAGCTTCTATATAATAAATATCCTCAGTGGCAAGCGTCACATATTTTGTGCCTTTTTCTACAATAATACGATCAGGAAATGTAGGTTTGGAAAGAATATGATCGTCTGCTAATGGTGCTATTTGACTCGGCGAATTGTCTTTTAACTTGCTTATTGCTTTGTCAAAACGTTCTTTTGTATACGGTTTTAGTAAATAATCAACCGCATGCACTTCAAAGGCTTTTAGCGCGTATTTATCATAAGCGGTACTAAAAATTATGGTGGGTAATTCGTTTAAATGTTCCAACACGTCAAAACCTGTCAATCCAGGCATTTGAATGTCCATAAATACCAAATCGGGTTTAAACTTGTTAATAATTTTGATAGCATCTACGCCATTATTTGCTTCTCCGATCAAAATTAACTCGCTATGATATTCTAAATATTCTTTGATGAGCGTTCTTCCAGATTTTTCATCATCAACAATGATAACCTTTTTCATGTGTTTGTGTGTAGTATTGCTTTTAATTTTTGGGTATTATACCAATTCAACTTCGCTTTTAAAGTCGCATTTTAGAATAGATTTGGTATTACAATTCAAAATATACTTTTAATCCTGACGGAACATTATCTGAAAATGTAAGCGTCGAATTGTACATTTTTTGCAAACGTTTCTGCGTGTTACTGATGCCAACACCAAGATTGAAAAGCTGTTCTTTATTTTGTACGCCAACGCCAGTATCGTTGATTTCAAAGATCAATTTTCCTGCTAATTCTCTGACCATGATTTCAATTTCTCCACCTTGTACCAACGGCGAAATGCCATGTTTTACAGAATTTTCTACCAACGGTTGTAAAATCATTGGCGGAATTTTTCGCGAAAGCAATTCATCAGGAACATGCATTTGTATTTTTAGTCGATCTTCAAATCTTCGTTGTTCTAGTTTCAAATATTTATTGACAAAATCGAGTTCTTCTGCAAGCGTTACATAATCTTCTCGACTCGCTTTTAATTGATAACGGAACAAATCGGACAATTCGGCAATCATTTCACGCGTATCTTCCATTTCACTTGGAACACTTGCATTGATCGTATTAAATACATTGTATAGAAAGTGTGGATTCAACTGCGCTTTTATGGCACTCAATTCACTTTTCAATGCAGCATTTTTAAGTTCAACTTCATAGCGCATTTTGTATTGATTGATCACATAATATTCATAGGCATGCAATAAGGAAAATTGTATCAAATAAATTAAGGTAGGAATGTAAATATCCCACACTTGTCCCGTGCCGCCCATGTGCCAATATCCGTAAGTTTCACAGATGTAATAAAATAACTTCCAAGAACATAGAATGAAAAATGGCAATCCGAAAAGGTGTAATAACAAGCGTTGCCATAATTTGTATTTTCTGAATACTTTAAAAATAAAAAACCATACAATAGAAGTCGCAAGAAACATGATAATGTATTGCAATCCTTCATTGTCAAACCAGCTTTCAGGACTGAACAAATCGGAACTTTTTCTATACTCCAGCGGTCTATTAAACCATAATGTAACATGATACACTATAGAGAGTAGAAAATACGTCCCCATAAGTGCAAATATTTCAAAAATTTTAATACCAAAAATACGCTTGTTCTTCATCATTTATTTTTTTTCAAATACATACCACATTTCTTTTGTCATTGCACGGAACGTCACTTTGAGCAAACCGTTGGCAGTTTTTATGGTATAATTTCCTTTAGCTCCAGCAATTGATAACAAACGTCCTTCTTCATAGGCAAGCGCTTGTCCATCACGATAGTAAAAAATAACACCGTTAGAAAACTCTAAACTAGCATCATATCCTGTTTTTTCATTATAGCTAAAATACCTTTCTTTTGTCAAATACACCGAATTACTTTGATAACTAGTCGATTTTTTATCTGTACGCTTCTTATAATTCCCATCAGAAGGACGATTAAAATGATCTTCAGAGCCTTTTGCACTATAATCTCGGTCTGTTTTTCCTAGTATCAATTTTCCACTTGTTAAATCGTATGCATCAGGCGTATCGTTCCAAGAAACAAACACATATAACGTAATTGGTTGTACAATTTCATATACTTTTAATTTTTCTAAACTATCAGCATTCAGTACGGTATTGCCTTCTGCATCTTGCACTAAAAAGTTGGTGCCTGGCGGATAGCTAATTGTTTTTTGGTCGTTCAATTCTATTTTTAAATAGCTTTGCGTACCTATTTCGGCGTTACACATAACTACGGCAAAAAGTAATGCCATCGAGGATAAAAATAATTTTTTCATACTGCTTTATTTTTTTGTTTGCTCAAAACTACGAGGAATCACGCTGGTATAAAACGAACTTTTCATGAGTCGCCTTATATACTGATGAATGGTCCTTGGACAACTCATATACGATTTGGGTCAACTCATAACTTTTGCATTGCAGCACGCTGTTTTACCATACATATTTGTGGAAAATTAAATGATTATGCACTTAAAAACTACTTTTCTAACACTTGTATTAGCCTTGTTTTTCTCTCTTATTGTAAAAAGTCAAACGCAAGAAACAAGCATACTTACAGGGAAAATTGTTTCAGAAAACAACGAAGTATTGCCGTTTGTAAATGTACTTGTACGCACGCCAGACACTATATTGGTAAAAGCAACGATTTCAAATGAAAAAGGAATCTTTACCATTAAAGATATTGTTCCCAATACATACACACTAACTATTTCTTTTGTTGGATATAATTCGCTTTCGCGAGAAATTACAATTCGTAAGGGAAAAAACGATCTTGGAACTATTCCACTAAAAGTAGCGACCGAATCTTTAGAAGCTGTTACAGTCGTTGCTGAAAAACCAATCATTCAGGTTGAACCAGATAAAACAGTTTTTAATGTAGCAAATACAGTTGGAAGCGCAGGGAACAACGGATTGGAAATTCTAAGAAAAGCGCCAGGTGTACGTTTGGATAATGATAATAATATTATTGTTGAAGGAAAAACAGGTGTGTTAATCTATATTGATGATCGTCAGAGTTTCTTAGCAGGAGACGATTTGACAGCTTTTTTACAATCGCTACAAGCGGATACTATTGAAAGTATCGAAATCATTACGCAACCTTCTGCGCGATATGATGCGGCAGGAAATGCGGGAATCATTAACATTAAACTCAAAAGAGAAAAAGGCTTGGGAACGCGCGGAAGCATTTCTAGTACATTAACGATTGGCGATTTTGCACGAACGAACAATTCGGTATCTATAAATAGTCGATTCAAAAAATGGAATTTCTTTGGAAGCTATTCTAACTTTTTAGGGCGTTCTACAGGGTTTATCGATTTATATAGAACACAAGGCGATAACATATTTGATGCACAAACCGATTCCGAATACGATGCATTTTCAAATAATTTTAGAACAGGAGCCGATTATTACCTCACTAAAGAAAGTATTTTAGGTGCAGTTGTTAGTGTAAATTTGCGCGATTCGGAATCACGTTCAAACAGTGTAACGCCTATAATTGATAGAAATACACGCGTGACGGACAGTATTTTACGTGCGCCAAACAGTTCGGAAAACAACAGTGTCAATTTGAATGCAAACATAAATTATCGTTACAAAGATACGCTTGGTACAAGTTTTAGTGCCGATTTGGATTATGGACGTTACAGTCGTGATCGTTTTAACAATCAGCCTAACTTTTACACAACGCCGACAGGAGACATTTTAAATGCGAACATCACGTATCAAGAAACACCAATTGATATTAATATTTATGCTGCCAGAGTAGATTACGGTCAAAAATTAGGAAAAGGAACCTTTGAAACAGGCGCAAAAGTATCAAAAGTAGTTACAGATAATATATTTAACTTTTTTAATGTTGTCAACGGAATCAATACCTTCAATACAGATCGAAGCAACGCGTTTGAATATGATGAAGAAATTTATGCTGTATATGCCAAATACAATTTTGCATTGGGCAAGTGGAAATTTCAAGGCGGTTTGCGCATAGAACGTACCAATTCAGAAGGAACATTAACGGCGGAAAATACAAATCAAAATCAAGTGGTTTCTCGCACGTATACAGATTACTTTCCATCCGCAGGAATATCGTTTCAAGCCAATCAAATCAATTCTTTTGCATTAAGTTACAGTCGTAGAATTCAACGTCCGAACTATCAATCGTTAAATCCATTTGAATTTCAATTGGACGAACTTAGTTTCAGTCGTGGAAATCCGTTCTTGCAACCACAATACACCAACAATTTTAAACTTTCGCATACCTATAAATACACATTAACTACCAGTTTGAGTTATTCGTACATCGCTGACTTTTTTGCACGTGTAACGGAAGCAGAAGGCGAAAATAGAAACTTCTTAAACACGCGAAATGTAGCCGATCAGGAAGTGTACAATTTAAGTATTTCATATCCTTTCAAAGTCAACAGTTGGTGGCGCGCGTATGCCAATGTGTACGGTTCGTATAGTAAATACACAGCTACGAATCCTGCGTTCATTTCCATAGATCAAGAAACTTTTGGATTTTACGCACAAAACACATTTTCGTTGCCAAAAGACATAAAATTAGAAGTCAGCGGTTGGTATAGCAGTCCATCTATTTGGGGCGGAACTTATGAAACTAGAAGTTTAGGTTCGTTAAACATTGCAGTGCAAAAATCGTGGAAAAACTGGACAGGGAAAATCACACTAAACGATGCTTTATACACAATTCCGTGGCAAGGAATGACCCAATTTGGAGATTTACGAATTGATGGTCGTGGCGGAAGTGACAGTCGAAATATCAACTTTTACGTACGGTATTCATTTGGAAATAATGACGTAAAAAAAGCGAAACAACGTGATGGAAGTCTAGAAGATGAAAAGGGGAGAATTGGTGGGTAAGTTACTTATGTTAAAATCAGTTCGATATGTAAATTAATTTCGTTTTTACTTTTCCGAAGTATAACAGGAATTTTTCGTTAAGAATTTTTGAAACCTTGGAAATCGAAGATTCATGAACTCCTTGATTTAACATAAAAGATAGTGAACTAAAAAATTTAGAAAAACTCATGTGGTTTTAGTTTTTTCCAGAAAGAAAAACTAAAAATACCTCTGGAAATGCTCAGCATTCATGAATACTTTAATTTAAAATATAGATGACATGAACTAAAAGTTCCCTTTCTTTTGTTGACGCCTGTGCTGAACTTGATTCAGTATTCTTTGGGAAAGCAAAGAAAACGAAAATAAAAATATGATTTTAAGTTTTAATTAGTAAAAATTAACTAAAAACTTATGTAGAATTTACGTCATATTATTAAATCTTACAACTCATCATCAAAAAAGTACAATTCAGACAAAAAAAATAGCAAAACCATTATTTGCATAGCATCTTTATCAAAAAAAATAAAGACAATGCCACACGATAGTATAGGATGGATTCATACGATAGCCGCATTGATAGCGTTGCTGACAGGAAGTATTATTTTAGCCAACACAAAAGGAACATTGCTTCACAAACAAATAGGGAGAGTTTACGGAGTTTCAATGATTGTTGTCTGTGTGACTTCATTTATGATTTATCGTGTGCACAACAGCATCGGAATATTACACTTTTTTGCGTTGGTTAGCACTGTGACACTATTGCTAGGAATGTTACCCTTATACATCAAAGGTTTCAAGAATCCGATTATGAATCATTTGGCTTGGATGTATTGGTCTGTGATTGGATTGTATTGTGCGTTTGCTGCTGAAATTTTTACACGTTTTCCAATGATTTTCGACATCAAAAATACGTATGGAATCTTTTATATGTTTGTTGGAATTTCGGCTGGATTGGTTGGAATGATTGGCGGCATCTTTTTTAAGAAGAAAAAAATACAGTGGCAAGAACAGTTTGGTCAGTAACTATTTAAAATGATCCGTTATTTAATTATTGCTAATCCCTCAAATCCATTCATAAAACAGTTGTAAGTATCTCTCGAAATTAGTGTGCCTTTTTTTTAAAACGCTCGTAAAGTTGTTTCAAGTTGGAAAATCAACATATCAAGATTTCGGTACTCTCAAAATCTTCTCCATCTTTCTACCTTTGGCAATTTCATCAATCAATTTATCCAAATAGCGTACTTTTTGAGTCAACTCATTGTCAATTTCTTCAATTCTGTATCCACAAATTACACCTTTGATCAAATGTGCATTCGGATGCAAAGTCGCTTCCTCGAAAAAAGTTTTAAAAGTAACTTTACGATCAATCAATTCTTGAATTTTTTCGTCGTCAAATCCTGTGAGCCATGTAATTACTTCGTGTAATTCTGCTACGGTTCTTCCTTTCTTTTCCACTTTAGTGACATAATGTGGATACACAGAAAAAAACTTCATATTGGCAACGCGTTCGTTATGTTCAGGTGTTACTTTCATGGTGACTCATTTTATAATTAAAACTAATTGAATTCTTTCGTAAAACAAAATCATCTTACATTTTATTGTAATTTGTGCACAATTGTCCGAACTAACATCTAATAAAACCGATGACATGAAAAAAATATATCTCCTTTTCTTGGGAGTACTGCTGATTTCTTGCGGAGAGAAGCAAACAAAGAAAAAAAACTATAACCTACATGATGGTGTTTGGCATGTTGCTTTACAAGTTCAAGATGGAAAAGAATTGCCTTTTATCTTTTCAACCACCAAAACAGGAATCGAAATTCACAATGCAGAAGAACGTATTTCAGTAGATGATATTACGATCAAAAATGATTTAATTACCATTAAAATGGACATATATGAAGGTGTATTGCAAGGAAAATTTACAGACGAAAACACGATACAAGGCGAATTTATAAAAGAGTCGTTGGACAGATATGTTCCATTCACGGCTAGGTTTGGGGAAACAGCACGTTTTCCGAATGCCAAAGTAGAAGCAAAAGCAAACGTTTCAGGAAATTGGGAAACAGTTTTCAGTCCTGAAAGTGAAGCAGATCGGTACATTGCTAAAGGAATTTTTAAGCAAAATGGCAATACAGTCACAGGAACGTTTAGAACCACTACGGGCGATTATCGCTTTTTAGAAGGAACACTCAATGGAAATCAATTGCAACTCTCTACGTTTGATGGCGCGCACGCGTTTCTATTTACGGCAACGGTTACAGATAGTACAATGGTAGGCGAATTTCAATCAGGAAACCACTGGAAAGAACCATTTACCGCCAAACGAAATGAAACTTACGAATTGCCTGATGCAAAAAGCTTAACATACATTAAAGAAGGATATGATGAATTCAACTTTTCATTTCCAGACAGTACAGGAAAAATGGTTTCTTTAACAGATGAAGAATTCAACGGAAACGTACGTATTGTACAAATCATGGGAACTTGGTGCCCAAACTGTTTGGACGAATCGACCTATTATGCAAATTACGCAAAAGACAATCCAGACGTGAAATTTATTGCGTTAGCATTTGAATATGCAAAAACCAAAGAAAAGGCATTCAACAACATCAAACGCTTGCAAAAACGACTCAACATTCCGTATCCAATCTTATTGGCACAATTTGGAACTTCTGACAAGAAAAAAGCACAAGAAAAATTACCCATGTTAAATCATGTATTATCCTATCCGACGACAATTTTTATAGACAAAAAAGGAAAAGTCCGACGCATTCATACAGGCTTTAATGGTCCTGCAACTGGGAATAAATATCTAAGCTTTAAAAAAGACTTTAAAGAATTTGTTTCAACGCTTCAAAAAGAGTGAAAATTACGGTTTAAGTCCTTGATTGGTAAGGGATAAACGTAGAAATGGAAAATCAACAATTTCTTAACATGCAATTACTAGAATAGTTGTAAAAAGCGTAGTATTTTTAGAAGGTAGAAAAAGAAACTATGCGAACGATATTTTTACTAGAAAAAACAAAAATAGCGGATATTTTATCAATCACAATATAGATAAAGGCGTCTTACTTCCTTCGGGAATTAAGGCGCTTTTTTTGTTGATAGCGATCCATACTATTGTAAAAGCTGATAAAAGTAGTTGTTGTGTAGTTTCAAACTAATAAACTCAACCAAAATATAGTACATGAAAAAACTTTTACTCTGGCTATTTCTAGCCGTAAGCATCACAGCGTATGCGCAAGTTCCATCGTATTACAACGATGTGAATTTATCCCAATCAGGAAACAACTTAAAAGATGAACTTGCCACCAAAGTCATCGCTACGCACACCACATTTTTGTCGTACACGCCAGGCGTTTGGAATGCGTTGCAACAAGCAGATGTAAATCCGAACAACAGCTCAGAAATCATCTTAATTTATGGACACAACGACAATGACGGAAATGTAAAAACCGACAGAACACGTGGAAAATTTGACAACGGAGGAAGTGTTGGTGATTGGAATCGCGAACATGTCTTTGCAAAATCGTTGGCAAATCCAGACTTAGGAACCTCAGGAGCAGGAGCAGACGCGCACAACTTACGTCCGTGCGATTTTCAGCAAAACTCTACGCGAAACAACCGCAAATTTGGTACGGGAACTGGCGCCGCCGCTTTTATAAACTCAAACGGCGATTGGTATCCTGGAGACGAATGGAAAGGCGATGTAGCTCGTATGATCATGTTTATGTACATCCGCTACGGAACGCGTTGTGCGCCAGTAAATGTAGGAACAGGAAGTTCGGTAAGTGTTGACAATAATATGATTGATTTGTTTTTGCAATGGAATGCAGAAGATCCAGTATCTGCGTTT
This sequence comes from Kordia jejudonensis, assembly GCF_001005315.1. Classification (GTDB taxonomy): domain Bacteria; phylum Bacteroidota; class Bacteroidia; order Flavobacteriales; family Flavobacteriaceae; genus Kordia; species Kordia jejudonensis. The sequence goes on from NZ_LBMG01000027.1 coordinate 18,545, forward strand.
GAAGCAAGTCGTAATGATGGTATTGCAAGCATTCAAGGAAATCGAAATCCTTTTATTGACAATCCAGCATTTGCAACTCAAATTTGGGGCGGACCGCAAGCCGAAGATAAATTTGGAAACGGTGGCGGAACAACCGATCCAGGTACTGGCGATGGAAATACAGACGAATTATTTTTTTCAGAATACATTGAAGGTTCATCAAACAACAAAGCGTTAGAAATAGCAAATTTTACAGGAAGTAGCGTCAACTTATCAAGTTACACTATCAAAAAACAAACAAACGGCGCAGGAAGCTGGTCGTCTCCATACAGTTTGTCAGGAAATTTAAGTAACGGAAATGTATATGTCATCGCGCATAGTTCAGCAAGTACTACCATAAGAAATCAAGCGGATGCAACAACGGCAACGGCAATTATTACATTTAATGGAAATGATCCTGTAGGATTGTTCAAAAATAATGTCCTTATTGATATTATCGGAAACTTCAATGGCGGAAGTTCTAACTTTGCGCAAAATGTGACCTTACGTAGAAAAGCAAGCATTACAAGTCCAAACACAAGCTACACAGAAGCCGAGTGGGACGAATATGCTACAGATACAAGTTCAAATTTAGGTTCACACACCGTAAATGGAGGTGGAAGTACTGGCGGAACTCCTGCAAGTTCAACAGTAGTACATGAAGGTTTCTTCGAATCTGGTTTAGACGGTTGGGTTGATGGGGGTAGCGATTGTTACCGTTACACTGGAAGCAGATCGTACGAAGGAAACTATTCCGTTCGTTTGCGTGACAACTCAGGTACCGCTTCTTCCATGACACTAAACAATGTAAATGTGAGCGCATATGACGAAATAGAAGTCGAATTTTATTTCTATGCATACAGTATGGAATCTGGCGAAGATTTTTGGTTGCGTTACCACAATGGTGCAAGCTGGCAAACGGTTCGTGCGTATGCAAGTGGTACAGATTTCCAAAACAATAGCTTCTACAGTTCCAAAGTAACGTTGAGCAAAGCAAACTATAACTTTGTAAGCAATGCAAAATTCAGATTCCAGTGTGATGCTTCCGCGAATGCAGATCAAATCTATATTGATCAAGTTACAATTACGGGAATTATCAACGCTTCCGCGAGAACGAACGCAGACGCTGCCTCATCAAAATCAGATATCACTTTACTATCACGTTCTCCAGAAGAGCAAGAACTATTGCTTGAAGAAGAATTTACAGTATATCCGAATCCAGCAGTGAATCAAATAGCCGTAAAAATCTTTGCTGAAGAAAATGCTTCTTATCAAATACATTCCATGTTAGGACAAGTGGTAAAAGTTGGAAACTTGACGAACAAAACGATCAATGTAAGCAACTTAAAAGCAGGAATGTACATCTTACAAATCAACGATGGCGATGAAATCTTGACGAAGAAATTTGTGAAGAAATAAATCATTCACGACAAATTAAATAACGAAAGCCTTTCCATTGTGAGAGGCTTTTTTTGTAACTTTAACGGTAGTGAATAATTAGTAAAAATTTACATTAAACATATACACAATCAAAATCAAACTACATGCGTTTATCAATCAATTACTTTTTTTGTTTACTGTTAATTCCAGCACTAGGATATTCGCAACAGGTACGTAAAGATCTCGCATATCTAGGACAAAATCCGCCATCAGAAACTCCAGAAGTATTTGCGCCAAACCTAATCTCTTTAGCAACTGAATATGAATTTGGTTCTGTATTCAATGCAGATGGAACTGAATTTTATTACGGGGTAGATACTGGAAACAATACAGAAATTCGATATACGAAACTTGTAAAAAATAAATGGAGCACACCCAAAACGATTCTATCTCATCATAAATACGGTTTCAATGATCCGTTTCTATCTCCTGATGAAAATCGATTATACTTCATATCACGACGTTCATTAGATGGTAAAAGTGCTAAACAAGAGTATGATATTTGGTACGTAGAAAAACAAGGAAACAATTGGTCAAAACCCATCAATGCAGGTTCAAATATCAACACAAAAAATGACGAATATTACATTTCCTTTACAGAAAATGGAACGATGTATTTTTCATCAAACAAAAGAAATGAAGCAAACAGAAAACAAAGTTTTGATATTTATTCTTCAGAATTTAAAAACGGAAAATTTCAAAAAGCAGTGTTGTTAAGCGATGCCATAAATACAGAATACTATGAAGCAGATGTTTTTATCGATCCAGCAGAAAATTATATTATATTTTGTGCCAGACGTCCTGATGGATTGGGAAGAGGCGACTTATATGTAAGTTTCAAAAATACAGATGAAACATGGACTAAGTCAATAAACATGGGAGATACAATAAATACCAAAGGTCACGAATTGTGTCCGTTTGTCACAAAAGATGGTAATTATTTCTTCTACACAAGTAATCAAGATATCTATTGGGTAAGTACCATCATTTTTGAAGAATTAAAGAAAAAATCTCAACAAAATTGAATCCGAAATCGAAAGCAATGAACATTTACAAACAATTCATTATCATCATCAGTCTTTTTTCATTCATGACGATACACGCACAAGATTTAGAAAATCATCGATGGGAAGATAGAATTTTGATCATAAAAACTACTTCTATTGCTTCAAAAACATATCAGGCACAACGGAAACAATTTGAAGCGTCACAAGAAGCGCTTAAAGAAAGAAAATTTGTTGTATATACCATTATTGGCGAAGATTTCGAATTGATCAACTATCAGAATCGTAAATTAAATACTTCGGGGAAAATCACAGGAAAACTTGCAAAAATACTACATAACAATGAAGACTTTGAAGTTATTTTAATTGGTTTAGACGGCGGAATCAAACTGAGACAAACAAAAATACTCACCAAAGAAGAATTGTTCCGAATCATTGATTCCATGCCCATGCGAAGGAGTGAAATGCGAAAGAAAAAAACCAAAAGTTAGCATATATACAAATGTGCGTATACAATTCGTAGACATCTTTCGTTTCTACATACGATGTAAAGTATTTATCAATATATTTAGGTATGAATTCGTATCAAAATACCTCCAAGAAAAATGAACATCAGTCCGTTGCAAATGCACTTTCTACACATCAACAAGCAACTGCGACTCCTTTTCAACTAAAAGACAATCGTCCAAAATCGGTTATTCAGCAAAAATTGCAAAATGCTTCGCAAGGTGTTGTACAATTGAAAAAGTACTATCGCTGGACTCAAAAGGGAACAGTGATTGAGTGTAACGAAAAATCATATAAAAGATCCAAACGAAAAGCAACAGAAGCTGATTATTTCAAACATAATCCAAAAATGCAAGCCGAAATGCAGCCAAAAGTTTCTCGAACTTATGAAACAGCTCCTGATGCAGCTGCAAACGCAGGATTACTAGTAGGAGGAGCAAGACAACGATCTCAATCAATCCATGTTCCTACCAGAAACAGATCAGGCTCTTTTGATATTAGGCATACACATGATAATATTAATTCAGCAGTGCCAGCCCATGATGAAAGTGTTGGACATATAGATAGAACTGGAGTACGTACAGGTAGACCAGCACGAGTTGATTCAAGAGCAACTAGTCCAAATGAAATTACCAAACCTGAAGCAGGAGAACTTACCGCTGAAGAGCAAGCAGAAATTTATAATTAACCTGAGTTCGACGTAAAAAAATTAGTTCGATACTTTTCTTTTCCGAAGTATAGCAGGGATTTTCCGTTAAAAATTTTTGAAGCCTTGGAAATCGAAGATTCATGAACTCCTTGATTTAAAATAAAAGATAGTGAACTAAAAAATTTAGGGAAACTCATGCGGTTTTAGTTTTTTTCAGAAAGAAAAACTAAAAATACCTCTGGAAAAGTTCCCTTTCATTTGTTGATGCCTGTGCTGAACTTGATTCAGTATTCTTTGGGAAAGCAAAGAAAATGAAAATAAGACGCAGAAAATGTGAGAGTTAGTAGAGAGTTTCTAAACTTATTTATAATTATAAATTGAATTACCTATATCGAACTGACGTTAATTAGTATTTAAACTCAGTCATAGAATAACATGAGTCATGGATAGTTTTATAATTTCATCTTACAAATGTTAATTAACATATTGATCTTCAACATTAACAAAGCTATAACAAGAACGTCTTGCTGTAAATTCTACCTTGTTTACATAAAACTAACGAATACTCATCACTTATGAAATTAAAAATTACACACATCACTGGTGTGGCTGTTTTAATGTTCTTTATGCTTACTACTGTAGCATTTGCACAACTCAATTTGCCACGAGGAAGTCAAAAAGCAACGGTTTCTCAAACGGTTGGAATCTCAGAAGTCAGTATTTCCTATTCAAGACCAAAAGTAAGCGAACGTGAAATTTGGGGGAAATTAGTTCCTTACGGAATGAACAATCTCGGATTTGGAACCGCTACAACATCACCTTGGCGTGCTGGAGCAAATGAAAACACAACAATTACATTATCACATGATGGAAAAGTAGGGGCAAAGCCCATAAAAGCAGGAACCTATGGTTTACACATGATTATAAACGAAGGAGATAAAGCAACGATTATACTATCAAATAACAGTACAGCTTGGGGAAGTTATTTTTACGAACCCTCGGAAGATGTTATAAGGTTTGACGTAATCACAAAAGAAATTCCACACGTAGAATGGTTAACCTACAATTTTTACAAAGTGACTTCAACTTCTACATCGGTAGCCTTGCAATGGGGAACTAAAGAAATTCCGTTTTCGATTAGTTTTGATGTTACTAACATTGTTCTGGCTGACATTCGCAAAAAAATGCAAAATCAGGAAGGATTCAATCGTCAAACGTGGGAACAAGCGGCAACTTTTGTGCTCAATAACGATGGCGATTTAGACGAAGCGTTAACTTGGATCAACAATGCAATTTCGGGACAATTTTACAGCGAACGCACCTTTAACAATACACAAACAAAAGCGGCTATTTTGATGAAACAAGGCAAAAAAGATGAAGCGTTAGCTGTTATGGACGAAATTATGCCAATAGCTACCGTGCTTGAAATTCATCGGTATGGACGTCAATTACTTGGACAAGGTTTAACGGACAAAGCCATGGAAATCTTTACATACAATGCAAAAACAAACAAAGGAACTTGGCCAGTTCATTACGGATTAGCCAGAGGATATTCAGCTAAAGGCGATTTTAAAAACGCAATAAAACATTTAGAAAAAGCGTTAAAAAATGCACCAAATCCGCGAAGTAAGGCAAATGTGCAAGCAAACTTAGATAAATTGAAAAAAGGAGAACCAATATAAATAGTACACAAAAAAATTGCTACATGAATGAGAACAATCACCGTCATTCATCACATAAAAAAGCATCTATTTTCGAAATAGATGCTTTTTTTTATTTGTTTTATATTAATCTGATGATTTAAAAATACTTTGTTAAATCAATGTGTCGTTTCGCACTTGATGCGGAATCCACATGTTTTAAATGGATTCCTGCCTGCGCAGGAATGACAGTTAAGTGTCTAAAAGTTAGTGTGTTAATTTGAAAATTACTTTAAAACTCGCTTACTAACATTCCAAGAGCGCAGCGATACTAACAATCTAGAAATTGTTTGTTTGTTTTTTGTTAATGTGAAAATTTACTTTAAATTCACATACCAACATACCAACATACCAACATACCAACATACCAACATACCAACATACTAACATACCAACATTCTAACATACCAACATTCTAACATTCTAAAAGCGCAGCAATACTAACATACTAAAATACTAACATTCCAAGAGCACAGCGATCCTAACTAATATAATTCCAAATATTTTTATGTTTTACCAATTGCGCATAGGTATATCGAACAGCTTTGTGTGCTTCCAATGTCAAACTCGGATCTGCTTTTAAGACTTGTAATGCGTAGTAACGAGCCGTTTTTAGAATATCATTATCCTTTACAATATCTGCGATTTTTAAGTTTAAAACGCCACTTTGTTGTGTTCCCATAATATTTCCAGGACCGCGAAGTTTCAAATCGACTTCCGCAATTTCAAAACCGTCACTTGTACGAACCATCGTTTCCAAACGTGTTTTTCCGTCGGCACTTAGTTTGTGACTCGTCATGAGAATACAAAAACTCTGTTCGGCACCACGACCAACACGACCGCGCAATTGATGCAATTGTGACAATCCGAAACGTTCGGCACTTTCAATAATCATTACAGACGCATTGGGAACATTTACTCCAACTTCAATAACCGTTGTAGCGACCATAATTTGCGTTTCGCCTTTGATAAAACGATTCATTTCAAAATCTTTATCTGCAGGTTTCATCTTTCCATGTACAATAGAAATTTGATACTTCGGCATCGGAAATTCTCTAGAAATACTTTCGTAACCATCCATCAAATCTTTATAATCCAATTGTTCCGATTCTTGAATAAGCGGATATACAATATAAATTTGCCTGCCTTTATCAATTTCATCACGAATAAATCTGAACACCTTTAAACGATTGCTATCATAACGATGGACAGTTTTAATGGCTTTTCTGCCAGGTGGCAATTCATCAATCACAGAAACATCCAAATCGCCATACAAACTCATCGCAAGCGTTCTCGGAATTGGAGTGGCTGTCATAACCAAAATATGTGGTGGAAAGGTATTTTTGTGCCAAAGTTTAGCACGTTGCGCTACACCAAAACGATGTTGTTCATCAATAATTGCCAAACCAAGATTTTTAAACTTCACTTTATCTTCTAAAACGGCATGTGTTCCAATAAGAATGTGCAACGAACCATCTTCTAACATTTCATGAATCACACGTCTGTCTTTCGTTTTCACGGAACCTGTCAATAATTTTACGTGTAATCCTAACGGTTCAACCAATTCCATAATTCCGTTGTAATGTTGGATGGCAAGAATTTCCGTTGGCGCCATGATACACGCTTGAAAATCGTTATCAATAGCTAATAACATAGACATCAGCGCGACAATTGTTTTTCCTGAACCTACATCTCCTTGCAACAAACGATTCATTTGTGCATTGCTACCCAAATCGTTTCGAATTTCCTTAATTACACGTTTTTGCGCGTTGGTCAATTCAAAAGGTAAGTGATTTGCGTAGAATTCATTAAACTTTTCGCCAACTTGATCAAACGGAAATCCTTTAATTTTACTTTTATGGATGAGGTTTTTGGTAATCAGTTGTATTTGAATGTAAAAAAGTTCTTCAAATTTTAAGCGATATTGCGCTTTTGCCAATAATTCTTGACTTTTCGGAAAGTGAATGTTGAATAAGGCTTCACTTTTGGAAATCAATTTGAGTTCATTTAAAATCGTTGGTGGCAAGGTTTCATAAAATTGCGTGCGCGATTCTACAAATAATTGTTGCATCAACTTATTGATAACTCTGTTGGTAATGCCTTTATTGTTGAGTTTTTCCGTAGACGGATACACAGGTTGCATCGCCGTTCGTAAGCTTTGCTCATGTTCTTTGAGTAATTCCATTTCTGGATGTGGCATAGAAAATAACCCGTTGAACCAATTCGTTTTTCCAAAAATTACATACGGTGTATTGAGTTTTATGCTGTCTTTAATCCATTTGTGTCCACGAAACCACACCAATTCCATTTCGCCAGTTCCGTCTGTAAATGTGGCGACCAATCGTTTACCACGTTGTTGTTGCACCATTTTTAGATGCACAATCTTACCAACGACTTGTACTTCGGAAGAATTTCGTTGCAGTTCGTTAATTTTAAAATAACGTGTTTTATCAATATACCGATTTGGAAACAGGTTGATAAAATCTTGATAGGTATGTATTCCCAACTCTTTACGAAGCAAATCGGCACGGTTAGGACCAACGCCTTTCAGGTAATCTATAGGAGTTTGTAATACATTCTGATTCATCAATTCAAAAATAAACTTTTTGATTGAAAAATTAAACGATTTAAAGATTGAAATACTAAGGAATTCAAAACTTTGCTTTGCTTCTGAATTAATGATTCATTATACTTTACAACCATTATACGTACTTATCCGCATCTTCTAAACAATTCTAACAGTTTTCATAAAGTACGTAATTTCTACCTTAAAAAAAGTTATGAATCGTACGACATTTGTACTGTAATCAAAAGCAAAAATCGATTCAGTAGCTACTACCATTTTGATTACAAGGCGTCATCCGAAAAGCCATTTTTAAACAGAGTAGGAATTTTAAATGATAAAAATTATGTCAACTTTAATCATAAGAGGTACAATGGGAAGTACCGTAGACTTAAATTCCCCAATTGTAAAATTCAATTTAACTGCTGATCCTGAATCACACAAAGTTCATGGAAGTGTAGAAGTAACTTTAGGGAATCCAGAAGATAAACCCTATAAAGGAAACATTACTGGCACATTGTATGCGACAGGCTTTAAACAATTTGATAAAATCGTAGCGATACAAGGATATTTACCATCTAATAATCCAATTACACCAATACAGTTTGGTTTTAATGCCAATATGGGATTAGAATCTGATGGCGATGGCGTTGGAGGTTTTAATTTCAAAGGAGAACACTATGAAAACCTTCCAATAACGTATAAAAGTATGGAGTTATAAGATGAAATTTGTATGCTGAAAACCAATATCATTTCCTATCGAATAAGTTATGATATTGGTTTTTATAGTTTTTAAAATCATTTCTTTTTGAGAAGATTTGCAATTAATAAAATAATGGAAGCACCAACTGCGCCTTTTAGAATATCGCCGAGAATACCACTGGCAAACCTAACATCTAGTTTTCCAAACAACCATCCAGCTAGAACGCCACCTAGAATTCCAAGTATAATATTAATTAATAATCCAAATCCGCCACCTTTCATTAGTTTTCCAGCGAGCCAACCAGCCACAGCTCCGATGAATAAAGAATAAAGTAATCCCATAGTGTTAAATGTTTACATTGATTTTAAAGGTAGCGAAATATCATGAGTTCAACATGAACAATACGCTTTCTTTTGTAAACTTATTCTATTCGCATGACAGAAATTATGCACTTTTACTACGCTTTTTTTCAGTTTATCGAAATAAACTTCTTTTAATCTTTGAATACAATTAGTGCCTGTAAAAAGATAAAAATATTCTCTATTTTAGGAAAGAACTACAAAATATAATTATGTTATCAAAAATTTTAAAAATTAAAGACGTTAGAGTTTTAAGTAAGAAAGAAACAAGAAGTGTATTGGGTGGCGTATGTAAACCTTGTATAAGAATACCAGGAAGCGGACCAATGTCAGCAGATCAGATTGCAGCTTGTAAAGCTTGTCAAAAGAAGAATGAACTTTCTTAATCGTGTAGAAACTTTCACAAAATGTATCAAAGGTTTATTGTAAAGTATTGCAGTAAACCTTTTTTAGTACTTCAAAATGTAGCAATTTTCTAAACAACGAATACATCAAATTAAGATCGAAATAAGCTAATCATAAAACGGATTGCGTTAACTCACAATGGTGTCAAAAAGTATATTTGTGTCATAAACTGTAGATCAACAATTTATTTGCAGTAAAAAATAAACAGAAATCACTACATGAAAGCATCCGATCTCTTTGTAAAAGCATTAGAAAAAGAAGGCGTAGAATACGTATTTGGCTTGCCAGGCGAAGAAAACCTAGACATTTTAGACTCCATTCGAAAATCAGATAAAATCAAATTTGTCCTTACACGTCACGAACAAGGTGCAGGTTTTATGGCAGCAACTTACGGAAGACTCACAGGAAAAGCAGGAGTTTGTATGTCAACACTAGGTCCAGGAGCCACCAATATGGTAACGCCTGCAGCGTATGCACAACTAGGCGCAATGCCTTTAGTGATTATTTCTGGACAAAAACCTATCAAAAAAAGTAAACAAGGGAATTTTCAAATCATAGATGTGGTTGAAATGATGAAACCCTTGACAAAATTTACAGAACAAGTTACCAATGGAGACAAAATAACAGCAATAACACGAGAAGCGTTCCGATTGGCACAAGAAGAACGTCCAGGTGCTGTACATATTGAATTTCCAGAAGATATTGCCAAAGAAGAAGTTGAAAACCCTCAACTATTTGAAGTTGTTACTATAGAAATGCCGCACGCAACTCCAAATGCTATTCGTAAAGCAAGCGAAATCATTAAAGCTTCTAAAATGCCGTTGCTTTTAATTGGAGCTGGAGCGAACAGAAAAAGCGCGTGTGCAGCGTTGAAAAGATTTGTAGATACGATCGGAATTCCATTTTTTAATACACAAATGGGCAAAGGAATCATTGATGAGCGTCATCCTTTATACATAGGAACCGCCGCTTTATCAGATAACGATTTCGTTCATGAAGCAATCAAAAATGCAGATGTAATTATAAATGTTGGACATGATACTATTGAAAAACCACCATTTTTTATGCATCCTGATGACGAACGAAACGTAATTCATCTAAACTTCTTTCCAGCTGAAATTGATGAGGTTTACTTTCCACAACTAAATGTCATTGGAGATATTTCAACAAGTATAAACTCACTCACGGAATCGTTGCAACCAATTGCAAAATCTTGGAATACAGATTTCTTCATGAACATAAAAGAACACGTACAAAAACGCTTGTCTAAATATGAAGAAGATGATCGTTTTCCGATCCTTCCACAACGTTCGGTAAAAGTAATCCGCGATATGTTACCCGATGACGGAATTGTAACGTTAGACAATGGAATTTACAAAATATGGTTTGCCCGAAATTATCCTGCATATGTAGCAAACGGATTATTGTTAGACAATGCGCTGGCAACCATGAGCGCAGGTTTGCCTTCAGCGATGATGGTGAGCGAATTATATCCTGATAAAAAAGTAGTTTCCATTAATGGTGATGGCGGATTTATGATGAATTCACAAGAACTTGAAACAGCAGTTCGACTCAACTTGAATCTTGTTGTAATTATCTTGAATGATAACGCTTACGGGATGATTCAGTGGAAACAAGAAAAAGAAAACTTAGACAAATACAGTCTCGATTTTAACAATCCAGATTTTGTAAAATATGCCGAAAGTTTCGGTGCTAAAGGATACAGACCAGAATCGGTTTCTGACTTCAAACGCGATTTGGAAACTTCATTGCAAACAGATGGTGTGCATCTTATTGATTTGGCGGTAGATTACTCGTTGAATCATGAAATTTTAAACGTATTACTCAAGGAATATTCAGAAGATATCAAAAAATAAAAAACGATGGAAAAAACAAAAACTATAAATCCTGCTACAGGAGAAGAAATAGCTTCATACGATAGAATATCTGCGGAAGCGGCCAAAGAAAAAATAGCCAAAGCAAACGAAGTATTCCTATCATGGAAACAAACCAGTTTTGAAGAGCGTGCAAAATTGATGCATGCACTTGCGGATATATTTGAAGATAAAAAAGAAGAATACGCATTATTGGCTACCCGTGAAATGGGGAAAATTATTGCGCAATCGGAAAGTGAAGTTGAAAAATGCGCTCGAATTTGTCGCTACTACGCAGATAATGCCGCGTCACTGTTAGCAAATGTTTCTGTAGATACGGAAGCTTCAAAAAGTTATGTAACGTTTCAGCCGTTAGGTGTATTATTGGCAGTAATGCCTTGGAATTTTCCATTCTACCAAGTCATCCGATTTGCGGCTCCAGCTTTAATGGCAGGAAATACATGTGTGTTAAAACATGCGTCAAATGTGCAAGGATGCGCGTTTAAATTGCAAGAAATCATAGAAGCAGCAGGATTTCCAAAAGGAATATTTTCAAACCTAAATATCGATTCTGAAGCTGTAAAAGAAGTCATCGAAAACAAACATATAAAAGCGGTAACCTTAACGGGAAGTGAGCCAGCAGGACGTTCTGTGGCATCAATTGCAGGAGAAAATTTAAAGAAAACTGTCATGGAATTAGGCGGAAGCGATGCGTATATTTTTCTTGAAGATGCAGATTTGGATAAAGCTACTGATTTAGCCGTTTTTGGACGATTGCAAAATAATGGACAAACCTGTATTGCGGCAAAACGTTTTGTGGTGTTAGAAGAAATTTACGAAGAATTTCTTGAAAAATTCACAGAAAAAATGAAGGCTAAAAAAATGGGCGAGCCAACGGACGAAGACGTATTTTTAGGACCAATGGCACGTGCCGATTTGCGTGACGAATTACACGAACAAGTCGAAAAAAGTGTATCACAAGGCGCACGATTGGTAATTGGTGGAGAAATTCCTGATGAAAAAGGAGCATATTATCCAGCAACTATTTTGGCAGAAGTTACACCAGGAATGGAAGCATTTGACAATGAACTTTTTGGACCTGTGGCTTCGGTAATAAAAGCGAAAGATGCAAAACATGCTGTAGAACTTGCAAATAATTCTTCTTTCGGATTAGGTTCAGGTGTCATTACTAATGATACAAAACGCGGAGAGGAAATTGCACTGCAACTTGAAGCAGGAAACAGTTTTGTAAACAAACTTGTGGTTTCGGATCCACGAATGCCTTTTGGTGGAATCAAAAATAGCGGATACGGTCGTGAACTTTCAGGCTACGGAATTAGAGAATTTACAAATACAAAATCTGTTTGGATAGATTAACAAGTAAAATATAATAAACTTAATAAAGAATTCATTTTTAAGACATAATAAAGCCGAGATCAATACGATTTCGGCTTTATTTTTATAAATATTTATGATGTGTAAAATTCAAAAATTTTTTGTGAATATAACTTGAAAATACGAACTTCTCATAAACTCACAAACTAAAGCTTTGGTTGTCCATTCGAAGCTGTCAATCCGCCATCCACAGGAACAATTGTTCCAGTCATAAATCGTGCATCATCACTTGCTAAAAATGCGATTACATCGGCAACTTCTTCTGGTTTTCCAGCGCGTTGCATTGCAATTCGTTTTTTAAATTCGGTCATCGTTTTATCATCTTCCATGACTCCAGAAGCCATTTCTGTATCGGTTAGACTTGGCGCTACCGCATTGATACGAACTCCTTTTGGCGCAAAATCTAACGCAAGTGCTCTTGTCAACTGCGAAACTGCTCCTTTAGTGGCATCATAAGCAAATGCGCCCCAATCGCCACCCAAACCAGAAACTGAAGAAACGTTGATCACAGAACCTTTACTTTTTTCTAAATGTTTAGCAGCATTTTTAATGGTTAAAAATGGTCCTGTAGCGTTGATTGCTAATTGTTTGTTCCAATCTTCCAGTGAAACTTCATCAATAGTTCCACCTACGAAAATGGCAGCATTGTTGATCAATACATCTACGCGATCATAGGTATCAACTGTTTTATTGATTAGATTTTCCACATCTTCAGGTTTTGACATATCGCCCGAAATAACCAACGCTTGCTCTTTTCCAATTTCTTCGGCTACATCATTCAATTTACTTTCCGTACGTCCATTCAAAACGACATGATAGCCATCGTTAGCAAAACGTTTTGCAGCAGCTTTTCCAATTCCTGAACCTGCGCCAGTAATAATGGCAACTTTTTTATTTTCCATAGATTTTTCTTTTAATTTTTACACATAAAAGTATTGTAAAAACCCATATTTAGTGTGTGCAATCACGTTTTTTATTGACTGATTTGACTGTTTTTTAGTCGTAACTTTCAGTAGCTGGAAAAGTTTTCAAAATTTATGATTCAAGATGTACACTGAACAGTTATTAAATTCTAAAGTTAAAAACCAATTCAATTAAACCAAACAGCATATCCTTTTCTACGGAGTTCTAAAGCAAGTATTTTTTCCATTTGTAAAGCTTGATGTCGCGTTGGTAACGGATCAATATGGTTGTACAAACTTGGACGTAAATACATGCCATATTTCTCAACAATAGTTGACGAAAGCTTGTGTCCTTTTTTGTTGCGATGGCCTTTTTTATGTTGTAGGAAACGTTCTTTTGGTGTTTTACTCGTCATGCCAACATATACACATTCCAATACGCCATTAAATTGCGGATTTGCCAAACGAAACTTCGTGTTTTCCGAAAATACACGTTTGGAAAGTTCTATAACATAGATGCGATATTCTGTTCGAGGCATATTTTTTCGGTGTTAGGTCTTTGTTTTTTTGGGTTTTTAACTGTTCAATGATCTAAATTACAATTCCATAGCTAAAATAGCCAAACACATTTTGATACCTTGGGTAATGTTTCCGATGCGAATATTCTCGTTAGGATTGTGTTGATTGTTGTCCATATTTACCATCGGAACAATAATAGCAGGAATATCTAATACTTGAATTGCAGGAGTAATTGGAACGGTTCCGCCCATTGTTCGAATTAGAATTGGTTCTTTGCCAAATTCGTTCGTAATGGTGTTGCGTAATTTTTTTCCAATGGTAGAATTGATAGCGGTTCGAAAAGCATTTACACCAGCATTGGTTGAAATTGTTGCGATCTTAGGATATTTTAGACGTTCGGCATCTGTTGGTTCTCTAGATAATACCAAGTAGCCTTGCGCTTCGATATGTTTTTTAATTTTTTTGAGTTGAGCAGCTCCGTCAGTTTCTTTTACCAATCGTACATCTAGATAGGCAGTGACAATTTCTGGGATGATTGTTTTTAAACCTGGACCTTTCCAAGACGTTTCAATATGACGCACATTTAACGACGGATATTGCAAAGCTTCCTGATAGTTTGAACCTACATTGTCAGGTTTCGAGATTCCTAAATCAGCTTGAATTTTAGGATTATCATCAGGTACTTGCGACAATAGGTTTTGTGTTTTTTCATCTAATACAATTCCATCATAAAAACCATCAATACGTACTTTTCCTGTTTTATCTTTCATGCTTGCTAATAAGTGCGACATTGCAAATACAGGATTGGGCGCGTAGTTTCCGTAATGTCCACTATGTTGTGGTAATTTGGCTCCGTAAATACTAATGTTAATCGTTGCAATGCCACGGCAACCAAAGGTTAATGTAGGTTTGTTGGTTGGATGCGCTGGTCCGTCCATAATAATCATATAATCGGCAGCGTATCTATTTTTATACTTTTTTAGCGTGGTTAAAAAACCTTCGGAACGTGTTTCTTCTTGTAAATCGAGAATGATTTTTACGTTGTATTTTAAATTTTGTTGTTGCTGTTGCAAGAATTCTAACGCGGACAACATCATGATGATTGGTGCTTTATCATCAGCCGCTGCACGACCAAATACACGCCAATCAGGATCTATTTGTGTTTTAATTCGTGACCAATTGATAATTTGCCAATTACCGTCAGCATCTTGTGCTTTCAACACAGGACGAAATGGATCTTTTTGATTCCATTTTGCAGGATTTACAGCTTGTCCATCTAAATGCAGGTAAAATAGTATCGTTTTTGCTTTCGGATCAACTTGCTTTTCCGCTAGAAATACTGGTAATGTTGAAGTCTTTAAAATGGAAACTTTAAAGTTTAGTTTTTCAAACGCATTTGTAACCCAATCTACATTTTTCATCATGTTTGGTTCATCGGAAGCCACATTTGGAATGCTGACCAATTCTCGATGTTTCTCAAGAATTGTAGGTAGTTTTTCTTGTATTTTCGAATCCCAATCAGTTTGTGCATTTACATAATTTGTAAAAAAGTAGAGTAGGAGTACAAGTATGTATTGAAATTGTTTTCTCATAACCATCTGGATCTCATATATTGTTTATCTGTTTTACGATTTAAATTATTTAACATTTCTTCAGCTTCTTTAGCAATTTCTTTGTTTTCATGTGTTGCGATATGTTGTAAAATCTCTATTCCTTTTTTTGCATCTCTTTGATGTATTTTCCAAATCCATCCCCAAATAAAACGCGTATAACTATTAGTTTTATCAAATTCGGGAGATAATTCTGGACACGGGTTTTTCAAAATTTCATAATACCATTCAAATAATACATCATCATAATATATACAAGATGGTTTAGAATTTGTTGTTATAAGTTTGGCAGCAATAGCTCCATTTGGAGCTAAATATATCATTTCATTTGTAACAGAATCTCTGCGTGCTTTAGGAGATTGATTAGATCTGTGTAACCAATGACTATTATCTTTTACCAATACTCCATTGGTATCCCATAATCTACCCAATTCAGAATCTTCTCTAGGTTGTCCATTTGGATACCAAATTTTCCAAAGGACTTCATAACCATCTTTAAAAACGGCATAATAGATAAGATTTCCATTTTTATGATATTCAAAAGCTTCACCATCTGCGTTTCCATTTTTAAACTCAGTAGTCATCTTACCTTCTACGAGCGTTCCTGTAAAAGGCTTGCCTAAATACATCAGACATGTATAAAAATCGTGTTCATTTACATCAAAGTCTATTTCATTATAATATACAAAACCATCTTGATACAACATCTATGAATATTTTTTACATTGTTATTTTTTAGATACTATTTTACACACTTTTGAAAAATATCCTCCAATTCTTTCGCAGGATCATTTGTCAAACCAGCATGTGTTGGCGAACACAAAATCATGGTACTTTTGGAAGCGGCTAACCAACGAAAACGATCAGATACTTCAAACTCACCAATTGCGCCACCATGCGGAGCACCTTTGCAAATAGCTTCCCAAGCTTTTAAATACGAAGTGACTTCTTCCAGCGTAAATTCACATGAAAATGCTTTCAATTTTTTTGGATCTACATGGTATTTCATTCCTAAAAACCGCTTTCGCTTCGAAAAAACAATTGCGCCAATATTGAAGAATTCTTCACGTTCTACTTTGGGCATGAAACGTATAATCGCGTATTCAAATGTAACTTTATCTTGCATCTTCCGCTTCTTTTACGAGTGAATCAATCATATTTAATTTCGCTTCTAAATAGTGTACATACGCTGTTCTCATTTCGTCAGGAGACATATCATCAGCTTCGTGTTGCAACCAATCTTCAGGAATGGTATTGACAATTTTTACAATGGTATCTTTCGTAATTAGTTTCGGAAATTCTTTGGCAACAGTTTTCAATTCAGTCGCTTGTGCTAACAAAACGTGATTTTTAATCAATGGAAATGTACGCGTCAAATGATTTTCCCAAGTTGCCCAATTGTGATGAAAGTAAAAACTTGCGCCATTATCAATAACCCACAATTCAGAATTCCATTGCAGTAGATTTGTATTTTTTACGGTTCTATCAATATTACTAATCATACTGTCTAATAGCACAATTTTGGAAGCTGTATTGGCGTCAACGGTTGTCACTAAAGGATCAAACGTAATGGAACTTGATAAAAAATGCAATCCTAAGTTGAGTCCGACACTAAATTTCAGTAAATCTTGAATTTCTTCATCAGGTTCCGTTTTACTGAATGAATCGTCTAAGTGCATAAACACCAATTCTGGAATTTTTAATCCAATAGCACGCGCGAGTTCGCCACCAATCAATTCTGCAATTAGGGCTTTCTTACCTTGTCCTGCGCCTCTAAATTTTAGCACATACAAAAAATCGTCATCAGCTTTTACAATGGCAGGCAACGATCCGCCTTCGCGTAATGGTTTTATATATTGAACCACATGTACGGTTCTGATATCAAGTGTTTTCATTAGTGCTAAGATAGGGAAAGTTCTGTTTTTACTTGCGTTTATTTCATTTTTGGTTCGCGTACTTTTTTTAAGATTTTTACGGTATGATAAAAAAGTATTTATTTCAATATTAACAAGTATTTTCTTTTAATTAAAGAATCAGGTATTTGTACGCTATTTAATTTTTTTACTAGTTAAGAACTTTAGGTAAAATTTAATTCTAACCAAAATCATAAAAAAAAGTTATGAAAAAACTCAGTTTAGACCATTACATTGGTCTGTTAATGACAAATGATGACGAGTTGCATGCTTTCTTGGCCGATCCTACTAATGGCGGCGTAGAACATGGAATTTCAAAATCAGAACGTGCAGTACTTCGCCGAACCGTTAATCATTTAAGTAATGTAAGTAGAAACGGCTATGGTATTAAACGCGATTTAGGCTCGTATAGAAGATCGTTGCGTTTGTTACAAAATGTATTGCATCAGCATGTAGGTTCGCATCAGTTTATGAATGCAGCAAATACAGCAGTAGCTACTGGATCTGCAACAATTTATGTATATCTCACGGGAAATCCTAGCGAACCCGGCGCTCCGTATAGCGATCCTTCAATGGCATACACAACATATGTTTCTTTTCAGGCAGTTTCGGGAAGTACTACCATTGGAGAAGCCATGAATCTTGATGAAAGTACAGGAAGTCCAAAAGCTACTATACAAGGTACAGATCCAAGTGGCGCAGCTGTTGAGATTACGTATACATCTACGAAAATTGATGGCGATTGGTATTTGGAATCTTACACCATAACGCAAAATGGAACATCATCAACATACAATTTGCCTTTTAATGAACTTTCAGGAAGAGATCCTTTTTGGTTCTATTCATTAGATGGACAAGCAGTTGTAACGAACGATCAGAACAAATATCAAACAAATCCAAATGCAGTTTATGGAAGTGTAGGAACATCTTTTGATAAATATCCATTAAATGGCGCACAAACTGTCTATTGGCAAGCAATTGCACCAGATACTACATATGGTTTTGGACCGTGTTTCCCAAATAATACTAGCTCATATGCGCTTGGAACTTCATACGCACAAATATGTCAAGGTGTGACAAGAGGAGAAGTATTTTATACGAATACTGTAACCAACATTTTTATCAATCCTGCGGCTACAAGATGGATTTTATCGTCTCAGCCAGACGGATCAGGTCAAATTTCAACAGACGATATCGTAAAAATTGAAGTTGAAGTAGTAGGATCGTCTACAAAGGAATTACTTTTTGAGTATGACTTTAGTGATAATTGCAGTGGTAGAATCACTCCATTAGATATGGTCGATATTACCGATCAAATTAGTAAATACTCAAATCAATATCTTCATGCGTATATTACGTATCAAGATAAATGTGGTGGTTGTATTTCTTCTACAAACTATTTCCTTGTAGCCGTGGTTCCAACCTAATATTTGTTTAATTTTATAAAACGAAAAGCCGCTTATAGATGTGTTAAGCGGCTTTTATTATACTGCATTCAATAAAAAAAATACTTCATAAACTTCACAATTCTTATATTTGACACCTTATGAAGAAAATATTAGGATACATATTTATCGGAATCGGTGGTTTTTTAGGAGTTTCTATTTTACTACAATTGCCAACAATATTTAATGATACCGTAAAGGAATCTGACTTGGAAACGAGTTATGGTATTGGTTATGTACTAGGAAAAGTTGTGGCGATGTTTATTATAATTACAATTCTAATTTTCCTGATTTGGTTGGGAAGAAAATGGACAAAAAGTACTTCAACTTTAAAAGAATTAGACGCTAATAAAAAGGAAACCAACGAGTAATATAGTTTATTACTTTTTAGCGATAATTATCGTGTGGATCTCCAAATTTCCGTCAGACTTTTGATATTCCTTTTCAATCATTGATACGATAGAAAAATCAAATGTTTTCAATACAGTTTGAATCGTTTCTACTTCGTGATAATAAAAATACGTACGATTGCCTGTACTTCCTGAAATAAAACCTGAATCTGCATACTTTCCTGCAACGAAACTTATATACAAAATTCCATCAGGATTTACTAATTTTGAACAATCAGCAATCAATCTAGCACAATCAATTTTGGAAAGATATGGAATGATAAAACCACACATGATTCCATCAAATTTCTGATTGATTTCAGTAATATTTCTAGCGTCTAAAACGGTACAATTCACACTCGGATTGTTCTTTTTCGCCAGTACAATCATAGCTTCAGCAACATCTGTTGCGATAATTTCACTTTTAGGAAGTAATGTTGAAATATGTTTGGTAATATTTCCCGGACCGCAACCTATTTCTAAAATAGTCGCATCATTCTTAGACAATGATTCACAAAAAAGCACATACGTATCGTTATACAAAGTCAAGTCCATAAAGACATCTTCATACAACTGCGCAATGGTATTCCAAGTGTTGAATGTTTCTTGATATTTTTCGTCCACAGAATATAAGTACTAATCTATTGCTCCAAATTAGTGAAAAACTATTGAATTTTTTGATGAAAGCATAAAGAATCAAGTACTCACAATCCGAAAATGAAATGTTAACTTTACGCAGCAAAACGACAAAAGTTGAATAATCTGTTTATTTTTACTGCTCAAAACCATATTCGTGCCAACAAAATTTCAACACACTATATTTACTGTTCTATTATTTTTAAGTACTACAACTGCTGTAATGGCACAATATCTTATAGAAGGAAAAGTGATAGATCAATCTACAAACATTCCATTAGCGAACGCAACAGTTACAAACTTTGAAACCAAGATTACAGTCAAAACGAATGCCAAGGGAAATTTTTCAATAGAAACAACCGCAGCAATTGATACAAAATTAACAGTTTCCTTACAAGGCTATCAAACACAAATTGTTCAAATTACTTCTGGAGAAAACACGATTATTGCTTTATATCCAACAGCAAATGAATTGAACGCAGTTGTTATCAACGGAATTACCATTCAACAAAAATTAAAGCAAGCTACAGAATCAGTTACAATTGTGACAGAAAGCGAAATCAATAGTGAAAATAC
The DNA here is from genome assembly GCF_001005315.1 of Kordia jejudonensis. Lineage (GTDB taxonomy): Bacteria > Bacteroidota > Bacteroidia > Flavobacteriales > Flavobacteriaceae > Kordia > Kordia jejudonensis. The sequence continues at coordinate 39,152 of NZ_LBMG01000027.1, forward strand.
AGTACAATTAGCGCCTATTTTAAACCGAGTTCCAGGCGTTTTTATGCAAAGTGGTTCGCTCAATACGAATAGAATTACGATACGAGGAATTGGCGCACGAAGTCCGTTTGGGACAGCAAATATTCGTGCCTATTATGCAGATATTCCACTAACGGACGGAAATGGCGAATCGGCAATTGAAGACTTAGAACTTTCATCTATATCTCGGATGGAAATTCACAAAGGACCATCGTCAAGTAGTTACGGAGTTGGCTTGGGCGGAACAATTTTGCTCTATCCCGAATATGCCAAATACAACGCGTCAAGCGCGAATGTATACACAACGGTTGGTAGTTTCGGACTCTTTAGAACCGTTGGCAAACTCATGCACGGCGGCAAAAAAGCGAATGTAAACGTAATCTACAGCAATACACATTCGGATGGATATCGTGATAATAATTCCTTAGATAAAGCAACGATGACAATCACATCCAATTGGTTGGTGGATGAAAAAAATGAACTCACATTCATCGGAAACTACACAAGTCTCAAAGCATTCATTCCAAGTTCACTAAATCGAGAAGACTTTGAAAATTCGCCAAGAGATGCGGCAACAATTTGGAAAAATGCACGCGGTTTTGAAGATTTCAAAAAAACATTGTTCGGAATCAATTGGAGTCATGATTTTAACGAAATGTACACGCAAAAAACGAGCGTATTTACAAGTTTCAACAACAACTATGAACCGCGACCTTTTAATATCTTAGAAGAAAAAGCAACGACATTCGGAATCCGAACACGACTATTGGCAACAAAGAAATTTAAGGAAAGTACACTAAAATGGTCTGTTGGTGGCGAATTGTTCTTTGATGATTACAACGCAAAACAATTTGACAATCTATACCAAGATTTCCCAGAAGGCACAGGAAGTGTCGCTGGCGATATCTTATCAAACATTGATGAAAACAGAAACTATTTCAATCTATTTGCGGAAGCCATTTATACACATAAAAAACTTTCTGTAAATCTTGGATTGCATCTAAATCAAACAAAATATATAGTTGAAAATCAGTTAAATAATTCAGATGAAGACGATTTTACTTTTGATGCGATTATCTCTCCGAAACTTGGAATAAACTATGAAGTGACCAAAAATTTGAATCTATTCGGAACAGTTGCACATGGTTTTTCAACACCAACTACGGAAGAAACCTTATTGCCAGATGGTGTGTTCAATCCTGAAATAAAAGCAGAACGTGGTTGGAATTTCGAAATCGGTTCACGTTTTTACACAACAAATAGAAAACTATCAGGTTCGGTGTCAATATACGCAATGGCAGTAAGCGATTTACTCGTCAATAGAAGAACAGCAACGGATCAAAATATCACACTAAACGCAGGAAAAACATCGCACAAAGGTATTGAAGCTGCAATTCGTTATGAACTCTTCAAAAATGATCATTTCGAACTTCATTCGTATGCCAATGCAAGTATAAACGATTTCAGTTTTAAAGAATTTACGGAAACCGATGCAAACTTTTCTGGAAATGACCTAACGGGAGTTCCAAAATCTGTCGTAAATTTAGGAATTGAAATGTCAAGCCAAAACGGACTCTATGCACGTTTCGATTTTCAAGCGGTAGGAGAAATGCCAGCAAATGACGAAAATACAGTGTACAGCGATGCTTTTGAACTCCTGAATGGTAAAATCGGATATCAAAATTCGATCGGAAAACAATTTGGATATGACATCTCTGTAGGCGCAAATAACATTTTTGATACCGCTTATGCATCACAATTACAAGTAAATGCATTTGGAAACGATACAAATGCACGTTACTTTTATCCTGGATTGCCGTTTAACATCTATGGCGGAATTCAATTGAACTATAAATTTTAAACTTATAACATAAACACCATGAAATCATCACTAAGTTTATTCGTATTAACATCTTTGTTCTTTATTTCTTGTGGACAGCAACAAAAAGAAGTGGCAAAAGCAGAAACAGAAGTAACTACGCCGTTACTTGCTATTAAAACAACGGAAGAAATTACGGTAGATCAAGAAGCTTACACGGCAGCACTTGTTGTGGATGGCATTGAAATTCCTTGGGGAATGACGTGGTTGCCCGATGGAAGCATGTTGGTCACAGAACGTTCAGGAACATTATATCACGTAAAAGATGGACAAAAAACGGCTATTAAAAATGTCCCTGATGTATATGACAGAAATCAAGGTGGTTTATTGGACGTAATGCTTCATCCCAAATATCAAGAAAATGGCTGGATTTACATTACCTATTCTATTGTTGATAAAAAGAAAAAAGGGAGTCATACCGCGTTAATTCGTGCAAAACTAGAAAACAATGCGTTGGTTTCTATTGAAAAACTATACCAAGGAAGTCCCAATGTAAAAACGGCGCATCATTTCGGTTCTCGTATTGCGTTTGATGCCGATGGTTATGTATACTTCACCATTGGCGATCGAGGAAAACGTGATGAAAATCCGCAAGACATTACCAAAGACGGAGGAAAAGTATATCGTTTGCATGATGATGGGCGCATTCCAACAGACAATCCATTTGTGGGACAAAAAGATGCAAAAGAAGCAATCTTTTCATACGGACATAGAAATCCACAAGGAATGGCGGTAAACCCACGAACGGGACAAATTTGGGTGCATGAACATGGTCCGCGTGGAGGCGACGAAATCAATCCTGTAACAAAAGCAGTCAACTACGGTTGGCCAGTGATTACATACGGAATCAATTATAGTGGCACAACAATCACAGAAGAAACAGCTCGTGAAGGCATGCAACAACCGTTGTATTATTGGGTTCCATCTATCGCGCCAAGCGGAATGGCATTTGTAACAAGTGACGTATATCCTGAGTTAAAAGGACATTTAGTTGTAGGTTCGTTAAAATTTCAATACTTAGAATTGTTAACGCTTACCAAAGATGACAAAGTTGCCAAGCGTGAAAAATTACTAGATGGAATTGGTCGTGTACGTTCAGTTCGTCAAGGTCCAGATGGTTATATCTATGTTGGAATCGATGGAAAAGGTATATTGAAAATGTTGCCAAATTCTTCAAAAAAATCAACGACTGCGGAAACTACTAAAACTGCAACAACGGAAGCAGCATCAGAAGAATCAGAACAAGAAAGTATAACATTTACGAAAGCATCTAGTGTCGCTAAAAAAGAAATAGACGCAAGTATGAAGCGCGGAAAAGCTTTGTACAGTACCTATTGTATGCAATGTCATATGGCAAATGGAGAAGGTGTACCAAAAGCATTTCCACCTTTGGCAAAATCTGATTGGTTACAAGATAAAGTTGTAGAAAGTATCCGATCGATCAAATACGGATTGAGAGGGGAAATTACCGTAAATGGCGTAAAATACAGAGGAATCATGTCTCCATTAGGTCTAGATGACAAACAAGTTGCTGATGTTATGAATTACACCTCAAATTCTTGGGGAAATACAACGGAGAATTTTTATACAGCCGACAAAGTAAGCAAAGTAGAGAAGAAGTAAATTACTTCTCATCATTACCAAAGTATAAAAACCTCAAAACACTGATTTTGAGGTTTTTTTTGTGTTTTAAAATCCAGCTTTTTTACTTACATTTAGCATCAAAACTAAACCAACATGAAAAGAAAATCAACCATTAAAACCATTATTTACACCTTTTTAGCGTTTGCCTTTCTGTGTACGGCATGTAAGTCTGATGACGGAACAGAAGCATCGCCGCCATCATTTTCAGCAGCACAAAATAGTTTAACGTTTTCAGCAGTAATCGCTGGGCAAGTATCTGCAAGTCGTTCCTTATCGGTAACAGGAGCAAGACTCACACAATCGGTAAGTGTGAGCATTTCGCAACAATTTGAAGTATCAAGAGATAATACAAATTTTAGCTCAAGTTTAAGTATTCCAGCTTCTGAAGCCAATCAATCACAAAATATATATGTTCGTTTTGCACCAACGGTAACAACGTTAGGAGAAGTAACAGGAAACCTAACTATGTCTTCTTCGGATTTTGATACGGTGCAAGTGAGTCTCACAGGGAATTCATTAGAAATTCCAAGAGAAATTCAAGTAGTAGGGACGGTAAATACCTTTGGAGAAGTAAATGTAGGAACCATTTCTTCTGCACAAACGATTCAAGTAAAAGGACTAGATTTAGAACATAATGTAACAGCAACGGTTGCAGGTTCGTTTGAAATTTCAACAGACAATATTACATTTGGAAATTCGGCTACTTACGATTATACAGCGATCAATACAACAGCAGAAAATTTATATGTACGTTTCATTCCAAGTGCGACAGACTTAGGTGCGCAAACAGGAACAATTACCTTAGCAGCAACAGGAGTTTCAGATGTAGTGATCAATCTTACAGGAACGGGAACAGCAGTTCGTCATAATTACCAAACATTTGACGATCAGAGAATTGCCTTTGGTGGCGGATTCTCTCAAACTGTAACAAACACATATAATTTACACAGTAATTTATCAAACATTGAACAAATTTTAATGTATGTTCAGTTACGTTGTCCAACTGGTGGATGCAACGCTTGGGATGTATATGCAAACATTAAAGTAAGAGATACAGATTCTGGAGATTTCTACGAAATTGGACGTTATATTACACCGTATGGAGTAGACAATTCGCAGTTAACTAGAGGTTTTGAAATTGATGTAACCGACTTTAAATCCTTATTAGAAGGAAGTACAGAATTATACGCTCGTATTGAAACTTGGGGCGCTGACGGTTGGGAATTATCAGTAGATTTTGATTATGTTGAAGGAACACCTGATTATCCATATTATGCTATTGCAGATGTAATAACATATGACGATTGGTCAACTTCTGGAGTTCCTTACGGAGTTACCAATGATCCTGCAACGTGGGATTTAACAAAAAGTATCACGATTCCTGCTAATGCGGAAGCAACTCAATTACGTACCATTATTTCTGGTTGGGGACATGCTACGCCTGTAGATAGTGATAACAGACCGTGTGCAGAATGGTGTTTTAGAACACATGATGTAAAAATTAATGGAGCAAATATGTTTCAACACAATATGGCGCCAATGGGTTGTAGTTCAAATCCTGTGCAACCACAAGCTGGAAACTGGACGCCTGACAGAGCTGGTTGGTGTCCTGGAATGGCAGTTCCTGTGCGAAAAGATACATTTAGTTCGGACATGAGCGGAAGTACTTTTACATTTGAATACGACTATGAAGATTGGATTTCTGATGGCGGAACAACGTCTGGACAAGGTGGCGCATTCTACGCAACTTCAACGTTTGTCGTTGTAAAAAGTAATACGCCAATTAATAAACCGACAGTTACGGACTAAAAATAAATTACTATTACATAAAAGCAAAAACCTCAAAACGTACTGTTTTGAGGTTTTTTAATTAAATAAACTATACTAATAAAAAAAATATCAGTCATATTTACGTTTGATGAACCATTTTCCATCAAAGCTGAAATTAAACGAGAGTTGGTGAAAATTTTCTTGAATCAAGCCATTGGAAACTCGTCCTTTTTGACCGTACGAATAAGAAATATTCAACATAGAATTTGTTCGTAATGAAATGGGTAATCCGACACCAACACTAAATGAATAATTATCAATTCGGTAGTCATTCACTTTTAAGTTTCCACTATCATAATGCATACCTGTTCTATAAAAAACACGTTCCCAATATTTCAAACTTCTTGGATTTTTTCGGTAAGAAACTCCAAGTCCTACCAAATGCTGATCGACATATTTTCCTAAAAAATCGCTTTGATCAGTAGTTTTCCAAAAATTCTGTTGATAGTCAGCATTTACAGTTAATTTATTTTTTAAAAAGTTTCCCATAAAACCAAACCCTAATTCTAGCGGCAGTGTAAAATCATCCAACCTAGTATCTTCTTCACGGCTCGTAATTGTTTCTGTGAGAAATGTATTGATACTTCGCGTTTGCTCACCTTTCAGATTGGTTGGTAATTTGGAGATAAATCCAACAGAGACGTTATTTGAAAAATCGTATTGAGCGCCCAAGTTTACTTGGAAACCTGAATAATAATTTTCCTCAGAAATAATCAATGTAGACGCTTCTACAATATTGGTTTCTGTTTCATCAATTGTTCCAAAAAGGATCGATCCACTTGCGCCAACTCTCAATTTATCTGTTAAACTATATCCATAACTCAATTTAAAATCATTCAATCCACCTGAGCCAACAACATTGGTAATAAAATTGTCGGTTGAACCTTCAATATTATTTTCGAGTCCAATTAAAATATAACCAACATTTGTAAACGGAATCAAGGAAAGTGAAACGCCTGATTTTTTTGAAATAGGAAACGCAACGGTAATATTTGAAAAGTTGCCTGTAAAACGTGCTTCTTCCTGAAAAGAATTAATTACAGTTTCATATTGTGTTTTTAATCCGATATCAAATAAAAAGGACTTTTGCGTCATTCTTCCTAATGAAGCTGGATTTTTGGCATTAATATTCGTTAACGAAGGCAATGCAAATCCAAGTTTTCCTAAAGAATTAATACTACCAACTCCGTTATCATCTGGAACTCCTAATCCGTATAATGAATAAGGAGAACTTGATAAGCTTGAACTTTGGGCAAAAAGAGTTGAAATTCCAAATAAAATACTAACTACAAAACAACTAATCTTCATCTTCGTATATGGCATAAGTAATTTCTAAGGTCATTTTTCTACTATTTTCACTGCCTTCTCCGTCTAAAATAAGACGATCTACAGAAGTATTGAAACTTGATGGGTAAAAGCTCAGTGATAAATTTTGATCAAAGGTTTCTCGTAATTTGGTTTGAATAAAAAAATCGATTGGAGCATTGAAAGTTAATGTGTTAAATTCGTCATTTCTATTCTCAATGCGAGCGTACACAGGATTTCCATCAATTTCCAATACTTGAGCTGTTACCTCCGAATTTTGATCTACGATATACGTTAAGAGTGAATCTTTAATGTTAAGTGTTTCACTATATGAATTTAATGCGGGTTTAAAACGTAATTTGGCGCTCATCAATACGCCATTTTCGCCTGAAACATCATATAAGTTTTTAACATGTGGAATATCAATCTTCAAGGCAAGTCCAACACCAGCTTGCGAGTAACATTTATTTGCGGCGTTTTCACTGGGTAGACTTTGTTCTTGTGCGGTAAGATTGCTAAAAATAGTTCCCGATTGATCACTCTCAATATGATTAAAATTATTGGAGGAATTCACTGAAAAATCTTTTTCATACGTAATATCTTCAGTCTCGTCGGGCACTTTATAATACAAACGAATAAACGTATTATTGGTGGCTGTAGAAAAACCTAAAATCGAGGTATTTTGATCAGAAGCTTCAATTTTTATGCCTTTATATTCGTTCAAAAAATCATTTATATTATTAATATCATTATCATTCAAACGATCAAACAATAACATGCCATACGCGTTATCTAAACTAATATGTAAGGAATCGCCTTTTGTGGGACGTGCTTCAAATGTTTTTTCTCCAATCGGTGTAGTATTGATCTCAAAATCAGTTGTATTATAAAATAAATCGTTATCAGATTTTATATCGTCCGTAACTTCATAAATTGTAAATTTTTGTTCTGAAATTGTATCATTATAAAAATAACGATCGTATCGCATAATTAACGCAATAGAGTCATAAACAGCATCATTTTGTAAATCAAAACTAGCATTTGTTGGCAACAAGGAAACATAACCGTGGGAAGTCGTTTTTCCAAAAACAGGATCCGTATACGAACCTACCAAAATTCGTTGCGAGCCAGAAGTTATAATAGAATCAAACTGAAAAGTGGAGGCTTCTACTTGCAACGTGTCAATCAATACAATTCGTGTACCAATATCGCTAAATTCTTCTCCGACAGTACGTGAAATATTTTCACGATCAATACTACATGAAACCAGCATACATAGGCTAAGTATCAAAATAAGATATTTCATTTGTTATAATTTTTGCTCAAATCTATAGGAAGGAATCAGAAAGACTAAAATTGATATACACGCGCACGTATTTACTATACCAACTCCTTTTTTTGATAGACAAACAGTGACAGGCAATTTTATCGATACAAATACCAGATTCATATATAAAAACATTGGTTTCGTATAGTTTTTTTTGCTGGAAGAAACGCTAAAAATACATTCGCTCAAAAATTAATTGCATGCGAACAAAAATATGCCTCATACTATGTTGCTTTTCAATTGTTGGAATGAAGGCACAAATGGATCCTAATTTACTATCATTTGACTATACAATGACACCTGAAGGAGAAGATGAAATAGCGTTTTATAGAACTTCTGTCGGAGTTAAAATTCCACTAAAATTAAAAAAAGGAATGTTGATCAATTCTGTTGATTTTGATTACTTCCAGCTCAATCATAATGGCGTCAATTTTAGCACAAAAGACTTTAACGAAATTTATGGAATTAATTACACACTAATGTACGTGCGACCTTTGTCAAAATCTTGGTCTATAATGCTTCGTGGTGGAACTTCTGTAGTGTCTAATTTGGCTTCAAGCATACAATCGGATGATTTTTTATTCAATGCAGGTATAAGTTTTATGAAAAGAGGCGGAAGTTTGGAAAAACCCTATCAATTAATGTTTGGTGTCGGATATGTTCCGTTATTAGGAGAGCCGAGAATTCTCCCTTTACTAAGCTACAAGAAACGATTTAATGAAAAAGTTTCTATTGGTATTGGTTTCCCACGGACATTTATAGCATATGATATTTCAGAAAAAAGTACACTAAAAGCCTCGACAATGTTCAATCGTTTTTATGCAAATTTAAGCGAAGATGTCGTGATTCCAGGGACACAATTGGCGCAGAAATCATTATATCTATCTATTGGTGCTGGCTTAGAATATAGTTATTGGTTAGATGAAAATTGGGCAATCTCTGCACAAGGTGGATATTCATTTTACGATCAATACGAATTGCTTGATGCGGATAACAATACATTGTATGACTTTGAAGCGAGCTCAAAACTATACTTTTCAACAGGAATAAAATTTAATATAAAAAGCAAACTTAAAAAAGAAGTAAATGATTAACAGAAATAAAATACAAATCGCACTACTGATAGCACTTGGTCTATTTACGAGTTGTAGTAATGATGATGACGATACCTCAAGAGGAAATTGGATAGAACGCTCCGTATTTGACGGAACACCTAGAAGCAATGCCGTTTCATTTATTATAAATGATTTTGGTTACATGGGAACAGGTTATGATGGTGATGATTACCTGAGCGATTTTTGGCAATACGATATGTCAGGCGATTTTTGGGTACAAAAAGCTACATTTCCAGGAGTTGCTAGAAGTTCAGCATCTGGTATTTCTATAGGAAACAAAGGATATATAGGACTTGGATATGACGGAGATAACGAATTGAATGACTTTTGGGAATATGACGTTGTCAGTAATGTTTGGACACAAAAAGCAGACTTTACAGGAACAGCGCGTTATGAAGCTGTAAGTTTTTCAGGAACAGATTTTGGATACATCGGAACTGGTTTTGATGGCGATAATGATAAAAAAGACTTTTGGCGCTACAATCCGCAAACAAACGATTGGACAGAATTAGTTGGCTTTGGTGGACAAAAGCGTAGAGGAGGAGTTACCTTCAAAATAGACAACAAAGTATATCTTGGAACAGGAGAAAGTAACGGGCTATTTGTAGATGACTTCTGGGAATTTGATCTTAGCAACGAACAATGGACAAAACTACGCGATTTAGATGACGATGATGACTATCGTGTGATGCGTTCGTTTGGAACAGGTTTTTCTATCAATGGCTTGGGTTATATTGCCACAGGTTACAATACAGGTGCAGTTGGTACAGTTTGGGAATACAGTCCTGGAACCGATACTTGGGAAGAAGTTACAGGCTTAGAAGCCACCATTCGTCAAGATGCCATAAGTTTTTCAAATGGAACTCGTGGATTGGTATTATTAGGAAGAGCAGGAAATCTTTATTTAGACGACAACTACGAATTATTTCCGCAAGAATTATACAATGAAGATGATTAGTTTTTAAAGTAAGTATCCTTTAAGTGGTTTGTTAGATACTTGCAATTTCAGGCATCCTAATTATATAAAATTAGGATGCTGTTTTTTAAAAAATACATATGTGAATTATTTTAAATACAAATTTTTGATCATTGTCCTCATCCTTTGTTTCGGATGCAAAATGGACAATCACGGCGTTACTTCAGAAGTAATTGCCTTAACAAAGGGTTTTGGATATCAAATAAAGATGGACAATAAAATTGTGATTCAACAAAAATTTATTCCTGTCGTAGCAGGAAATAAGCCTTTTTGTACAAAGGAAGATGCCGAAAAAACTGCCAAATTAGTCGTCTCAAAAATAACACAAAAAAAAGGACCTACCGTAACGATAGAAGAACTGGAAAATCTAGAAATTAATTTTAATTGTTTACATTTACAATGAACTAAAACAGCTTGGGAGAATATATAAAACATAAAAAACAATTTGTCATTCACTTTCTGACATGGATATTTTTTCTCACGATAATTTTGACACAATTATATGTAGAGCGAGGTGCATTTCCAGAAGACTTCTTTGCACGTATTCTTTTAAAAATAATAACATTTTATATCAACTATATATTCTTAGTTCCGTTATTACTATTCAAAAAGAAGCATTTTTTTTACTTTTTGTTAGTCGCAGTTTTGCTAACCGTCAACTTTCTGTTTGATTATTACATTTTAGAGCGGCCTGATTTTGTCATAAACAATTTAGATACATTGCCAAAATCAATTCCAGTACTATTTACGTCTATGTTTATCATTGTAAGTACAAGTATCAAAATATATGAAGTGTGGAAAGATGATGACGATACCAAAAAAGAAATAGTGGCAACGCAGAACTTATCAGAACTCGAAGCTTTAAAAAATCAACTAAGTCCGCACTTTTTATTCAATTCATTAAACAGTATATATTCGCTTACGCGAAAAAAATCTAATGATGCTCCTGAAGCTGTCATTACACTTTCTGAACTCATGCGGTATATGTTGTATCAGGCGGATGATGAGTTTGTGTTGTTGCAACAAGAATTGGATTACATTCAAAACTATATAAAATTACAACGCTTGCGAATTGCAAACAATGAAAACGTACGGATCAACATTCACGGTTCGATATCTTCGCAAAAAATTCGTCCATTGCTCTTTATCTCTTTCATTGAAAATGCATTCAAATATGGAACAGATTTCAAAGGCAATACAGAAGTAAAAATTGAAATAAGTATTGACAATGATGAACTTTATTTTATGTGCAGTAATATCATTGGAGATAGTAATGTAGACAAGGAAAACTCTGGAATTGGTTTACAAAATACCATAGATCGTTTGCAACTATTATATCCTGAACGACATAGTTTAGATATAATGGAAGAAAATGAACAATTTACTGTCAAATTATCGCTAAAACTTGATTAAGATGAAATGTATTATTATTGATGATGAACCGCTAGCAATTGACATCATAGAATCGTATTTATTACAAATTGGCGGTATTGAAATTGTAGCAAAATGTACAAATCCACTTGATGCGATTACAATGTTAAACAAAAATCAAGTCGATTTGGTGTTTCTAGACATTCAAATGCCCAATCTTACAGGAATTGATTTGGTAGAAACCATTCACAACATTCCACAATTTATCTTTACTACGGCATATCCGCAATATGCTTTAGACGCGTTTAACCTTAACGCAACAGATTATTTAGTAAAGCCAATTCCATTACATCGGTTTCTAAAAGCTGTATCGAAAGCCAAAGAAAAATACGAACTAGAGCATAAAGAACGTCCAAATTTAGTCCCTATAAGTCCAGAAGAAGCAACACCTACCAATGATTTCATTTTTGTAAAATCGGAATATGAAAACATAAAAATTGATGTCAATGATATAAAATACATTCAAGGATTAAAGGATTATATCAAAATACATTTAAAACAAAGCAACAAACCTGTATTAACACTGTCTAACTTCAAAGTGATTCAGGATAAATTACCAAACCATTTCATTCGTGTACATCGTTCATTTATCGTCAATATAAACTACATACGAGCAGTGCAAAAAACAAAAATTGTCATAGATGATATTCGTATTCCTATTGGAGAAACCTATAAAAATGATGTCTTAGAACGCCTAGGAATTTAATCGCAACATTTGTTTTATAGACAAAAAACACTGGTTTGTATATACATTTGGAGGTTACGTATACTTTAATTTCAATAGCTTCAAAATCAGCGTATTTTTGATGCAAAATAGAAATTATGAAGTATAAAATGATAGCCATTTTAGTATTTTCAATCTTTACAACAACGGCTTTTTCGCAGTCAAGATTAGATAAAATGAAAGCAACTCCTGCATCAAAAATGGCAGCGAAGCTAACTTCCATGTTACAAGAAAAACTTTCACTAACAGACGCCCAAGTTGAGAAAGTATCGCCCATATATTTAGAAGATGCTAAAAAGAAAAAAGTACTTATGGAAGATTTTTCCATTTTTACCGTCAGGGGAAAAATGAAAAAAATAAACAAAGCCACAGCAAGTAAACTAAAAGGCATTTTGACTTCCGAACAAATGCAGCGCTATGAAGATAGTGTTGAAGCGGAAATTCAAAAAGAATTTAAAGCTTGGATTGACGATCAAAACATAATTTAATTACCAAGTATTCCACCTTGAAGCGTTTGTAAGCTGCAAACGCTTCTTTCTCAAACAAACAGCTCTCACATGCGTAAAATAATTATTAGTGCCGTGAGTATCGTACTGATACTCATAGGATACTTTTTGTTCAATTCGTTGAGCGAAACAAAAAAAGAAGAAGCAATAGAACCCGTAAATAGTACCAAAATGGTATTCATAGAAACGGTAAAAAATACAAGTGTTCCCATTACTGTACAAGCAAACGGAACTTTAGTTGCCAAAAATAAAATAGAACTCTACACAGAAGTACAAGGATTACTACAAACGGCAGGAAAAGATTTTCGTCCCGGTGTTACATTTGAAAAAGGAGAAATTATCTTCAAAGTCAATAGTGATGAATTTTACGCAACGATACTAGCACAACGAAGCAATTTGCAAAATATCATCGCAAGTATAATGCCCGATTTACGATTAGACTATCCAATAGCATACAAAAACTGGTATGCGTATTTAAAAGCTTTCGATGTAAATAAAACGACTGCAAAACTTCCCAAAACAACAACCGATCAAGAAGAATTATTCGTTACAGCAAAAAACATCTACAACACATATTACACCATTAAAAACTTAGAACAGCGTTTATTAAAATATAGGCTTCGCGCACCTTTCAATGGAATAATTACCGAAACAAACGTTACCAAAGGCGCATTGATACGATCTGGACAAAAAATAGGAGAATTTATAAATCCAGCTGTTTATGAACTTGAAGTTGCCATAAACTCTGCGTATGTAAACCTGTTGGAAAAAGGAAAAACCGTAGCTCTTAAAAATCTGGAAATTAATCAAGAATATGATGGAAAAATAACGCGTATCAACGGACGATTGGATCAAGACACACAAACAGTTACTATTTTCATTGAAGTACAAAACAAACAACTCCGAGAAGGCATGTACCTTGAAGCAAATGTACCTATCCGCGAAGAAGCAAATGCTTATACAATAGACCGTTCTTTACTGGTAGACAATACAAAAGTGTACATCGTAAAAAATAATCAGCTCGATTTGGTTACGGTAACACCAATTCATTCCAGCAATGATAGTGTTATTGTCAAAGGATTAGAAGACGGTACAGAAGTACTCACACAAGTATTGCCTGGCGCATACAAAGGACTTACGGTAACTCCTGTAAAACAATAACACATGCGAAAACTCATTACATATTTTATAAAATATCCAGTAGCGGTAAACATCATTATCATTGCATTTGTGGTATTGGGTTATATGGGATATTCCAATCTAAAAACATCTTTCTTTCCACAAACACCTACCAATATAGTATCAATAGCTGTAGTGTATCCAGGTGCTTCGCCAAAAGAAGTAGAAGAAGGAGTCGTATTACCTATAGAAAACAATCTTACAGGTGTTGTTGGTGTTGATCGAGTCACTTCACAATCATCCGAAAATGCGGCTTCCATCATGGTAGAAATATACCGAGATTACGACATAGATGTTGTATTGGCAGATATTAAAAATGCAGTTGACAAAGTGCCCAACTATCCCGTAGGAATGGAACCGCCAGTTATTGCAAAGCTAGAAAACATAGCAAAATCAATAAGCTTTGCCATCAGTGGAGACGAAATTCCATTGCGTAGACTCAAAGAAACAGCACGGAAAATAGAATCTGATCTCTTACGAATGGACGGAATTTCACAAGTTGTTCTCTCTGGCTTTCCCGATGAAGAAATAGAAATTTCAGTACGCGAAAATGATCTCAGAGCATACAACCTAACATTTCAAGACATCTCCAATGCCGTTTCAAAAACGAGCATTATCACTACAGGAGGTTCCGTAAAAACGAATGCTGAAGAATATCTAATTAGAGCAAAAAATAGAGCATATACTGCAAAATACTTAGAAAATGTAGTTGTAAAAGCCAATGTGAATGGAAACAGTATTCTACTAAAAGACATTGCCGTCATCAAAGATCAATTCAATGAATCGCCCAATGCTACATTTTACAATGGAAATAGTGCCGTAAACATTGACATCAGTAATACAAACAATGAAGATTTATTGCAAACGGCAGAAAAAGTGCGTGCATACATAAAAGCATTCAACGAAGCCAGCGAAGGCATCAAACTATCTATTACGTTTGATACGTCTATCGTTTTAGAACAACGTACGGAACTATTATTCGAAAATGCCCTTATCGGGATGTTACTCGTATTTATATTTTTAGCATTATTCTTAAAACCACGTTTAGCGTTTTGGGTTGCTTTTGGATTGCCTGTTTCCTTTTTAGGAATGTTTACATTCGTCGGTTATTTTGACATAACCATCAATGTATTATCATTATTCGGAATGATCATCGTAATTGGAATTCTGGTAGATGATGGAATCGTAATTGCAGAAAATATTTATAGTGAATTTGAAAAAGGAAAATCGCCAATAAAAGCCGCTATCGATGGTACTATGCAAGTTGTGCCAGCAATAGTTTCTGCGATAATTACCACTGTACTTGCTTTTAGTATATTTCTCTTTTTAGATGGAAATATAGGCGCCATATTTGGAGAAGTTACCATAGTTGTAGCTGTGACACTGATAATTTCATTAATAGAAGCGCTAATAATTCTGCCAGCACATATTGCGCATTCAAAAGCATTAAAAAAAGACCAAAAACCAAACTACTTCAGTGCATTCGCAGAAAAATCGATGCACTATATTAAAACAAAATTATATACACCTGCAATTAATTTCTTTTTGGAAAGTGTATACACAAAAATTTTAGGTTTAGTCATTCCAGTAGTATTATTTGTAATCACTATTGGCGCCATGAATGGAAAAATTATACAATTTACATTCTTTCCGCCAGTAGCAAGCGAAGCAGTAAATATTACGCTTTCCATGCCAGAAGGAACCAATGAAAAAATCACAGATTCCTTAGCACAAAGAATAGAAAATGCTGTTTGGAAAGTGAATAAACAATTTTCAGCATCAGACAATTCAGAAGAACAAGCAGTACTCAACGTTATCAAAACAATTGGACCAGGAACGGCAAATGCTACAGTTTTGGTAAACCTATTGCCTGGCGAATTACGAGATTTCTCTGCGGATGAAATATCACTCAAATTTCAAGAAGAAGTTGGAGAAATTTACGGTGCAGAACAATTAATTTTCGGCTCAGGAACTTCTTTTAGAGGAAAACCAATTTCTGTTTCACTTGTCAGTGATAACATTGACGATTTGCGCCAAGCAAAAAAAATGGTAAAAGAATTTATAGAAAAAAACCCCAAAGTTACAGGTGTTGTCGATACAGATCCTGAAGGTATAAAAGAAATAAAAATTGAACTCAAAGACAACGCTTACAGTCTTGGTATTATGCTTTCAGATGTTATGACACAAGTGCGAAATGGCTTTTTCGGTGCAGAAATTCAGCGTTTTCAACGTGGTAAAGATGAAATTCGTGTTTGGACTCGTTATACACGAGAAGAAAGAGCTTCCATAAAGAATCTGGAAAATATGCAACTAACAACGCCAGCGGGTAACAGAGTCGCTTTTTCAGAAATAGCCACCTATACCATTGAGCGTGGCGAAGTCTCAATAAACCATTTAGTAGGCTTGCGCGAAGTACGTGTAGATGCAGATTTAAAAAATCCAAAAGACAGTGCCATAGACATTTTACAAAGTATAGAAGCTGACATAATGCCCAAAGTAATTGAAAAATATCCGAGTGTATCGCAACTTTTTGAAGGTCAAAACAGAGAAGCACAAAAAGTAGTAGATTCTATCCTGTATGTAGGTCCAATATTTTTACTTTTAATCTACATCGTCATTGTATTTACATTTC
Organism: Kordia jejudonensis; assembly: GCF_001005315.1. Lineage (GTDB taxonomy): Bacteria > Bacteroidota > Bacteroidia > Flavobacteriales > Flavobacteriaceae > Kordia > Kordia jejudonensis. The sequence continues at coordinate 55,718 of NZ_LBMG01000027.1, forward strand.
GCTCTTACAGTCAACCATTTATATTACTAGTCATCATTCCATTTAGTTTTATTGGAGTTGCATGGGGACATTATATTCACGGTTTCCCAATCAATATTTTATCGATGTTAGGCATCATTGCATTGGTTGGAATTGTCGTTAACGACGGACTTGTTTTTATCACAAAACTCAACAGTTTTCTAAAAGAAGGCATGTTGTACAAAGAAGCCGTTATTGAAGCTGGAAAATCACGTTTCAGAGCTATTTTCCTTACGTCAATTACGACAGTTGCAGGATTGGCTCCTTTAATATTTGAAACAAGCAGACAAGCACAGTTTTTAATTCCTATGGCGATCTCTATTGCCTATGGAATCACAATTGCAACCGTATTAACCTTATTCACGCTTCCAATACTACTATCATTTTTTAATGCTGGAAAAGTACATGTAAGTTGGTTTTGGAATGGTAAGAAACCAACGAATGAAGCTGTAGAACGTGCAATTATTGAAATGGAAAGCGAACGTGAAAATTTAGACTAAAATAACATGAAAAACACACTATATATAGCAATGCTTTTGTTGATGATACTTCCTGCAAAAGCACAACAACTCTTAACGCAGGATGAAGCTATTCAGTATGTATTACAGCATAATTATGACGTGCGAGTTTCTGTAAACAACATCGAAGCAGCTTCAAATAATGCGAGTATCAACAATTCTGGATATTTGCCAACATTAAGTACTACAGGAAGCGCGAGTTACAATGTAAACGACACAGAATCTGAAACGCAAGAAGGAAATCCTATCAATATAGATGCAGCACAAGCCGAAAACTACAACGCTTCGTTGACACTGAATTATACAATTTTTGATGGTTTCAATAGAAAATATAACTACAAAAAGCTACAAGAAACTAAAAATCTCACAGAATTACAGGCAAGACAAACTATTGAAAATGTATTGCTCCAAGTATATGCAAGCTATTTTGAAATTGCTCGTTTAACAGAAAATGCCGAAATACTACAAAAAACCTTAGACATTTCGCAAAAGCGTTTGCAACGAATAAATTATAGTTTTGAATTTGGGCAATCCACAAAACTAGATATTTTAACCGCTGAGGTCGATCGGAATAATGACAGTATAACGTACTTAGACAGTCAACGATTATTAAAAAATGCCAAACGTGATCTCAACATTTTAATGGGAAAAGATGTAGATGAAATAACCTATAAAGTTGACACACTAATTTCGTATGCTTTCGATTTAAAGTTGGACGAATTACAACGAGAAGCCATTCAAAATAATGTGCAATTGCTGCAAATAGAAAAAAACATTGCTGTAAATCAGTACGATATCAAAATTAACAAATCAGGTTGGTTACCAACAATTACGACAAATGGTTCGTATAATATCAACAAATCTACAAGCGATCAAGCGTTTGCATTTGCCAGCCAAGTATCAAATGGATTTGGAGTTGGTATAAACATGTCATGGAATTTATTTGATGGTGGAAAAACCAAAACACGTGTGCAAAATGCTAAAATTACTCTTGACAGCGAGAATATTCGAAAAGAACAAACACAGCAACAACTAAAGCGTGACATCAGTAATACATGGGAAACGTATCAAAATGCTTTATATACATTGCGTGTTCAAGAAATGAACGTGCAAACCAACGAACGAAACTTTAGCAGAACTGAAGAACAATTCAAACTTGGACAAATAAATACCATCGATTTTCGGCAAGCTCAAAATAATTTGCTAAACGCTAAACTCAATCTCAGTCAAGCAAAATACAATGCAAAAAACGCAGAATTACAACTCTTACAACTTGCAGGACGTTTATTGAAAAAATAAAATTAGGTAATACAGAATAAGTTGTTATCTTGAATCGTTATCAAAACATTCAAGTTACCATTTATGACAAAACGCTTCATTCTCCTTTGCATCCTACTTTGTACTGCTATTTCCTTTGCACAACAAACCGAATTTGTAGATTTTAAAACGGCTAAAGTTGATATTGTTCTCAGACCAAGTTTAAAAGAAATTGGCGTTGATGTGCAGTATGAATTTGAAATACTTCAAGATGTAGATTCTATCTATTTTGATATGCAATCGTTGGATACATACAAAGTATATCAGCAAAGTTTCGAAGGAACTAATTTCTATCGCGATAAAAAAATCATTCTAAAAAATAAATTCAAAAAAGGAGAAAAACATTCTGTTGGTTTGGCGACATTTACACATCCAAAAAAAGCAATGTATTTCATTGATTGGAATGAAATTGGTGGCAGAAAGCAAATTTGGACACAAGGACAAGGAAAATACACAAGCAGTTGGTTGCCAAGTTTTGATGATGTCAATGAAAAAGTAGAATTCGACTTTAGCATTACGTTTGACAAACATTACGAAGTCATTGTGAATGGAAAATTGCTCAAAAAAGAATCGCCAAATGATTCGTTGACGAAATGGTATTTTGATATGAAACGTCCCATGAGTAGCTATTTGGCGGCAATTGCGATTGGAAAATATAAAAAGAAAACGGCAACGTCTAAAAGTGGAATTCCTTTAGAAATGTACTATTATCCTGAAGATGAAGCCAAATTTGAACCGACATACAGACACACAAAACGGATGTTTGATTTCTTAGAAGAAGAAATTGGCGTTCCATATCCGTGGCAAAATTACAAGCAAATTCCCGTAAAAGACTTTCTCTATGCCGGAATGGAAAACACGGGAACAACTATCTTTTCAGACAGTTTTGTAATTGATAGCACAAGTTATGTTGATAAAAATTACGTCAACGTCAATGCGCACGAATTGGCACATCAATGGTTTGGCGACTTAGTCACAGCAAAAAGCGGAACACATCATTGGTTACAAGAAGGATTTGCCACATATTACGCGTTATTAGCAGAAAAGGAAATCTTTGGCGAAGACTATTTTCATTGGAAACTATACGAATCGGCATTGCAATTAAAAGCATTAAATGACGGAAAAGGCGAAGCTGTATTAAATCCGAACGCGAGTAGCTTAACATTTTACCAAAAAGGCGCTTGGGTATTGCATGCATTGCGAACAAAAGTAGGAGAGAAGTCTTTTAAAAATGCAGTACAACGCTATTTAAATACGTACAAATTCAAAAGCGCAGAAACAGGAGATTTTATAAAAATAGTTGAAGAAGAAAGCAATCAAAACTTAGACAAATTTGTACAAACGTGGTTGGTAAATCCGCAACTGCCTGACGAGTTTTTTAATCCTACAACAATGCTAGTTGGGACTGAAATTCCAGAAAATTTATTTTACTATGTAGGTGGCGGAATTGGAGAAATATTCATAGCAGCTTCCATGAAAAATCCTGAAATCAAGAAAACATATGATTTTTCTACCGCAAAATTAGCATTAAATCTATTCAATGACGAAACGTTACATACAACAGATCCTATTTCTGAAAAATATATAATTGACTTATTAAAAAACCTTAAAGTTTCTAGCTTAGAAGAACGTCTTATAGTTTACCGAAAAGCGTTAAAAACAAACAATATAAAGATTCGACAAACCATTGCAAAAGCACCACGACAAGTTCCTGAAGAGTTTCGAGCAGATTATGAAACCTTATTACAAGACGATTCGTACACAACCAAAGAAATTGCATTATTTACCTTGTGGAAAAGTTTTCCAGCTCAGCGTAAAAACTATTTAGATCAAACCAAAAATGTAATAGGATTCAATGATAAAAGTTTCCGAATTCTTTGGCTTACCTTAGCGATTGTGACGAAAGAATACAGTGGACATAACACACCAAAATATTATGATGAACTGGCAGGATATACACATCCGCGAAATCACTTTGAAGTGCGTCAAAATGCTTTCCGATTTTTAAACGAATTGCAGTCGTTTAGTGATAAAAATATAGCAGACTTAGTCAATGGCGCGTTGCATCAGAACTGGCGATTTGCAAAATATTGCAGAGAATTATTAGACAATATGATTAAAAATCCTGTGTATACAGAAAATTTAGAACGCACAAAAACATTGCTTTCGGAGACGGAAAATGCTTTTTTAGAAAAGAGATTAAAAAAATAACTACGTATTAGTACCTAACTTTTACTATAAACTATAGAATGATACAGAATTGCACATTCAAACGTATAATTTTTAGTACATTTAAAATAAAATTACCATATGATTCAGAAAACTACACTAACAATATTTTTACTTCTTTCTGTACTATTTTCATTTGCACAAGACAAATACATACAAATTGAAATGGTAGATCAAACTCCAACAATTGGAGCTTTTCAGGGCGCACCAACGTATTATTACGACGTACCTTTTGGCGCAACTGATTACAGTAATGATGCAGGATTGAACGCAATTTTAGCAGGAAACAATGTAATTGCATATGATGTTATAGAATCATTACCAAACGTAAGTACCAACGGTTTTGCACATTGGACATTGGTTGTTTGTGACAATTGTGACAACAATCAATTAGCTACAGATTTAAGTGCCTATTCATCCGTGATTAGAAACGCCTATCCTTTAAATGATAATCGTGAGGCGTACAACCAATTATACTTAAAAATTGCAGATATCAATATAGGAACTCCGACAGGTGTTACTAATGGAATTATCACCACGAATGACGCTGGATTAAACGCCATATTTACAACACATACCGTATATTTTTACCAACAATCATTTCCATCATCTTCGCAAAACTCATTATTGAGAGCGTATACATTACTATGCGATTGCGATGCTGCTTTGCTAAAAACAGACTTGGATGCCTACACGAGCGTGATCGAAGTTGCAGAGCGCACATTCATTGAATCACAATTATTAAGTACTACAGAAGCCGTTTTTACGGATGTAAATATCTATCCAAATCCTGTAAAGGACAAATTGAATATCAGCAAAACTGAAAATATAACATCTGTGGAAATCTATTCCATTCAAGGAAAACGGATGCGCACGCAGAAAAGTCAATTTGAAACGATTGACATGTCGCAACTCAAAAGCGGTTTGTATTTTGTAACACTAACAGATAATGCGAACAGAAGCAATACGTTTAAAATTGTAAAAAAATAGCTTTTATGTACAGTTAAACATGTAAAAAGTCGGCCACTTCTTTTTTAATATACGATAATGCTGTGTCGCTCGGAGCTTGACTTTCCATCATTTCGGTTAAAATAACTTCACGCAATTTGTCGGCAGACGTAACTTTGTCAGACAAACTCGCTTTTCGAATCAACTGAATGGTCGAATTTTTGGAAGCAATAATAATACTCCAACATTGATCGCTCATGTAAATTTGCTGTGATAAATTATGATCAAACTCTTGTTCAATACTCATAATTAACAACCGTTCGTAATCATTTTTATCGGAAGAAGTAGGAGAGACGCGCACCAATAATTTTGACGGCGTAATGCGTTCTAAAAATAACGAAAGTCGCTCATAAGCTTGCAAACGCAATGGCAATGCTTCTTTTTGTGCGTCTTTGTGCAATAAATAACGTCTTCTTTTATCTTCATTAGACATATGATCTCTAAAGAAAAAATAAGCAATTCCTCCAGTAATAATTGCAGGAATCGTGTACATTATCAAATCAAAAATTTTATCTTCCATAAAAATAGCAGTTTTAGCAAACATAATACGTTTTTACTAACTGCGCAAATAAACATTTATTGTTTAAAAAAACAGAGAATATCTGTAAAAAACGCGTTTAATTTAAGGAAATCTTCATTGGATTTTTTATTGTTTTAAGAATCGACAAATTTTACCGTTCTTTACTTGTAAATTACAAAGAAAGCATTGCATATATGAAGGCAGTTACCGTTTCCGTCCTAAAGAAAGAACTAAAACAGCACACACAAGAAGAACTCATTGAAATTTGTTTGAAGTTGGCAAAATTCAAGAAAGAAAATAAAGAACTGCTCACATATATTTTATTCGATTCGCATGATGAAGACGAATACATTCGTGAAATTAAAGAAGAAATTGATGCTGGATTTTCAAAATTGAATCACGACAGTTTATATTACGTAAAGAAAAGCATTCGTAAAATTCTACGCCTTCTTAAAAAGTACGTTCGCTATTCCAAAAAGAAAGAAACAGAAGCCGAATTGTTATTGTATTTCTGTACAAAATATCAAGAATTAAAGGCTTCACATCAGCGTAGTAGGCAAATGATGAATATCTATGAACGACAATTGGGCATGGCAAAAAAAGCCATCAGTACGCTTCATGAAGACTTACAATATGATTTTGTTTTACTGTTAGAAGAATTAGGGGAGAATTAATTTTCTAAATTCAAAAGTGAACGTAGTTTCCAACAATCTAATAATCTAACAATCTAATTATTAACTTTTCCTCCCAAATATTCACAATCTTTTAATGCTTGCATGCTAGTAAATGGAACTGACGTTTTTTCATACATGTACGTTGATTTTAATTCCTTAGATAAATTATGATCATCTACATTTACTTCTACATCATCCATCGTAAATTGACACGGATGTTCATGACCTGCTGCATGGGTAATTTCTATAAATTCTTTTCGAAAAGTTTTGAAATATTGAGCCAAACGAACCGATTTCAATGTCGGATCAATTCCACTTTGTAGCCATTTGCTTTGCGTCGCAATTCCAGTTGGGCATTTATTGGTATGACAAACTTTTGCTTGAATACAGCCAATACTCATCATGGCTTCACGAGCCACATTGATGCAATCAACTCCCATTGCAAACGCCATCGCAGCTTTCGCAGGGAAACCAAGTTTTCCACTTCCTACAAATACAATTCGTTCGGTAAGTCCTTTATCTTTAAACAATCTGTACAAATCTGCAAATCCGTACACCCAAGGTAACGAAACATGATCTGCAAAACTTGGCGGTGCGGCTCCAGTTCCACCTTCGCCACCATCAACAGCAATAAAATCAGGTCCTTTACCAGTTTTTTTCATTATTTCTGCCAATTCTTCCCATTGATCAAGTTTTCCAATTGCCGCTTTAATTCCAACAGGTAAACCTGTAGCTTCTGCAATTTTTTCAATAAAATCCATCAATTCGGGTACATTAGAAAATGCTTTGTGATTTGGTGGTGATAATACATCTTTTCCAACTTCAACACCACGAATTTCTGCAATTTCTTTTGATATTTTTTCGCCTGGCAACACGCCACCTTTTCCAGGTTTTGCACCTTGTGATAATTTAATTTCGATAGCTCTGACAAACGGATTGTCTTCCACCAGTTTTATCATTTTTTCCATACAAAAATTCCCGTCTTTTGTACGGACGCCAAAATATCCTGTTCCAAAATGAAATACGACATCGCCACCATTACTGTGATACGGCGACAATCCACCTTCTCCAGTATTATGATATGCATCCGACATTTTTACACCTTTGTTCAATGATTCTATTGCTTTTGCAGATAACGAACCATAACTCATTGCTGAAATGTTGATGATGGAAGCAGGACGATATGGACGTCTTCTTTTATTAAATTCGCCCATTACTTTTGCACATGGTAAAAATGTTTTGTCCTTTGCATTCGGATGATCGTCTTCAATTTTAAAAGGCATCATTGCATTATTGATAAACACGTGTTGATGTGCGTAAATATCACGATCGGTTCCAAAACCTTCATAGTTATTTTGACTTTTCGCGGAAGCGTAAATCCAGCCGCGTTCAATACGATTAAAAGGCAATTCTTCACGATTGTTAGCAACAAAATATTGGCGAATTTCAGGACCAATACTTTCAAACCAATAACGTAGATGTCCCACAACTGGATAGTTGTGAATAATGATGTGTTTTTTTTGTATAATATCTCTAATCGCAATGACTGCAAGTACAATAAGAATCCACATCCACCATGTGATCATTCCTAAAAAGTTTAAAACTGTGTCCATAAATATTAATTGTTCAAATAATCTATACTAAGTTGAATAAATGCTTTTACACCGAGTTTCATACCGCTTTCATCAATGTAAAAATCAGGTGTATGATGTGAAGTTGCTTCCTGATCAACAGGTTTTCCGCCTAAGAAAAAATACAATCCTGGGACTTCTTTTTGGAAGAATGAAAAATCTTCTGCGCCTGTAATGGCTCTAATTTCATTTACATTTGATGCACCAGCAGCTTTTTGAAGTGATGGCAACATTTGTGCTGTTAAATCAGGATCATTATACGTAATAGGATAGCCTTTTGCAATTTCAATAGTCGCTTCGGCTCTGTATGCTTTCGCGATTGCTGGCACCATTTCTTTCATACGTTTGTTAATAAATGCTTGCATATCATAATCCAACGTACGAATGGTTCCGACCAATGTAGCTTTCTCAGGAATGATATTGCTTCGAACACCACTTGTAAACTTTCCAATTGTGATGACTGCACCTTCTTTTGTCAATTCAGATTCACGACTGATAATCGTTTGTAAACCATCAATAATTTTTACACTTGCCATAATAGGATCAATACTTGTCCAAGGTCGTGAACCGTGACTTTGCTTTCCTTTTACGGTAATTTCAAAGCTTTGTGAAGCTGCCATAATTCCACCAGATTTGTAGTTGATTGTTCCTACATCTTGTCCAGCGCTAATGTGCAATCCAAAAATTGCATCTACATCCGGATTTTTTAGTACACCTTCTTTTACCATTAATTCTGCGCCGCCTTCTTCGCCTTTTGGTGCGCCTTCTTCGGCAGGTTGAAAAATGAACTTTATCGTTCCTCTGATTTTGTCTTTATGTTTTGAAAATATTTCGGCAACACCCATGAGTATTGAAATGTGCGTATCGTGTCCGCAAGCGTGCATTACACCAGTTTCGACATCATTAAAGGTGGTTCTTACGGTAGATTTAAACGGAATATCGGTGCGTTCTGTTACAGGAAGTGCATCAATATCGGCACGTAATGCTAGTACTTTTCCAGGAAGATCGCCTTTTAAAATTCCAACAACACCAGTATGTGCTACGCCAGTTTGTACTTCTAAACCTAATGATTTGAGATGTTTGGCTATTTTTTCAGCAGTTTTAAACTCTCTGTTAGACAATTCTGGATGTTCATGAAAATCGCGTCTCCATTCAATTAATTTTGCTTCAATTGCGTCTATATCTTTTTCAAATCCTTCTTGTGCAGTTAAAAAACAAAACGAAAGTAAAAAGATGGAAAGTAAGTATTTCTTCATGGTTGTTTTGGGTTGGAATAATTATAAACTCAAAGATATTCAATTTTTTTGTTTGTAAACCTTCCTTTAGAAAACTTATATGATTTAAAAAAAGCTGCTTGAAAAGCTGAATTTTCGTCAAACCGAACTTGATTCGGTTTCTCATAATCATTGAAAATCAACGTGATAAGATTTTGAGTCGAATCCAAAATGACACATATCTATGATTTTTTGAACAATCAACCATTTTCATAGATTGAACAAATGATAGTAAAAAATGATTCTCCTCTGAGCCGAAATTCATTTTTAATTTTAAAGTTAGAAATTACACCGTATCAACTTCCAAGTTTTTTTAATCTTATTTTTTTCGAATAGGCTCAGGAAATAAAGCTTCATATGTATTTATTACTTCGTATGCATTTTCACAGATTCCTTGTGTTGGATGATTATTTACAGAATGATTCCAGCGCAAGCAAATGATACTTTTATACACATCTTGAAATGAAATATCAGTAGTTGCATAATATTTATAATATAAATACAATGCGGTTACGGTTACCGAACGACTTCCGCCATCATGGCAATGAATGACTAAATTTCCTTGCGCATAGAAATTGACCATTCCATCCGCTTTTTGTTGTGTTGGCGTTGGTGCATTTAGCAATTGTTCTGCTTCTAAAACAGCAGCAACAAGTGTATTGATATCATTTTCATTCCCATCAACTAAACCAACTTTATCCAATTGATTTAGATAGTATTTTTCGTTTTCAGCAAGTTGAAAAGGCAAAGCAGCTCTTTTATCGATGGTGGGATCTGAAAACGGAATTTGTAAGTCTTCTGGATCATTTTCATCATATGCAACATTTAAAACGGCTGCAATTTGATTGTCAATAATAGCTTGTTCATTGAGTAAAAATCCAGCACCAACAAATATAAATTGCTCCGTTAATCCTTCAGGAACAAATGCTTTTGGAACTTGAAAAATACAGGTCATTGCTATATTTGAAAAGTTTCCAGCAGGAATAGCAGGATTCATTCCGCACAAATCTCTTGGATCAATACTCAATAATTCTTCACAGAAAGTTTTTGTTGTAGAATCCACAATAATATCATCTGAATCTCCGTACATTAATAGTTGCGGAATTTGCTCCAATGCATAACTATTATCAGCATTTAGAGTTAGTTTCCAAACCAAATCAAAACAATCGCCAGGCCATTTAGTAGTTGGAACTTTTACTGCTCCAAATGCGTTTGCAATATCCTCAATATCTGTATGTTGCCACGCAATTGCGATGGTGCTATTTGTATAGGTGTCGTCTCCAAAAATATGTGCAATCATTTCTGGATATTGATATTTTAAGTAAGAATCATGTATCTTTTTACCCAATCGTTCCGCTAAAGGTGTAATGGTTTCTATGGGACGTTTGCTGTGACTTTTATGTCCAACACCAGCTGCAAAAATATGATCAATTGCACCAAAAGTTTCAGGCAAATAATACGCCAATGCCGCAGCACGTTGATAACCTTTGGTTGATAAGTTTTCATTACTTGTATCAGCAGGTTTTTCTGCATGTCTAAGAATCAAGATTTCTTTAGGATGTCCCATGTAATTAATTTTTTTTAAAATTAGCAAAATATTCCAAAGTTGTAGCAACGTATTTTTACGTAATTTTTAAGTAAATTTTTTAAAAAAGTCAATCTTTTTACTAATCAACAGAAAAAGTGCATAACTTTCGTATAAAGCAGTTGTAATAGCGAGCTGAGTGTTTTATTTTTGAAGCAATTATGCAGCAAGACATTCATCACTATATAAATCAGCTCAATGACGCGCAACGAGCGCCAACACTTCACAAAGATGGCGCGCTAATGGTCATAGCTGGTGCAGGTTCAGGAAAAACAAGAGTACTTACATATCGCATTGCGTATTTAATGAGTCAAGGCGTTGATGCGTTCAATATTTTATCGCTCACATTTACCAACAAGGCAGCACGTGAAATGAAAAAGCGTATTACCGATATTGTTGGTGCTGAAGCTAAAAATTTATGGATGGGAACATTCCATTCTATTTTTGCAAAAATTCTACGCTTTGAAGCAGATAAACTAGGTTATCCGAGCAACTTTACCATTTACGATACACAAGATTCTGAACGACTAATTCGTTCGATTATCAAGGAAATGCAATTGGATAAAGATGTATACAAGTACAAACAAATTCGATCGCGTATTTCTTCGTTTAAGAATAATTTGATTACGGTTCGTGCGTATTTTAATAATCCAGAATTGGTAGAAGCTGACGCAATGGCAAAACGTCCAAGAGTTGGCGAAATTTACAAAGAATATGTAGATCGATGTTTCAAAGCTGGCGCGATGGATTTTGATGATTTGTTATTGAGAACCAACGAATTACTAAATCGTTTTCCAGATGTATTGGCAAAATATCAGAATCGTTTTCGCTACATTCTGGTAGATGAGTATCAAGATACAAACCACTCACAGTATTTGATTGTAAAAGCTTTGGCAGATCGTTTTCAGAACATTTGTGTCGTTGGAGATGATTCACAAAGTATTTATGCGTTTCGTGGGGCAAACATCAACAATATTTTAAACTTTCAAAAAGATTATGATAATGTTGAAATGTATCGCTTGGAACAAAATTACCGTTCTACAAAAAATATTGTTGAAGCGGCAAACTCTGTTATTGAACATAACAAAACCAGACTTGATAAAGTAGTTTGGACAGCAAATGACGAAGGAGGAAAAATAAAGGTAAACCGAAGCGTTACCGATGGGGAAGAAGGTCGTTTTGTAGCTGGTTCCATTTTTGAAACGAAGATGCGTGAGCAATTGCACAATGGCGATTTTGCTATTCTATATCGCACCAATGCACAATCAAGAGCAATGGAAGATGCCTTGCGTAAACGTGACATTCCGTACAGAATTTATGGAGGATTGTCATTCTATCAACGCAAGGAAATCAAAGATGTTTTGGCATATTTGCGTTTAATTGTAAATCCAAAAGATGAAGAAAGCTTAAAACGTGTGATCAATTATCCAGCACGTGGAATTGGGCAAACTACAATTGACAAATTAGTCGTAGCTGCCAAACATTACGGACGTTCCATGTTTGAAGTGATGGAAAATATTTCTAAGATCGATCTCAAAATAAATAAAGGAACGAAGACAAAATTAGAAAACTTTGTAACGATGGTTAAAAGTTTTCAAATTATGAGTGAAGGTGCAAATGCATTTGAATTAACAGCGCATGTGACCAAAAAAACAGGTTTAGTGCAAGAACTGAAAAAAGACGGAACGCCTGAAGGAATTGCACGAATTGAAAATATTGAAGAATTACTGAATGGTATCAAAGATTTTGTAGAAGGACAAGTAGAAGTGGCAGATGCGACAGGTGCTTTGGCAGAATTTTTAGAAGATGTTGCGTTGGCAACGGATATGGATAATGACAAAGGCGATGATGATAGAGTGGCATTGATGACGATTCACTTGGCAAAAGGATTGGAGTTTCCGTACGTCTACATTGTTGGAATGGAAGAAGATTTATTTCCATCGGGAATGAGCATGAATACACGTAGCGAATTGGAAGAAGAACGCCGTTTATTCTATGTGGCGTTAACGCGCGCTGAAAAACAAGCATATCTGACTTATACGCAAAGTCGTTACCGTTGGGGAAAATTGGTCGATGCCGAACCAAGTCGTTTCATAGAAGAAATTGATGATAAATATTTAGACTATATTACGCCAATTGATAATTATCGTTTCAAACCATTAATTGACAATGATATTTTTGGAGAAGTTGATAAAAGCAAGTTGCGTTTGCAAAAGCCAATCTCAGGAAGACCGCCAGTTGTGGGAAGTCCAACGCCTGAGCAAATTAGAAAATTACGAAAGTTAAAACCACAAACATCTGAAAGTTCAGCGCCAAGTCCAAGTTTATTTGATGGCGATTTGGCACCAGGAACAAAAGTAGAACACACACGATTTGGACGTGGAGAAATTTTACGAATTGAAGGAGTTGGTGGCGATAAAAAAGCAGAAATCAAATTTCAAGTCGGAGGCATTAAGAAATTATTGTTGCGTTTTGCGAAATTAAAAGTGCTTTCTTAATTAAGAAAAATTATCATAATTTATAAGTAGTAGTTTTTTTATTTAGTAGTCAATTCCATGATCATTTGGGTAAAATAGGGAAAATAGATTCTTCCCCACATTGGTCGTTTATCAAAAAAGAACACTTCTTTTGTTGTACGATTAATGACTACAGGAATCGTAAATGCTGCCCATTTTTTACCAGATTGTAGTTTTTTGCAATACGTTTAGGCTTCTTCGGAAACATTGTCTGAAATTAGAATGCTAACTACACCAATTGCTGATTGAAAACCTCTTGGCCAACCATCGTATGCCGATTTGGTGTAAGTGAACGCTGATCTCAAATGCTTTTCTATATATATGTTGGTAATTGGCATATCTCCGCAATCTGATGCTATAAAAAATGTATGTAACTGTGTTGCCATCCAACTCCATCGAAATTGTTTGTCATATCCAACAACAGAAGGCATATCATCTATAAGAACTGAATCAGAATAGAAAATAGATTTTTCTTGTAGTTTCTTTTTAAAAGAAGTTAAGTTCATAGGTGTTATTGCTTCAATAATTCATCCAAGAATGTAACCATTTTTTCAAACTCAGCATTGGTAAATCCGCATTTTTATTCTTTACATTTCAAAAAAATCACCAGAAGATACAAATCCAAAAATCCAAAAATCCAACAGTCAAACCATCCAAATAAGTCCAGCCTATCGCACCATACAAACCGAATTGACATTGCCTTTGTAATCGTATTCTTTGACAGGATTTGAAGGATCAAGAATCCATTGATTGTCTACAATAAATTTATATTGATGTTTCCCGCTAGGAAGTAGTATGGTAAATTTCCAGCCGTAATCGGTTTTAAACATTTTAAATCCGTCTTCCGACCAATCATTAAATGTTCCTGAAAGCAATACTTTTTTAGCATCTTGATAGCCGCGCAATTTAAATGTGTAATATGCTTTTACTTCTACAAGCGAATTGTATTCATTGAATTCGTTTTTAATTTTATTTGGATTGGCTTCATCCGTAATCCAAATGCCGTCCACAATAAATTTATATTGGTAAACTCCAGGCCGTAATTGAAGCGTAATAAACCAACCGTCATCCACTTTTTTGAGTTGAAATAACTGTTCGTCCCATTTATTAAATGAACCCGCAAGAATCACTTTTTCAGCGTTTTGATAGCCTTTTAGGTAAAAAGAAGTATTTCCATCTTCCGATACAAACGCATTGTACATTTTTAAATTATACACATGCAAATCTTTCCCATATTTATCTTTTGCAGAAACAGTATTTTGAATAGTAGTATCTGGCTCCGCCCAAAATTGTTCATTGATGACAAACTTAAATTCCCATGAAAATTCATCTGTAAAATCAGCAATCTTTTTACGAAACTCATAACGAAATTCGTCTAATTGCTTCATAATCCATTGGTCTTTTGCCCAATTGTTAAATTGACCAGAAACCGCTACATTTTTTATGATAATTGATTCATTTCCAATCGGAATACGTTCCTGAGTCACATCATCTGTAACTTCAAAATAGTCACGTTTATCAAATGTGAAAATCACTTCGTCGCCTTCCAAATGATATCCTTTTGCCATTTCTTCCTGTGCAAATACAGTAGAAGTAATGAAAAGCAGTAGTACAATTACGATATGTTGTAAATTATTTTTCAAGGTTTAAATATAGGCGATTTTATAAAATATATTTTTTCTTTTTTGTAATTAATGATCGTACGTTTATATTTCAAGAATTCGTACCCCAAAACGCCGTCAACCGAAGTTCCATAAGCTTCTCGCATTTTGCGAAGATTGGTAATAACCGTGTACATTGGTCCAACACCTTGTGTTTTACTCATTCGGAAATTATACAATTTTCCTGCCAAAACCTTTATTTTTCGATTTCCAGCACCAATAAGAGATAAGGTACGCATTGGACGAAAATTTTTCAATATTTTTTTATGACTGTTTTTATTCAATTGATTGAATTCTGCGCCAGTATCCAATGCAAAACGTACTTTTTTATCGTTAATCGTGCCTGAAATCACAATGGTATGTTTTTTCAATTCAAAATCTAAACTGTCTGAAAGTTCTTCGGCATATACTTTCGTGTCAAGTCGATTTCCATGTGTATCTAACTTTGTCAGTGTAATTTGATTTAGGTATAAATCGATAAAAATTTCGTAATCTTTTAAAATATTATAACCAATAATACCTAACAAGTGCATTTTCTTGCTTTTTTCGATATGTGACAAATCAATAACGTCCGATTTCTTATCTTTTAGACTGAATGTCGATAGAATAAACTCGCTCAACTTGCGTTCATATGGCTGATCGATAATACGCGTAACGCCCGTTGTTTTGGTTCTTTTCTTTGTTAAAAATTGTCCTTTAGGAAAATGATTTTTATTTAAAATCAACGTTTCTGAACCTGTATCGATGATAAAATCGCCTTTTTGATTGAGAAATTCGGCTTCAACTACAATAAGTTGATCAATGACTTTAAACGGAATTCGTGCAGTGTAATGGTTTAAAAATTCGGCTTCGGGAAACAGAATTTCAACCGAAGTATCATCTTCTGTAGCGTGCAAATTGGCAATGCACAGCAACAGCACGATCGTGGTTTGTATTAATTTTTTCATGGTTGATTGATTGATGATGATACTATATAGACGATCTTTTTCGGAATTTGTTGCAGTTTATCGCACTTATTTTTGAAATAGCGAATCATCTATGAGATACTCAATCAAGTTCAACAAGACGAAATCGTATTTCTATGTCAGTTCGAGCGCAGTCGAGAACTACTTTAGCATCTCGACTGCGCTCGATGTGACATTACAGACCTAAAAGCAAAGCGCCCTAGCACCGAAATCCCAAAACCCAAAAGCAAAACTCCCTAGCACCGAAAACCCAAGACCCAAAAGCAAAGCGTCCTAAAACCCAATCAAATACTCAACTTCGCAACAATTTGTTGATCTTTTGATTTTGTCAATCGAATGATTTTGACTTCTTTGGTTTGTTTTTCAGTTCCAAAATACGTGTACAAAGTCACTTTCATAAATGTTGGATTTTCCACTTTTTGATAGCGGTCGCCAAAGTATTTTATCTTCACAAAATAGTTGCCCTTGATGGCGTTTTTTAGTGTAAATTCTTCTGGACCAAAACCTTGTGTCATATCTTTCGATATTATTCCACCAATATTAGTTTTCGTATGTTGATACGAACATTCTTCCAAATTAGGATCAATTATGTGTAAGTCAATATCTGTATCGTTATGATTCCAATCAACCACAACACGTACGTCAAATGTTTCAATTTTTGGATCAATTTTTAACGAATCAAGCGCACTTGTGTCCAAATCGTCTTTGTATTTTTTGACTAAATCATTGAGTTCATGCGTTACAATAGAATTCAAACCTTGAAAATTACGTCTTTGGGTATTTTTATAAATTTTCCCAGAAAGAATATGCTCGTACAAATCAAACGCTTTTTGACATTCGCCTACATTTTCATGTGCAATTGCCAAATCACGGTACGATTGTACATCTTCTGTGCGTAATTCTAACACGCGTTTGAATATGAATAATGCCAAATTGTGTTGATCGCTTGCTTGGAGCTGATATCCAAAAACTTTCAATAATTCGTAATTGTCAAAATCGGTTTCGGCAATGTTTGATACGATTCGATCTGCATATGAAATCGCATTGAAATGATTTTTGAAAAAATTAGAAACATCTACAAAGTAGGCAGGAGTTTGTTCGTATTTTTTACGCTGAATTAAATAAAAATAGTATGCTTCTTCTTTGGTATTAAACCCTGATAATTCTTTTATATATCGCGTTTTTAAGGTTTGATCGACAATTTTAAGTTTTCCTTTGTACTTAGTAAAATTGATGGTATTTCTTGGCTCCGTTTGCTGTTGTTGACTGCTACTAACTGTTTGTTGTGAAATTTGTCCGTTAGCATCAATAGAAAGTATAATTGGTAAATTGTAACGAACGGCTACATTTTCTCCACGCTCTTTTCCTGGTGTCATTTGTGGTAATAAACGCAGGATACGCTTTACTTCTTCAGAAATATCTTCATGTGGCGAACGCACCAAAATTGTATCAACAGTACCTTGCTCATTAATGGTAAATAATGCATTAATACGTTTTCTTCCTGAAGGTAAATTGAGTTTATTTACAATATTTTTATTAAAATTATCCGTTACATGTTTTCGGATTTTTTCAGCAAAACATTGTTTTTGCTCATTTTTATTCGCTTTTGATTCACAATCAGGAAATATAGGCGCTTCTTCTACACTCGAAAATGGAATTTCTTCTTCAAGATTTTCGTCAAATTCTTCGACATTTGATGCTGTATTTTCGATTGTCGTGAAGTTAAATGTTCTTGATTCTATAACCATATTTTCACTAATCGTGATTTCTTCGCTAAACTGGTTCATACGGTCAAACGCTCTCTCATTATCTTCTACGGCATTTATTTGAATCGGTTGGTAATTTGGATTTTTCTTCTTGCGAATGGCGATATCTGCCATAATTTTGTTGTATTCATCTAACAACTCAGCTGGTGGCTCAATCTCGTAACGGATATAATCCATCACTTCTTCTAGGACAATCAATGAAGTATAATCGGTAACCAAACCGTAAGTTGTCGCAAGCTTTATGATTTCAGCTTTGTTTGCTTTTATATCTTTTTGTAAATAGGCAAGCTTTTTTTGTGCCCACATGCGTGGAATTCCCGAAACATTTGTCTGTGCATCTTTAAAATGTAAAATAACAGTTTCCTCAGTTGTAGTTCCGTGTCCGAAATTTAAAATAATACTATCATCATTTTGTATATTTCTTCCAGCAATAGCGAAGGTGTTTTCTACAATTTGAGGAGTATTCGGATATATTTCAAGTTGGTTAGAATTTGACGAAAACCCTAGGAATTTATAAGTTTCATATTTAATATTCGCAAAAGCTTCCAGTGCCGTTTTTGCGCTCAAATTTATATACATTCCGTTGCTAGTTTCTGCGAGTTTTTTCAAACTTGTATGATTCGCTTTTACCAAGCTATTTAATACAATTATAGGTGTTTTTGCGTCAGGATGTATGGCACTTAATGATTGAATTCCATCGGAAAATAACAACACAAGATCCGATTGTTTTAATTCCGATTTTAAAATTTGATAACTTGTACCGCCATCGTAAATAGTTTGTTGAATTTCGTTTTTTAAATCATTCCAATTTCCGTTTCGGATATCAAACACTGTTTCGGTTAACACAACATTGCTAAACGATTTAAAATGTACTTTTACATTGTCTACATATGAAAAATAACTTGCTAAAACGTCAAGTTCTTTCTCAATATCACGTTCTTCCATAGAAAGTGAAGCATCCCATAATAGGGTAATTTCAGAAGCTTTTTTACGAATTCTTTTCTTAGGATTCAAAATAAGATGTCCATAAAAATAGTCTTGTGAAAGAAACAATTTTTTTGTGTCAGTTGATGTTGGAACTTTGATTAAAATACTTTTGTTAGCAATATAATTTGACTTAGTAATGCTCGTTTTAAAATTGCGCTTCCAGTTTTTAAAGTTCAATCCAGTAGCATTTCCTTTTTCAATTATGGGTGTAGTTTCCTGTTCAAAGGCAGTAATTGTCAGTTTGAAGGTATCTAATTCGTTTTCAAAATGCAGTGGCAAATCATAATAATAACCATCTTTTTTATAGATCAAATCTTGTTCATACGCCAGCACAACACGTTTGTATCCTTTTGCAGGAATAGGGTAAATACGCGCTTTGTAGTTATTTCCTGTGCCTTTTTCAAGCAAAGCAGGATCAACTCTGCGGCGAACGACTTCTTCAAAGGCAATTCTCCCTAACTCCTTATCTACCACTACGGCTTCTCGAAGTTTTCCGTTGACATCTAAAGCAAAACGAGACACTTCTGCATTCATGCCAAGCGGAAAAGATAATTCGCCTTCTAATACTTGATTTTTTGGATTGTAATACAACATGTCAAACGTTGTAACGGCTTTGCTTCCAATAATTTCTACAGTAATATCTACAGAAGAAAGTCCAACTTGAGTTTTGCCCACTTTGAGAATTGGGACTTGTTGTGCAGTACTATTTGCGGTAAAAAATAGTAACAACACGAATGGTACTAGTGTTTTCATAAAAATCGGTTTTGAGACTAAATATTAGCTATTTTTATCAATTTTTATACCGTTTTTAGAAAATTTTAAGAAATACAGATTTCTGAAAGAAACTCATTTCAATTAGTTGGTACGTAATACTTTTTCAATCATTCAATCATTCAATCATTGAATCTTTTAATCATTCAATCTTTCAATTCCAATATCAATGATGCGCTGCAACAAATGCTTTAAACTTCGTCCACGTATCTAATGCATTTGCGCCAACCCAACCATGACCTTCATTTGGATAGAAAACAAAACTGTGTGTGACACCTAAAAGTAGTAACTTATCGCTTAAATCCATTCCTTGTGAGTTCGGAATCAACGGATCTTGTCCGCCATAAAATAAAATTGTTGGTGGTGCGTCATCTGTAACTTTATGAAAAGGACTAAAGTTTTCTAAAAAAGGCACTACGACATCCATTCCTAACAAATCTATATATGCCTGAATTGTTGGATCAGCATTATTCAAATAGGCTGCATCTGCCAAATTCGTTGGTCCAACAATACTTGCGACCATATTTACATTGGCTTGTGCATCGTAGTCATAACTCCAAAGCATCGATAAATGCGCGCCAGCACTCGTACCTAAAAAACCATACTCTTCCGAAATGATATATTCTTCATTCTTGGCTTTCAAGTCATTAATAATCGTTGTAATATCTTCCAATTGCATCGGAAATGGAGAAGTAGTATCATCTGCCAAACGGTAATTAATATTCACAACCGCATACTCAGGCAAATCGGTTTGCATTAATTCAACAAAACTTGACATATCTGATTTATCGCCCGAAGTCCAACCGCCGCCATGCACCAAAATCATCACTTTAGTCGACAAGGTTCTATTTTGTGGTAAATAAATATCATATGTTTGATCGCTGTCAGCACCGTACGAAACATTTAGTAACGTACGTGCTTCCACGGTAGTTTCATCTGTGGGAGTTGTGGTAAAAACGGTATCGTTATCTTGCGAACAGGCAACAGTAAACAAGATGAATACGATTGCAATACCTGCGTAGAATGATTTTTTCATAAAAATTGGTTTTACTACTAATGCAAACGCAATATCCAAAAAAAAAGTATACCGATTTCTTAATTTTGACTTAAATTTTCAACGTATAATGATTGTGAAAATTACTTAAAATCAGGTATTTGAACTCTAATTAGTTCACTAGATCAAGTCACAACGACTAGTTTGTCTAAAGAATGCACATAATTGGTAAAAATCAATTACTTTTGTGTTGTAAGTTATACGATATAATGGCGCAATTTGTAAAAATATACAATGAAAATCCAAATCCGAAAGAAATCAAAAAAGTAGTTGATGCTTTACGTGCTGGCGGATTGGTAATTTATCCAACCGACACAGTGTATGGATTGGGTTGCGATATCACAAATACGAAAGCTTTACAACGTATTGCCAAAATAAAAGGCATCAAACTCGAAAAGGCAAACTTTTCTTTTATTTGTAACGATTTGAGTCATATTAGCGATTACGTTCGTCAAATTGATACAGCAACCTACAAAATTCTCAAAAAAGCATTGCCAGGTCCGTATACATTTATCTTACCTGGAAATAACAATCTTCCAAAAGTCTTCAAAAAACGGAAAACAGTCGGAATTCGTGTGCCAGACAATAATATTGCACGAACTATTGTACAACAATTAGGAAATCCAATTGTATCCACGTCCATTTATGATGAAGATGATATTGTAGAATATACAACTGATCCAGAATTGATTTTGGAAAAGTGGGACAATTTGGTTGATGTTGTCATTGATGGTGGTTATGGCGATAATGTGGCATCTACAATTATTGATTTATCGGGTTATGAACCTGAAATTATAAGAGAAGGAAAAGGCGATGTAGACGTCATTTTTTAAAATAATAGCATATAATAGTGAAGAAAAAAAGTAGCAAAATAGCAGTTATACTCATCGTTTTGGCTGTAATTATAGGAATAGCCTCTGTATTTGTATATCCAAAAGCTTCCATGTATTTCTATGGAAAGAAAACGTCTCCCATTACAAAAGATACTGATTTTTATGTAAAAACGGATGCGTTGTTTTCAGAAGTGATGCAAAATTTGAAAGCGAATGGCATCATTGATAATGTTGACAATTTTAGCGAATATGCAGCGTTTAGAAATCTAAAACAAAGCACGCTAGAAGCTGGAAAATATAGCTTTCCAAAAGCGGTAACTTACAGTACTATTTTAGAAAATTTACGCCAAGGAAACGGAGAACGAGAAGTGCAAATTACCTTTAACAATGCACGAACAAAGAAAGAAGTTGCTGAAAAAATTGCTGTAAATCTCGAATTAACAGCGGAAGATATTTTACAACGAATCACAGACGAAAAATTTACTAGCAAATACGGTTTTACTCCGACAACCATCAATACAATGTTTATTCCGAATACGTACAATGCATATTGGGATATTTCTGCGGATGACTTAATTGCCAAACTCGCCAAAGAATACAAACGTTTTTGGACGCCAGCACGCAAAGCGAAAGCAAAAGCAATGAACATGTCGCAAACGGAAGTATCTATTTTAGCTTCCATTGTACTTAGTGAAACGATAAAAATGGACGAAGCGCCAAAAATTGCTGGTGTGTACGTAAATCGTTTGAAAAGAGGCATTCCTTTAGATGCCGATCCGACATTGAAGTGGATTTTGGGCAATTTCGAAATCAAACGTATTCTAAACAAAGACAAAGAACTCGATTCTCCTTACAATACTTATAAAAATAGAGGATTGCCGCCAGGACCAATTTATATTCCGTCGGAACAATACATTGATGCCGTATTGAATTATGAAAAGCACGAGTACATCTTTTTCTGTGCGAAAGAAGACTTTTCGGGCTATTCTAACTTTGCCAAAACCAACAGACAGCACGAAATTAATGCACGTAAATATCACAAAGCGCTGAACGAACGAAATATTTATCGCTAATGTCTAAATACAATCGTAGAGATTTTTCAAAATTAATTATCCTTGGCGGAATCGGATACACGATTTGGTCTTGTGCAAATGATAAAAAGGAACAAAAAGGCAACACCACGGAAGAAGATACAACGCCTAAGATGCCTGAATTGCTTCCTGATCACATCAAAATCTACGAAAAAGCGGATGCAGCATATCAAGAATTAGCTGTACGATTTAACAAACGAATTCAACAAGCGCCTACATTTATTGCACAATGTTTTAGTACAGAAGGTGTTGTTGCCGCCATGAAATTTGCCATTTTTAAAGATGTAAAAGTCGTTGTGAAAAGTGGTGGACATAGTTTTGAAGGTTTTTCAAGTACCAATAACGGTTTGGTTATCGATGTTTCTGCAATGAAAAAAATGCAGTGGAATAACGATCATAGTATTATGGTAGAAACAGGTTGCGTACTCAAAGAATTGTATGACGAATTGCTGCCAAAACAACGCATTTTGCCTTCTGGTTCGTGTGCAACTGTTGGAATCAGTGGTTTAACGTTGGGTGGCGGATACGGTTTTTTTAGTCGTAAATATGGTTTAACGTGTGATAGTTTGGAAGCCATTACCTTGGTTGATGGAAACGGAAATATTCATGAAGAAATTGGCAAATCGGCAATACTAAAAGCTTGTAAAGGTGGTGGAAACGGAAACTTTGGTGTCATCACTAAAATGGAATTCAGAACCTATCAAGCACCGAAATATTTTCAGGCTTTTCGATGCAAATCGTATAAACTTGATACAAAACGAGCTAAAAATTTACTCAAAACGTGGTTTGAATTGGCGGAAACTTTGCCAAAATCTAGTTTTTCAGCATTCGTGCTAAACGGAAAAACCTTGACAATTCTTATAACAAACTATGATGAAAGGGCAGAAGCGGACGTTTTAAAAGTGTACAATGCCTTAAAAAAGATTTCTAACAAAGGAACAATTGGCAGCAAACGCGCATTACCAACTGCGTTAAAAACGTTTTATGGTGTGCAACATCCGTTGTATTTTAAAAATGCTTGCGCAGGATTGTACAAAGATTTTTCAGAAATTGAAGGTTGCATAGATGACGTTATTGAAAAAGTAATTTCAACTAGCGGCTTAATTTATCAAGTAAATACGGTTGGTGGAAACGTGAATACAAAATCCTTAGAAAAACGTTCGGTATTTCCACACAGAGGTTTACCGTTTTGGTCGGAATTGCAATCGTATTGGGAAAAACCAACGCAAGAAGAACGCTTAGTTACGGCGTTTCAAGAAATTCAACAGCGTTTTTACGATCATGGTATTCGCAAACATTATAGAAACTATCCAGATATCAATTTCAAAGATTGGCAAACGGCGTATTATGGAAAATACCTTCCAGAATTACAGCAGATAAAACAACAACTTGATCCTGATAATCGGATACAGCATCCGCAGAGTATTACGGTTTAATATTAACAAATATGTTTACTCCTAGACTAAGATTTTTTTTAGTGATTTTTTACATTGTACTTGCCATTGTTTTTTTTACAAAAGGTCATGTTTTGTTTCCTGTCTTGATTTTGGTATCGGCAATTTTACTTCTTTATGGATATGAAAAATCTGGAACAGTCTATTTGGCATTTCAACATTTAAAAAGGCAAAATATAAATAGAGCAGAAGTTTTATTATTACAAACAAAAAGACCTGAAAAATTGTCCAAAGGTCAAAAGGCATATTATCACTTTACGAAAGGAATTATTTGCGCTGAAAAGCAACAGTGGAATACAGCATTTTCAGAACTAAACGAAGCGCTAGCCTTAGGATTGCGCACTAAAAATGATACTTCAATAGTTTTGTTTAGCTTAGCTTCTATAGAATTTTCAAGGAAGAATTATGATGAGGCAAAAATACTCATTCAAAAATGTAAAGAGTTTGAATTAAAACCAGAAATTGAACTCGGAATGAAGGAGTTAGAAGAGAAAATTAATTCTACACATTGAAATAATTATAATCTTGTTTAACTTTTAACTTAATTAGTTAAACAGAATGATTATTTTTGTGAAACAGTCTAATTTGATATTATGTAATTGATTATGAAAGTAACAAAAGAAGCCAAATTGAAATCGAATATTTCCAATAAAACCGAACCTATTTCATTGTATGATATTGAAGTAAACGATTTGCAAGGAAATCCAATGTCATTAGCAGATTTTAAAGGAAAAAAACTACTTTTTGTGAATGTAGCCTCCAAATGTGGTTTCACGAAACAGTACAATGAATTGCAAAATCTGAGCGATGTTTTTAAAGACGAATTGGTCGTAATTGGTTCGCCATGCAATCAGTTTGGGAATCAAGAGCCAGGAAATGCTGCTGATATTCAGGAGTTTTGCAGTGTAAATTTTGGAGTTAATTTTCCACTGACTGAAAAATTGAATGTCAAAGGAAAAGATCAACATCCGCTGTACAAATGGTTGACTTCCAGAAAAATGAACGGTAGAAAGAATTCTAGCGTTAAGTGGAATTTTCAAAAATATTTAGTAGACGAAAAAGGAAAGCTAATCGATTATTACTATTCGTTTACAAAACCGATGAGTTCAAAAATTACGAAACACTTATAAGTATTTCAAACTATAAAATAAACACTACAAAAGAAAAGCGCTCTCACAATTGTGGAGCGCTTTTTTTATATAAATAGCTGCTGCTTTTTATCTTATTTTCCTTCTGCTGAAAGTGTTTTCATTTCTTTTTCAATCATGTCGTAAAACTGATCAATTTTAGGAAGTACAACAATTCGTGTACGTCTGTTTGTTGCTCTATTTGCTGGTGTATCGTTCTCAACTAAAGGAACATACGAACTTCTTCCGGCTGCAATTAATTGTTGTGGATTGACACCAAGATCTTGTAAAACTCGAATGATAGACGTTGATCTTTTTACACTTAAATCCCAGTTGTCAAGTAAAACATCTCCTTTTTTATACGGAACATTGTCAGTGTGACCTTCTACCATACATTCAAAATCTGGCTTGCTATTTACAACCTTAGCCACTTTTGCCAATACTTCTTTCGCTTTAGAAGTTACGTTATAGCTTCCACTTTTAAATAACAATTTGTCTGCGATAG
This sequence comes from Kordia jejudonensis, assembly GCF_001005315.1. GTDB lineage: Bacteria > Bacteroidota > Bacteroidia > Flavobacteriales > Flavobacteriaceae > Kordia > Kordia jejudonensis. Next base: position 81,222 of record NZ_LBMG01000027.1, read on the forward strand.
AAATAAATACAACACCTTTTTCTACGTTGATTTCAATGTCTGGATCGTCAATTCCAACCGCTTTTTTCAAGCTAGAAACAATTGCTAACGTCACACTATCTTTTTTATTCAACGCGTCTTGTAAACGTGTAATTTTTAAATCTTTCTCCTTCATGCTTTCTAACGACTTTTCAAGGTTTTCAGCACCTTTCGTTGTCAAAACAGTCATGTCTCTTGTGTTTTGAATCAAACTTTGATTGTTTTCCTTCAAATCACTATTTGCTTTTCTTAAATCTTGCACCTGATCTTGTAAGGCTTCCGCACGTGCAGATGAAGAGGCTTTTTCTTCCAAACATGCGTTTAGTTTTACGGTTGCAGAATTTAATAAATCTTTGGTTTCCTTATGTCTAGCTTCCAAATCGGCAAACTCTTTCTTAGAAACACAAGATGATAGCAAAATAGATACAGTTGCTGTCAATAAAAGAATCTTCTTCATAAATCTTATTTTTTTATTATTAAAACGGTTTTTTTCTAAATTAAGTTCAAAAATATTAAAAATGATATTGATTTTACAAGGATTAACAAACTTTTAAACCTTTAAAAAATCAGAAACTAGATAACGTATTAATCCTGTAATTATTATCCTGTGAAATTAGTCTTAATTCGCGAATTAACGCCACTGTTATTTTGATAGTTTTCCTTTTTTATGTTCATTTGATACTCAGATGTATTAATCGATTTACCGTATAATGAAAAGAAAAGACCTTTTAGCAGAAATTACCAAGCGAATTAAACGCAATGAATATTCATACCAAATAAAGAAATACCTAGGAAGTAAAGGGCTTTCAGAAGCACAACAAGATGAAATTCTCGCGGAAGCGAAAAAAAATATCAAAGACGAAAAACTTCAAAAGTTACCTGCTAGAAATAAAATGATTTTTGCCATATTTCTTTCATTAGCTGTGCTGTCGTTTGTATTTTTCATGTTTATACTTCCAGAATATGATATTTATGGTGTAACAATTATTATGGCAGTTGTCGGCGTAATTTTTGTAACTATTTTCACGGTAATTGCATTGACATATCTCAATAGATGGAAGCCTGAAAAAGTAGCAATGGAAGTTGAAGATAAGCTTCCTGTCGACTACACTTCCTCTTTTGCAATTGCCATCATTCCTGCAATTGTACTATTCTTTATTCTTTCTGCCAGATTTGACGCCGTTGAAGAGCGAATTTTAGCAGAAACGCAAGTCCGAACCGAAGGAATTATTATTTCAGGAATTTCTACGACTTCGGGAACAGGAACATATTCCACGATTGTCGTTCGATACACTACAAAAAATGGCAAAACAAAAGAAGTACAAGCAGAAGTAGGGAATTCTGAATTTAATAGGTATTACCAAGATCAACGTGTAAATATTATCTATTCGTCTAAATATCCGTCGATTATGCGATTGTTGACGCAAGAAGATAACATCCGACAATTTACTGATACCGAAGAACGAAACTTACTGCCAGAAGATCTTGAAGCTATACTGACGGGAGATTTTATACCAAGTGTTACGGGACTGAACAAAATTTCGTTTGGTTGGCGAGAAGATGTTTCTTCAGGTGTTTGGTATAATGAAAACAAAGATGCAGCGCTTAAATTTATTGATGATAAAGAAATTGCATATATGTGTGATTATATTTCCGCAGATAATTTTGTGAAAGCATTGATGGAGAAAGGCTATAAAAAAGTAGAAGGAGGCGAAAAAAGAACGGTAACAATGATACAATCACAATATTATGAAAGTGATGAATTTGTTGCATTTGTAGAAACAACGATGAAGAGTAACGATTTGGCTACGATAATTCAAATGGCGCGGAAGTAAATTAGATTATTGCATTCGTTTCAATTTCCACTTATTACGTGTTAAATCGAGTAGTTTGTTTCTCTTAAGAATAAACTTTTTATCGTTGAACTCTATCCAATTTGCATTTGAAAGTATATGCTCTATGCTATCTGTTTTATTTAACTTTTTAGAATTTAAAATGAGCGTATCGTTTTTATTTTTCCAGAAACCTTCAGTATAATCGGTACTGTGATGTTTTTTATAGATCCAAAATTTAAACTTTCGCTCGTCTGTTATGATCAATTTAATTTTTGAACGTTTTTTAGCCTTGCCTTTATACGTACCATAAAACCAAAATGTTTTTCCGTCTGGCGGCGTAATTTTCATTAAATGATACATTTTTGTGTTGAAAACTTCAATAAAATCGTCATCAATATTTGGTTCTGTACACGTATAACAAAAATTCAAATTTGTAATAGTAGTGTTTTTCAATTGAATAGTATCTATAAGTTTGTCAGTAGGACAACCTGAAGCACCTCCATATTGTCCAATTAAAATCCGTTTTCCATCAAGAAAGAGTCCAGTTGCCAATTTTTCAATTCGTTCATCTAGCCATTGAATTTCGTCTGTAGAAGCATTTTTACGTTTCTTATAAACATAGTAAAGTTTTAAATTTACAATAGTAATCAATTGTGTCTCTATACGATTGTTTTCAGGTTTATCAATAGTATCAGTTTGAAAGTTTTTCGGAACATAATTGATAATTTCATTAAAAGTATGTACAATCGGCTCAGAAGCGTTTTGAGCGCTAAGAGTAAAGTTGAAAAGCAATGAAACGATGAAAACAACTTTTTTCAAACAACTAACTGATTATAATTCTGAATAGATTTTTCTTCCTTTTACAAAGTATGAAAATATAATTGAGTTGTGTTGAAAGTACTGTTTTTGTTGTATTTTTTGACGTTTCTTTAACATTTTAGGCAAACGTGCATAAAAATGAAAGTGTGCTTTTATGACTGCTAAAAAGTGTTTAAATTGTAGTTTGACTAAAAATTGTAGTGCCGCAATTCCATCTAAAGTTAAACGTGAAAAGATAATAGGAAATAGTTTTCCTTTCGGAAGATTCTTCGCAAGCATGCACAATGAATTTCTAAAATTCAAATAGGTTTTTTGAGGATTTGTACTTTTTAAGGTTGCGCCACCAACATGAAACACAACACTTTCTGCAACGTATTTGGTTTTATAATTTAAGTTAAAAGCTCGCCAACACAAATCAATTTCTTCTTGATGTGCAAAAAAGTCTTCATCCAAACCGTTCAATTCTTCAAAAACATTTTTTCTAATAAAAAAACATGCGCCAGATGCCCAAAAAATTTCAGTCGTATCATTGTATTGTTGCGTATCTTCTTCCAAAGTGTGAAAAATTCGTCCACGACAATAGGGATACCCATATTTGTCAATAAATCCACCAGCTGCGCCCGCATATTCAAAATGTGTTTTTTGTTTGAAATCGAGAATTTTCGGTTGAATAATTGCCGTTTCAGGATGCAATTCAAATTCCGATAGGATAGGAGCGAGCCAATTTTCTGTCACTTCAATATCTGAATTTAATAAACAGAAAATTTCCTCTTCAACTTGTGGTAATGCATCGTTATATCCTTTGGCATAGCCACCATTTTCAGCATTTTGAATAAGTTGAACTGCTGGAAAATTTGCTTCAACATAAGCAATAGAATCATCTGTGGAAGCATTATCCGCCACATAAATAGTCGCTTCTTTAGAAAACGCAATGACAGATGGTAAAAACTGTTCCAATAGTTTTTTTCCATTCCAGTTTAAAATGACGACAGCTATTTTATTCAAATTCAATAGTTTAAAATTCGTTTTTACTATATTTCTCGATACAATTTTTTTCGCTTCACTTCAAAAACCCAAAACCCAAAGACCCAAAAACCCAAGACCCAAAACTAAAACCTTCGATAATCCGGTATGTCTCGTAAAAAATCATAGCGTTTTTCTTCATAATCCATTGTGCAGTAATAATGATGCAAGCCATTGGTAACCATCAAATATTCTGCTTCTAAGATCATATTATACTGTGCAATTTGGTCAAAAGTTTGCTGATTGATGGTAATTGTACTGCGTTTGCATTCTACCACTAAAAAAATACTTCCGTCCGAATTAAAGATGACAATGTCATAACGTTTCTTTAATCCGTTGAATGTGAGTTCTTTTTCAACATTTATCAAACTTATCGGATACTTTTTTTCTTGCAAAAGAAATTGTACCGTATGTTGCCTGACCCATTCTTCAGGAGTTAGTACGATAAATTTTTTCCGAATCGCATCAAAAATATAGATTTTATTTTCCCTATTTTTGAAGCGGAATGTATATTTTGGAAAATTCAAAGGTTCCATACGCACAAAACTAACGATTCGTGCATCGAAAACCAATACAATTCCGCATTTGTCATACATGGAAGAAGCAAAACAGATTGTCGTTGATATTCAGAAAGGAAATATAAAACCTATTTATTTTTTAATGGGCGAAGAAGCCTATTATATTGACAAAATTGCCGAATATATTGAAGAAAAGGTATTGGCAGAAGAGGAAAAAGGGTTTAATCAGATGGTGTTGTACGGACGCGATGTAACTGTAGATGATATTGTTGCGAATGCAAAACGCTATCCGATGATGGCAGAACGACAAGTGGTTATTGTAAAGGAAGCCCAAGATTTATCGCGAACAATTGATAAATTGGTTGGCTATCTTGAAAATCCGCAACCTACAACGGTGTTGGTAATTTGTTATAAGTATAAAAAGATTGCCAAAAACAAGAAATTGTACAAAGTTGCTGCGAAAAATGGCGTGATGTACGAAAGCAAGAAACTGTATGAAAATCAAGTTGCCGATTGGATTCGTAGAGTGTTGGCTGGCAAAAAGTATCAAATTACGCCAAAAGCCGCACAAATGTTAGTAGAATTTTTAGGAACGAATTTGAGTAAGATTGACAACGAACTGGAGAAACTTAAACTGATTTTGCCCGTTGGAAGCGAAATTACACCAGAAGCCATTGAAGAAAATATCGGAATTAGCAAAGATTATAACAATTTCGAATTACGAAAAGCTATTGGCGATAGAGATGTTCAAAAGGCTTTCCGAATTATTCGATATTTTGCCGAAAATCCAAAAGACAATCCTACAGTTGTAACAGTTTCGTTGTTATTTAATTTCTTTTCGCAATTGTTACAATATCACGGTTTACGCGATCATAATGCCAAAAATGTAGCTTCTGTGTTGCGAATCAATCCGTATTTTGTGAAAGAATATCAAGCTGCGGCACGCAATTATCCAATGAAAAAAGTAAGTGGAATTGTGGCTACTTTACGTGAAATGGACGTAAAAAGTAAAGGTGTTGGCGCAAGTAATTTGTCCAATGGCGATTTGTTGAAAGAATTGCTTGTAAAGATTATGAATTAACTTCGCTATGCTCAATTCAAAGATTCAAAATTCAAAGATTTAAGGTTTAATGTTCATGATTTTTTCTACTCGTCTATCTCAATACTAGTATCTCAATACTCAATACTCAATACTATACAATAAATTAACCTGAAGCACGAATGTCTTTATTAAAATTCGTTTTCATAAACTTTCCGATCATTTGTCGCGCTAACGCTAGATTTTCCTCTTTTTTACCTAAAAATTGCTTTAATCGCTTCAATTGAAATTTTAAGTTTTCTTTTAAGTGATGCGTACTTTCGTCAGCAGCATTGTAAAACTGATTCATCGTGCGCAATGCATTTTCAACCGTTTGCATTTGTGCGCTGATTTCAATCGCTTTTTTTTCTCGCGAATGCACTAATTTTACACGTTGTAAGGCAAATACTTTGATGGAAGCTTTTGCACGTTCTTGTATCAATTGTTCCGAAGTTTTTGGTTGCATGACACCAGAATTTATATCATATTTGAAATAATCTTCAGGATTTTCTACTGCGGGATTTATCAACAATCGCACTTCTTCTTCTTTTTGTAAATCATCCGTATGCGTGCGTGCTCTGTGCGCTTCATCGAGTAATGGAAACTGATTCATTTTTCCCATGCTTCGCAACGCAGCATTGTTTTCAGTACGTTGTTTTGATTTTTGATTGCAATTTCGGCAGGATAATAACAAATTATTCCAATCGGCTGCCAACCAATAATAGCCAGGTTTTGAATTTCCTGTTGGTTTTAGTTCTTCAATTTCGCCTTTTGGACGAAAATGTTCAATATCTCCCACATACGTTTTTAAGAAAGTACTTTCGCAATACACACATTTTCCATGACTCATTTCAATAAGTGCTGCTTTTACTGTTGGACTTCTGTATACTTTAAATTTATCGTAGGTTTTATGCTTGTTTGGACCTGTAAAATGTGCAATAGCGGCATCTAATTCTTTTTTAGCTTTGCCGTTTTCATCTACAAGCACATCAGGCACATCAACCGAATTTCTGTCTATGAAAATCATATATTACTCGTTTATATCTATTTCATCCCAAAGGTCTTGCACTTGTGTGATGGTTTCCTCTTTAATATTTTCTGTTTCTATTTTCAAATCTTTCTTACGCATGCCTTTTGCCATCATTTCATCTACCACTTGATAAATGAGTTCTTCTCGAATATCGTTTCCAAAACGCATGTAATTTTTGTCGTCAATTTGTTTTTTTAAGCTTTTAATGCTTGCAATTTGTTTTTCTGTACGATTGCTTTCATCAATACTTAATAATTCGTAGTATTCTTTAAATAATCGCTCTGTATGAATGTCCATCGTACTATTCAACCCAAAATATTGTGAGGTTAACAATTGATCAATTCGCAAACTACTCGGATCGGGTAAATCGCTAAGTACTTCAATGTTATTTTCCTCATTTTTTCGTAAAACGACTACTTCATTTGCTTTAATTCCTCGTAAACACAACGGTTCATGTGTGGTAATGATGAATTGAATTTTTGGGAATGTTCCGCGTAACCGTTCAATAACTTCCATTTTCCAACGTGGATGCAAATGTGTACCAACTTCATCAACCAATACAATTCCTTCGGCCAATCCGTATACAATATTTTCTTCTGATAAGGTGCGAATCATATCTATGGCAATGGCAAAAACGGTTTTGTAACCATCACTTAAATGATCAATATTGATTGTATCGCCTGTTTGGTCATATTTGATAAAAATTTGCTTGTTGGCAATACTTCTTTGAATAGAATCTTTGTCTTCTAGCAACAATAAATTCTTCAATGAACGTGAAACTTCGTTAAAGGTTTTACGATCTGTATTTAGAAACCAATCTTTTGCATCGGATAACGAAACAGAAGGATCAAATAGATTTTTTACTTTTATATAATTGGGATGACCACGTTCCCAATCGAGATTTCCAACGGGTAACAATCGTGTAGAGCCGTAACCGATAAGAAATGCGGCTGGATGATGGATATTTGAAACTATTTTGTTTTCTTTTTTATTATACGTAATTTCATAAAATTCATCTTTTCCTTTGCCATACACTTGAATGAAGCCTTTTTGTTTTCCATATTTCAACAAATCGCTCACTTCAATATTCAACGTGTCTAAATATTTTTGTCCCATTAGGGCAAGTGCAATAGCTTTGAGTACAGAACTTTTTCCGACGCCATTTTCGCCCAAAAATACCAGCCAAGGTTCCGAACTTGTATCATCGGAATAATCGGGCAGTTTTAGGGTTAACTCTGAAAAGCATTTGAAATTTTTTAAGATAATTCGATCTAAGTATACATTTTTAAGAATTCCATCGAAAATATCTTCTTCTTCGATGAAAACTTCTTCTAATGGTGCAATATTTCCAGCTGACATTGGAAATGAATCATCAAAGTCAAAACCTCCTTTGATACTTTCTTGTGGCGCTTCTTGTTTAATATTTAAGAAAGAATCTTGTTGGGTTATATCCTCTAAATTTGGAGAAATATAGCTTTCAAACTCACTCATTACAGAACCCAATCGATTTTGTGATTTTTTATCGTTTAAATAATTATGAATGATTGTTTTTCTGAATAAAGAATGATTTGTTGAAGAATCATCATTTATAATTTCTTTCCATTCTACAATGATATTGTAAAACTCTTTTGGGCTTTTCGATATTTTATTAAACTGATCACTAAGTTTGACACGTACAATTTTACGTTCCTCGATTAAATCTTGTCTGTTGAGTCCAAAAATTTCTATCGTTGCTTTGGCTTTTTGTTTATTGTATTCAGAATTAAATAACACGGAAGGATCTATTTGCGAGGAAAACAGCACACTTAAAGCATCTTTAATCGGTGTAATTTCACATGTAGAAATGTCAAAAGCAAAATAATGGTTAGGATCATCTGCGCACGGATCAATCAAAAGTGCTTTTTCCTTTGTAGCGATTTCCTCATGTGGTGTTTGAATAGCAGCACGTTTTCCATCAACAGGAAACATATTCGATTTAAATCGGCTACAACTGTGGCAACACATGTATAGGTTTTCCCATTCGTAGGTTAACCACCAATAATGATCAGGAGCAATTTCCTTACTATCAAATCCTTGCGAATAACTATCGGGACGAAAACGATGCAAATAACTTTCATATCCTGGTTTTTTTGCCATTAAAGTAGATTCGCAAAAGGCACATTTATACTCAAAAAGTTTCGCTAACGGATCAATAATTTGGTCAGGAAGATATCCAACTGTAAACGTACGTTGCGAGCGTGAATTTTTTCGCATTCCATAAAAATCGCTTATTTCTTGCTGTAAACGATCGTATTCTTTTGAATAGAAAAATTCTGGTTTATCAATTTTTTGTCTGTCAACTTTAATCACAATGTAGTATTTAGGTAGCGTAAATTTATGTTAGTTAAAGTACGTGAAAAATAACAAGAAACAAAACGCTAAATGTAAATACGGTGTTTTTCCCCTAAGACAATTGTATTAATATCAGTACATTGTGTTGTCATTATTTCTTCTAAAGAGATCAATAAAAATGCAGACATGAAAGCAGCAAGAAAAAATAAACAACAGCAAGAAAAAACGAATACTGTCATACAACGAAAGGAAGGGAAATCGTTTGTAAAGCCAAAAGGAGATTCCAATAGTTTTACACCTCCAAAAACTACTGGAAAGCAGCATAAGAGTTTGCCCGCGAAATTACAGTCGAATATGGAAACTTCATTGGGACACGATTTTTCAAATGTTGGCATTCATACCAATTCACAAAAAGCGGTTCAGATGAAAGCGCGTGCTTTTACACAATCTGAGCAAATTCATTTTGCACCAGGCGAATTCAATCCGAGTTCAACTTCAGGACAAAATTTAATTGGGCACGAGTTTACACACATTGCACAACAGCGTGCAGGTGTTGTAAAACCGACCAAAGCTTTGAAAAAAGGTGTTATGATCAATGACGATCGTAGTTTGGAAAGCGAAGCAGATACTTTTGGGCGAAAAGCGGCTAGAGGAGAAGCTGTTTCCAAATATCGATCTGCTGGTTTGGGCATGCGAAGTAATGTGCGAACAGCTCAGGCTAAAAGTAATGTGGTGCAGATGGCAATGCAAGAAACTCATATGGGAAAGTTTTATGATGATACGTACGCTTTAACTTCTGGAGGAGGTGGAAGAAGAGGTTTAGATATAGTATTACGATTTGAACCTAAAAGTTCAGTAAATGCAGAAATGATTGGCTTGACTCAAACTCATCATGCCATTAATAAAGGAAATCCTTTTTATTTGAATTCAGATAATTTTTATAAAGGGCATGCTATTCAGAGCGGCGACGCACAAAATATTTCAGATCAAGGAGTTTCAGATGAAGGGACACATATTGATAGGTTGAAAAAAAGAAATAATCCTATATATGGATCTAGAATAATGACTGCAGGAGAAACATTACAGGATACTCCTATGGATAATAATTCTTCTGGTAGTCCAACAAAAGTTGGGCTAAGAAAGCTTGATCCAAATGCTAATGCTACATATCAATTGGGATATAATTTTACTGATTCATCAGGAACTCATAAAAATAAAGATGCTATATTATCTGATGCTCCAAGCGTTGGAAGTGTAAATATGAGTAAAAATTCTTCTCAGATTTTTGAAACTACAGCTTTAGCTATTAAAGGTGTTGATCAAGGAATGTATTACGGTTCAGTTAGATGGGGATGGAAAACTGACGCTTCTGGTACGCATTCATTAATTCCATTCAAAGTTTTATCTAAAGGAGTTCCAAGTTCTACATTTTTAAAAGCAGCAGAAATTTGGAATAGTTCAAAAAGTTCAACAGGGGCAAATACGTTGAATCTACCTGTCCCCGATGTTAAACTCACAACTTCATCAATTACAGCAATTAACCCTCCAGGATTTACGGGTCCACCTTTATCAATTCCAGCAAATACACGAGTAGTAATCGTAAGAAATGCAACGGCAGCAGTTAATGGAGAAATTAGAGTAGTAGATGGAGATTTTGTTGGTAATCGATTAACCGTTAGTGCTGCTGACATAGGAACGTTAAGTGATGAGAGAAGTTAATATAAAATGTTTTATAATTCTATGTCTAGTATTTTGCTATGGCTGTATAAATGATAACAAGATGAAACAAGTTGAATTATTAGAAGAAAAGTTATTAGAATATAATTATTTTGATCTGTATCAAATTCAAGATACAGTGATTTCAAACAAAGTTTGGAATAATGGTAAACAACGTGAAACTTTAAAAAAGGTAATACAAAGCTCCGATACTTCATTAAAATCTAAGTTTCTTGCAGCAACTGTTTTGTTAGAATTCGATAATAAAATAGATACAGTATTTTATAAGAATCTATCGAATGTATATTCTTATGCTTTAAGACATACAAGTGAAAAGTTTGATAATTCAATGCAATTAAATGGAAATTTATGGGGCTTTTTATACGAAGAAGATGATTTAGGAGAATTAGGAAAGCAGTACGTTTCTTTTGGAAATGAGGCAATTCCTTCCCTGATGAAATTATTAGAGGATACTGATAATAAGATTTTTTATGATGGTAGTGAAGGAGCCACTATAGGTAATTCCTATCAATACCGTATCAAAGACTTCGCAGCATTTTATATTTCGAAAATCAAAAATATACCTATGACGTTTTATCAAGATTTTGACAAACGAGATGCAGAAATTGAACGCTTACAAGAACTTTTAGAAAACGAATAAGTATGGACGCACTAAATCAAGATGTAGCAATTGTACAAGAATTAGAACGTCAATTAGAGCGTTCAGGGTATTTTACGCATAGTTCGTTGAGTAATCAGGCAGAACGTATCAATGAAATAGAATCGTTTTTATATGGCTTAATTGACACCTTAATTGACGATGGAAAAGTCAAAAAAGAAAAGCTAGAAGAAGTTGTACAAAACGTACGTACAGAAACATTAGCACGGAAAGAACATTTTCATGCTGGAATTGCTATTAGAGTTGATGGAGAAGAACAAAAAGACGATTTTGTCCCTGTAAATTGTGATGAACGCATGCATATTTGTAAAGGTGTTTGTTGTAAACTCAATTTTGCCTTATCTGTCGATGAAATAGAAAGCGGAACGTCAAAGTGGGATTTAGGTCAGCCGTATTATATAAGACAGAAATCAACTGGATATTGTACACATTTAGACGAACACAAACAATGTTGCTCTATTTACAACGATCGTCCAAGAGTATGTAGAAAGTACAGTTGTGCAGACGATTCGCGTATTTGGACCAATTTTGAAAAAATGGAACTCAATACTGAATGGATTGAAAACAATTTGCAAGAACGAAAAATTCAATTGCAAGGTGTGTATATGATTCCTGAACAGAAAATTGAATACAAAGCTAAGAGTTAGTTGATTTGTGAATTTGATAATTTGATAATGACAATACTGAGAAATTCCAACTTCACGAAAAACAAATGAACAACAAAGGATATTTGTAAGTTTAGTAGTTTATATTACGAATCAACGAATCAACGAATCAACGAATCAACAACTCCACAAATTATACATCAATCTACAAACTAGCAATTCCTTTCGCTAATTGCGTTGCCGCGTCATTGTTGTGACGAAACCACAATTCGGGTTCTATCAATTCAAGTTCAGAAATGGCTAACTTGTCATCATTATCCCAAATAATATCCACACGCGCATATATTGGTGCTTCAATGCACGCTTTTACAGCGTTTTCCGCAAAGTCAATTTCAGCTTGACTGGGATTGTATTCATGAACACTTCCGCCAAAATCATCTTGCACTCTAAAATCGCCTGCTTTTGCCTTTTTTAGAATCGCATGTGTATAGCTTCCATTGATTACAATTAACGAAATTTCTCCTTTTGTAATAATTTGTTCCATAAATGGTTGCAACATCATGGATTCTTCAGCAATTAGCTTTTGATACAAGGTTTCATGTTTTTCAAGGGTTTGCAGATTCAATTTGTAAGTATGTCTTGCAGCTCCAGAAATACAAGGTTTTAGCACGGTTTGTTTCCAACCCAATTCTTGATGCAATTCGGCAAGTGTGCGTGTATCTCCTTTTTCCATAAAATGCGTTGGAACAATTTTGACACCAGCTTTGGCAATGTCTTGTAAATAATGCTTGTCAATGTTCCAATGAATCGTTTTTGCAGAATTTAATAGAATCGTTTTTTGTTCAACAATTTTCAGCCAATTGGCAAACTCTGGAAAGCGATCAAAATAATCCCAAGTAGTTCTAAAAAGTGCATATTTAGTAGTATTCCAATCAAAATTTGGATCATCCCAAGCTAATTTTAAGACGCTTAATCCTTCTTTTTCCAACGCTTCTTTGACCAATTGATCTTCTAACAGTACATTGTCTATATACGCATCTGTTTCCGTAGGATTTGTATATCTTTTGTCAGTCAGAACAACAACATCAATGGGTTTCATAGTATGAATTTTTCTTTCACAAATATAAAAAGCTCTTGGTAATTAACAGACTTTCTTTAGCGTAATCTAAATTGTGAATCGTATTCGTTATTTCTAAAACGATTTTGTTAGAAATACCAATCACTAAAATAAAAATAGTTTCGCTTGGGTAACGTTTTGAGATTCAATGAACTGTTACGTATAATCTTAAAACTTTAATATTATGAAAAAAAAGAATCTTAAATCATTAAAACTAAACAAGAAGTCAATTTCTAGCTTTAGTGTATTAGCTGGTAGAGCTCCTGATAATGGAGGCGATGAGCCAATTGGACCACCGAATGATGACGACTTTGTTTGGTTTACAGATGGAGGAGATCACACGTGTAGAACATTCCCATCGTGGTGTAGTTTTACAACTGGATGATTTTTTTAAGCGAACTTCGGTCAGTCATGGTCGGAAGAA
>NZ_LBMG01000028.1 GCF_001005315.1 Kordia jejudonensis
CTTACCAAATATCTGGTAAGGGTTTTTTTATGTATACACTAGATATTTCCCAAATTAGAAAAATCATTAAATCCAAGTGAGTTAAAGAAATCTTAAAGTATTCTTAAACTTTATTATTAATGTAATGTTATTAGTAATTTCACGGCTCAAACCAATTATTCATAACTATGTTAAGAAAAATACCATTATTTCTACTTGGAATTTTGCTTATTTCTGTTACTTCATGTTCTACTGCTAAGAAAGCATCAGCTAGTAAGAAAGGAGCAGTAGCGTCAGCTAAACCAAAGAAAAAACCTAAAAAAGGAGGAATTCAGCCTTATGATAAGGTAATTACCAAACAAGCTAAAAGTGATCCAGGATTGTTTACCGTTCATGAATTAGATGATAAGTTCTATTATGAAATACCAGATTCTCTTTTTAATAGAGAAATGTTAATGGTAACCAGAATTGCTAAAACCGCTTCAGGACTTGGTTTCGGAGGAGGAAAGCAAAATACACAAGTACTACGCTGGGAAAAAAATAGAAAACAAGTGTTACTACGAGTAGTTTCACACAATGTAGTAGCTGCAGATTCTTTACCAGTATACGAAGCCGTTGTAAATTCTAATTTTGAGCCAATATTATATTCGTTCCCAATTAAGGCCTTTAGTAAAGATTCATTAAACACCGTAATTGAAGTGACTCCTTTGTTTTCAAAAGATGTGAAAGCTTTAGGAATTCCAGCTTTTAGAAGAAGACAATATAAAATTTCAAGATTAGACGCTGCAAGGTCATATATAGATAAATTAAAGAGTTATCCTTTAAATATTGAATCAAGACACGTTAAAACTTATAACGCGGCGGCACCACCATCAAATGGAAGTGTTGCTTCTATCTCTGTAGAGATGAGTAATTCTATGATTTTGTTACCAAAGGAGCCAATGAAAAGACGTTATTTTGATGAGCGTGTAGGTTGGTTTACTAGTAGCCAAGTTGATTATGGATTGAAAGCACAAAAAAGTAAACAAGTAACATTCTTAGATCGTTGGAGACTTGAGGTTAAAGATGAAGACATTGAAAAGTTTAAAAGAGGAGAACTTGTTGAGCCTAAGAAACAAATTGTTTATTATGTTGATAGAGCTACACCAGAAGAATGGAAGCCATATATTAAACAAGGAATTGAAGACTGGCAAGTAGCTTTTGAAGCGGCTGGTTTCAAAAATGCAATTATAGCAAAAGATCCCCCATCAGTTGAGGAAGATCCAGATTGGAGTCCAGAAGATGTACGTTATTCAGTAGTACGTTACTTAGCTTCGCCAATTCCAAACGCAAATGGACCTCACGTAAGTGACCCAAGAAGTGGAGAAATTTTAGAAAGTGATATCAACTGGTATCATAATGTAATGAGCCTATTAAGAAACTGGTTCTTCATTCAAACAGCAGCCATTAATCCAGATGCACAAACTTTAGAGTTTAAAGATGAAGTTATGGGACGTTTAATTCGTTTTGTATCTGCTCACGAAGTTGGTCATACTTTAGGATTACCTCACAATATGGGAAGTAGTGTTGCTTATCCAGTTGAAAAGTTACGTGATCCAGCATTTACGAAGAAGTATGGAACTGCACCATCTATTATGGATTACGCACGTTTTAACTATGTTGCACAGCCAGGAGATGAAGGAGTCGCTTTAATGCCAAACATCGGACCATATGATAAGTATGCTATTAGTTGGGGATATCGTCCAATTTTAGAAGCTAAAAAAGGAGAAGATGAAAAGAAAACCTTAGATAAGTGGATTCTTGACAAAGCAGGAGATCCAATGTATAGATTTGGACACCAGCAAGCAGGAGATGTAGTTGATCCAAGTTCGCAAACAGAGGATTTAGGAGATGATGCAATGAAAGCAAGTGCTTATGGAATTAAAAACCTAAAAAGAATTGTTCCTAACTTAATCAAATGGACAGCCAAAGATGGTAAAACATACGATGATTTAGATACAATGTACGGACAAGTTTTAGGTCAGTACAACCGTTATATGGGACACGTTTCTTCAAATATTGGTGGAGTGTATGAGCACTATAAAACATACGACCAGGAAGGAGCTGTATACACACATGTTGACAAGGATACACAAAAAAGAGCATTACAATTTATCAATGATAACTTATTCAAAACACAGGATTGGTTATTAGATCAAAATATCTTTAACAAAACTCAATATTCTGGAACTACGGAAAGAATCAGAGGAACACAAGTTCGTACACTAAACAGAATTTTAAGTTTAGGACGATTAGCTCGTGTAATGGAAAACGAAACATTAAATGGAAATAACGCTTATTCTATCTTAGAAATGATGCGTGATTTGCGTAATGGAGTTTGGACAGAATTGCGTTCAGGAAGAAAAATTGATGCATACCGTCGTAACTTGCAAAGAGCATATGTTGACAGATTAGCATATTTAATGACAGCTAAAAGTCCAGCAAGACCAAGACGTAGCAGTGATTACGTGAAGTTTACACCAATAAGCACAAGTCAATCAGACTTACGTGCGGTAGTAAGAGCAGAATTAAATACCTTAAAAAGAAATGCTAGAAGCGCCGCTTCTCGAACAGGAGATCAAATGAGTAAAATACATTTGAGAGATATTGTTGAGCGTATCGATATGGTATTAGACCCAAAATAATACATTTCTCACATACTTTATAAAAAGCAGCTTTCGAGCTGCTTTTTTTATACTGCAAAGACAGGAATAACTTTTTATACTACCATAAAAAACATCAAAAGCTGTTAATTTTACACATATATTTTCCCCTTAACATATGTATGCAATAATTGACTGTAATAGCTTTTACGCTTCGTGCGAAAGAGCTTTCGATCCTAAACTGATAAACAAACCGTTGGCAATTTTGTCCAACAACGATGGTTGTGTAATTTCTCGAAATAAAGAAGCCAAAGCGTTAGGAATTCCCATGGGCGCACCGCTTTTTAAATACAAAGAAATCATTACACAAAAAAACATTCAAATACGATCGTCCAACTATTCTCTATATGGCGATATGAGCGAACGTGTTATGAAATTACTCGAAAACTTCTCTCCAGAAGTGGAAGTATACAGCATTGATGAAGCGTTTATAAAATTGCCAGAATCTGAAGATTATCAACAAGTAGGATTGGACATTAAAAACTATATTTTTCAATGTACTGGAATTCCTGTAAGTGTCGGAATTGCTCCTACCAAAGCACTATCAAAGGCAGCAAACAATATCGTAAAGAAATTTCCAGATAAAACAAATGGTAGTTATGCAATTGATACTGAAGCAAAACGCATCAAATTACTCAAATGGCTTCCCATCAATGATATTTGGGGAATTGGCAAAGGAAATAAAGTACGTTTGCAAAACAAAGGAGCACAGACGGCTTATGAATTTACACAACTAACAGATGATTGGGTAAAGCGAAACATGTCTATTGTAGGCTTGCGTTTAAAAAAAGATTTAGAAGGCGAACCGACCATTTTATTTGAAGATGAAGTACAAAACAAAAAAGTAATTGCAACGACTAGAAGTTTTGAATTTACATTCTCCGACAAGCAAAACATCAAAGAACGGATTGCGACTTTTGCTGCCCGTTGTGCAGAAAAACTACGAATGCAAACTTCTTCTTGTAATGTAGTCATGGTCTATTTAAAAAGTGATCGTAACAAAAAAAACGAATTACAGCACCGAGCCAACAGAATACTAACGTTGCCTTATGCAACCAACTCTACACTGACCATCAATGAGTTTGCACAAAAAGCATTAGACGATATTTATAAACCTGGAATAAAATACAAAAGAGCCGGCGTTATCTTAACAGGTTTGGTACAAACTGACGCTTTACAACTCGATTTGTTTAAAAATGAAAATCCAAAACACAAGCAATTGATGGCAACAATGGATACGTTGAATCAAAAATATGGTGGCAGAAAAATAAAAATGGCAAGTCAAGATTTGCAACGAACTTGGAAAATGCGACAAGCGTATTTATCGCCAGAATACACTACAAAATTTAGTGATATTATTGTTTTAAATTGTCGTACAATCTAACTTTGCAACATGATGAAAAAGCAAAAAAATGACAATTTACTGACGTTTTACAAATCAATTCATGGAAACGTAGCACTTGAATATGTTTCAGAAGGTATTTCTGCGGGATTTCCTTCGCCAGCGGACGATTTTAAAAATGAACGGATCAATTTATCTGAAGAGCTCATCAACGATCCAAACACAACGTATTATGCACGTGTAAATGGAGAATCCATGATTGGAGCAGGATTAGATGACAATGATTTATTGGTCATTGACAAAAGTATTCCTCCAAAAGATGGAAAAATTGCCGTATGTTGTGTTGATGGAGAATTTACGGTGAAACGACTCAAAATTACAGATGAATGTGTGTATCTCATGCCTGCAAATGACAATTACAAACCCATAAAAGTTACGAAGGATAAACAATTGGTAATTTGGGGAATTGTAACATATGTCATCAAAAAAGTGTAAGTTTTTAATGGAGTAATCTATCAATGTATCAATTTGAAAATGTACCAATGGAAAGAGATGCCCTTTTTTAATTATGTGTACGTTTCAAAAAAAATGTATTATAAATTAAGTAGTAGATTGCCGCGTATATCCCAAAATACTAGCAAAGACGTATCATACCTTTGGGTTTTCAAAATGATACCGAAGTCAGAAAAAGCCTTGAATCATTACATTTTTAAATCCTTGAATTGAGTGAAGCAAGATCACGCTTTAATAAAATCTTCATATTCATAATAAAACGCTTCAAACTGTTGCATGGTTTCATTCAAGAACACCATTGTTTCTTGCCACGTATTTTTATTATGAATAGAAACCTTGTGTTTTTCGATGTAAATTCTAGAGATTTCTTTGCCATTATCCAGCACATAATCTTCATCAAAAATGGCTTCTGGGAGAAATTCGTCGATCAAAATACTTTTCAATGAAATCATTTTATCCCAATACCTAATACGATTCTCAATATTTTGATCTTCAATATCAAGCGAAACCATGGCTTTCTTTTTATCAAAATAAAACTTAAATGAAAAATCACGAATCTTCGTATTGTACAAAATCCACTTTCGTGGAAATGACTTTCCAAACGAAATCCAAAAATCTTCTCGTAATTTTCTCGACTCAGCCTTACTAAACATAAAAAAATGAAATTTTTTTATTCCGTGCTCGACACGGAAACTCTGGTTAAAACAGCACTTATTTTTTTATTCCGTGCTTGACACGGAAACTTTTTCAAAAATAGTGCTTGTTTTTTTTACTCCGTATTCACACGGAAACTCTAATTAAAACAGTACTTATTTTTTTATTCCGTATCCTAAACGAAATCTATTCGCATACAAAAGTAATTTTCTTTTTGTAAATATTAGCAAGAAGCATGTTGGATTAAAAATGAAACACAAACTCGTTTATATCCGTTTATAAATTACGAACAGCTTTCACATTCTCCTATAAGCAATATTTGAGAAAAATTTATTTTCCGATTTGGAATCGATGGAATCTTCATATCAACCGATAAGCAATCTACCTTTCCGCAATGTTGACATTGAAAATGCGGATGGATATCAATATGTTGTGCGGAAGAACAACCATGACATGTAGCATACCATTTTAGTCCATCTTTCCCCATAAACGAATGCACCAATCCATCACTTTCCAAACGCTCTAAAACTCTATAAATAGTAGTCTTATTCATCTGGTCTTTTAAAAGATCAACCAACTGTACCGCAGAAACGGCATCTTTATTCTGTTCAAAAATAGCTAGTAATGTTTCTACTGATTTCGTTTTTCTAATAACTCCCATATTGCAAATTTACTGCAACTTAGTTGCATTCACAAAAAATAATGTTACTTTTGCAACTAAGTTGCAGTAAGAAATGATTTTAAATAAAAGTAATTCAGATTTCATAGGAGCGTTTACAAGTAGTCTTTGTTTGCTACATTGTATATGTACACCGTTTCTATTTATGGTACAAACACACGCAATTAGCCATAGTGTTTCCGCACCTTTTTGGTGGAAAATTCTAGACTTTGTTTTTCTAATTATATCATTCATTGCCATTTATTGGTCTAGTAAAACAACTAGCAAACAATGGATGAAATTTTTAATGTGGATCACATGGTTGTGTTTGTGCTTGTTTATTCTAAATGAAAAACTAGCATGGTTTTCCATTCCTGAATATGCAATTTACCTGCCAGGCATTGGTTTGATAGTTCTTCATGTATACAACAAGAAATATTGTCAATGTAAAGACGATCAGTGTTGTGCCTTACATGTATAATTGTCAATTAAGTCCGTATATTTCAGTGTTATTTCATTTAAGATTTGATGAATATTCAATTTAAAAAAACAACAACTATTGCCGAAATAATACCAATGATTTTGTAAAATTGAACGTATAATCTTCTAAAATTTCAAATACAAAAACCTAGGTATGCTTAAATACTATTCAACTTAAAAAGAAAAAAAGGAATGGACAGTATCACACAAGCCGTATTGGGTGCCGCTATAGGTGAAGTTGCACTTGGAAAAAAGATAGGGAATAAAGGTGCGATTGCAGGAGCAATTGTGGCGACCATTCCTGACCTTGATGTTATACTACATTTATTCTATACAAAATTCGAAATGTTAAGCATTCACAGAGGCTACAGTCATTCCATTGTATGTAGTATCATAGGCGCCTTATTGCTTACATTCATACTCAGTAAAATAAAATGGTTTGATCAAATTTCCTTCAAAAGATGCCTTCTTTTTGTATGGTTATGCCTCATTACACATATGTTACTTGATGCTTTTACGGCATATGGAACACAATTATTATTGCCGTTTAGCGACCGAAGAATAGGTTTTGATAGTATCAATGTCGTTGATCCTTTATATACCATTCCCATGATAATTGGACTCATAGCAAGTTGTTGGTTATATCGTTCGCATAAAAATAGGTCAAAATTCACTACGTATGGTTTATGGATAAGCTCCATATATTTACTGTGCACATTGTTACACAAAGAAATAGTAGCAACTACTATAGCTGCACGTTTTGCAAAAAACAACATACACTATACGGAATTGTTAACAATGCCTGTGGGAATTGCTAATATCAATTGGTATGGTGTGGCAAAAACGAACGACAGTCTATATATGTGCAAATACAATGGCTTTTCAAATACAGATGAAGCCATTACGGTTTTTCCCATAAACGATCAATACTTACAAGAAATCGATCAACACGTTGCGACAAAAATGCGTTGGTTTGCAAAAGGTTTTTATACGGTCACGAAGCAGCATGATACAATCAGAGTGTACAATCTGCAAGTAGATATGCGAGGCATTGTAATAGAAGGCAATCAAAAAGTACCAACTGTTGGTTACTTCAAAATAGTACGTCAAAATGGTACTTTTGTATTCTCATCGGGAAGCGTTCAGCAGCAGTAACTATATTATATCAAATATGCCATCGTCGTAGCGACAACGATCACTAACAATTTTGTCAAATTGAATTTATGACCTTCTGAACTCTCAAATAATATCGTGGTCGAAATATGTAAAAAGATACCAATAACCAATGCTGAAATTTCATTCTGATACATTTCGAGCATCGGAATACTTTCAGACAAAAAACTTCCAAGTGGTGTCATAAGCGCAAACAAAACTAAAAACAACATAATAGAAGCTTTTGGCATGTTAGTCTCATAAAAAAATGTTGTCAAAATAATAGCAATCGGAATCTTATGTACTACAATTCCATATACCAAATGTTTATGATGATGCATTGGAAAACCTTCCAACACGGCGTGAATACTTAGACTCAAAAATAATAACCATGGAAAAGTAGTTCGCGTTTTGTGCAAATGTACATGTCCGTGTTCGGCACCTTTTGAGAAAAACTCTAGAAAAATCTGCAACAAAATCCCAACCATGATAAAAATCCCATAACTACTCTTATACGAAGTAAAAACGGTTGGCAACAAATTAAAAATGGTAATTGCTAACAAAAATGCACCGCTAAAAGCGAGTAACAATTTCATGTACTTTTTATTGCGAAGCTTAAAAACGGTTACAAACAAAAAGCCGAGTACAACGGCTAAAATGGGTAAAAGATACTGTTTCATTTAAAAATCATAATAAGTCTACTAGAAGTCTTTCTTTGAAACTTCCCTAAACTATAATCTCCAAAAATAGCTAATAAATCTATACCAGCGGCAGAAAAGTACGATTCAAAATCTTCCAGTGTCAATGCCTTTACTTTTTCGGTATAATGGTGCGAATGTCCGTCAGCTTCAAAGCGAATATCCTTATAAATAAAACCGTCTTTCACATAGCGATGCAAGCGAAAAATAATGCCATCCACTTCTTTAATTTCATTCTCAACCAAGTTTGCAGTTACAAAATCGGCATTCAAAAAATCAATCACGCCAAAACCATGTGTGTTCAGTTCGGCTTTAATTGACTTTAGCGTGCGCAAATTGTCTTCTTCATGTTCAAAATAGCCAAAACTTGTAAACAAATTAAACACGGCATCAAACTGTTTCGGATACGGCTTGCACATATCATGCACTTCAAAACGCAAGGTTTCATTGGCAAACTGTGAGGCAAATTCAATACTATTCGGCGACAAATCTACACCTGTAACATCGTAGCCCATTGTATTCAAAAACACGGAATGGCGCCCTTTTCCACAAGCGAGATCTAAAATTGTAGCATTCTCTGGCAAATTCAAAAACTCCACCAAATGTTTCATAAAAGCTTCCGCTTCATCGTAACCTCTATCTTTATATAAAATATGGTAGTATGGCGTATCAAACCACGACGCGTACCAAGTTGTTTCGTCTTTCTGCATACGTATATTATGGGGTTTCCTCCATATTCATTTCGGTCAGGCTATCTGCTATATCTTTTTTCAAAAAAGAAAAAAGGATGCCGCGGCTATCCTTAACCCAGTTTTCTATTAAACAATATGGTTAACAGACTGCAAAATTAACATATTTTGCGCTTTTGTAGTCGTGAGAACTAGGAAATAATTTCAAAAAGACACGTTGGAAAATTGCGGATACAAAAAAAGTCCAGAAAATTGCTGGACTCTTTATTAATATCTGTAGTGAAAATTTTAGCTTTCTTCTTCTCCTACCGTTTCTCCTTGCGTAGTTACTGAACCTGTACTTGCGTTTCCGTACACAGGCGTTTCATTTCTTAAAATATCAATAACTCTTGCAAAATTTTCTGCGTTCATATATGGAGTTTCTTCTCGTTTCCCTTTAAAAGTGGTAAAATAAAACTTTCCGAGGTCAATTTTCGGATCCCAAATTGCTTGATACGCGTTTAACTTTGTCCAGCCTGTGGTTCCTTGTGCGTGATGTGGCATAACTTTTTTCTTTAAATGGTTAATAATATGAAGCAAAAGTAGCGTACGTAAGAAAAATAGGTAATAGGAAAAACCCTATATCGTATAAGTCATAAGACTATTTCTACAGGGGAAAAATATAAACACAGCTAAAAACACAGCGTTTGTAAAATAGTTGTTACTAGCGCTAGCGCTCGTTTGTAACGAGTGCTTAACAGTTAAAACAATGTTGAAGTTTCTTCTTTGATATATTCTTAAATCTTTTATTGAAAATATATTGGTTGATTGCGGTTTTCCGTAAGGATTTAATTAAAATCTAAAATATATTACTATATATAAAAATACTACTACCATGAGTAAAAACTTTATTGAATTAAATAAATCATATTTTATTGTGAGCATGATCGCTTCTATTTTTATAGTTGGATCTATTATTTATAATACACTGGATTCTAAATTTGAAAGAGAAGTTAAATTAGATAATTATAAAAAGAGAATTTTACTTGATTTGACTAAGAAATTTTATACTTATGGAAGAATAGGGTTTCATGATAGAATATTTGAAATATTTGCAGATTCAATTGAATATTACTCATATCCAAAAAAAGATAAAAAAAAATTAAACTTCAAAAAGGGAAATAAGTTTCAGAAAGCCGAATTCGATTTTCTAGTAATAGATGATTCATTTACTTTGACAAGTGATGGATTATCTTCTAATTACGATTTAGTGAAAACGCTAGATGGAGGAGCAGTTAAAATTGTTCATAGTGAATCAATGAACTATATTGAATCAGAAGAAGATTTTCTAATTTCAAAAATTCAAATAGTTCGTACTGATACTACTATAAGAAAAAATACTTACGGTGTTCCTAATAGATCTATTATACAATTAAGAAAATCGCCCTCTTTAGATGCAGAATATGTTTTGGATTCAAAAAAAGATAGAATAAAAATAGATAAAAATAATTTTGTTAGAATAGAAAATACTATAGTCAGTAAAAAAATGAATGAAGCTTTTATTAAAGCTACTGGTAGTGGGGTTAAAGTTCTTGAGAATAAAAATAAAAAATATTTAGTTGAAAATATTTATAATAATGAGAAAATATTGGTTAACAAGGAAGAAGTTAACGTAATTAGTGGATGGTATTACATTAGGGATTTAAACGATAGTAATATTAGAGGTTATGTGTGTAAAGATTTCATTATTAAGTATGCTGCTAATTAAGTTAAAATATTATGATCGAAAATTATATTTGGATTTCTAATCATGAAATAAACAAAGAAGATAAAATTTCTATTGAAGAGTTTTTGAATAAAGTAAAGAATTTATACGGTCTACGGACTAGAACAGTTACGTTTATTACACTAAACCGATATACTCAATTAAAAAATGAATAGATTTAAAAATGTACAAGAAGATTTATTTAATATAGCTGAAATTGAATTTAATGAAGCTATTGATGAATCTGAACAAAATAAATTAGTTTATAGTTATTTTGGTTTAGCAATGTATTGGGCACAATGTATTGAAAGTACTCTCGAATTAATGTTTATTTTGGATAGAATAGCAAATGGAGATGAAGTTTCTCAAGAAATAATTGATTCATTATTTGAAAAGATTAAAAAATCTAAAGAAACTATGGGAGTTCAAATTAAAAAGATCAAAAAGATTTATTCTTTATCAAGCGAAGAAGAATCAACTTTGGAGTGTGTACTAAAAAAGAGGAATCATATAGCTCACAAGTTTTTTAAAAATAATAGTTTTAAATTTTTTACCAAGGAAGGAAAATTAGAGATGATAAATGAGTGTACTGATTTTATTAGTTTATGTAAGAGTCATGATAAAGAACTGACTATACACTATAAAGACTATCAAATGAAAATAGGATTAACAGATGAAATACTTGAAAAAGAAATGAAAAAGGTTCGAGAAGAAGAAAAAAATAGAATTCAAGATAAATACAATAGTTAACAATGTGTCCCCACGCTAGTGCTCGTTTGTAACGAGTGCTTAACAAAAGAGTTCAAAAGTCAAATTGCTACTTCAAGTTGATTTTTAATTCGTTCCAGCTTTTTCTTTTGGTTTCTGTAGCCAATTGTTTTACTTTCTGCTTTACAAATGAGTTTGTAGTGTCTTACAATAATTCTGCGGAAAGGTTCGCCTAAGAATTCTTCAACTTGATATTGATCCGTAAAAATAATATGATTACTACTTTTGATAATATCATTTACAACATTAGAAGCTAAATGAACTGAAGTAGTTTTTTCTTTAACCCAATTAAAAATATCTTGCAAGTCGGTTTTGGCTTGCGTTGACCAAACAACTTGGATTTTCTTTACAGTCATGCTTTTATTGCCAATTCCGAACTTCTTTTTCTAAGTCTTCAGCAGTAGTATATTCTCCAGCAGTTATGGATGCATCAGCATCTTTAATCTGTTTAACATACATTTCTTTTGTAAGCGGTTTCCCTTTAATGGTATGAGCAACAACAGCATTTTCAGAAGAAGACTGTTTTTTCTTTTCGGCAAATTCAAAGATATCCTTTAAATACCCAACATTATCGGTATTTAAAAGTTGAATTATTTTATTTCTCAATTCTACTGCTTCCATAATACTAAAGAATTCTTCAAACAAATATACAAAAACTAAATCTTTCCTTTTATCCGTTTCAATTCATCATCTACTTTCAAACAATGAACTTGAAAGTATTTTTAAAAAAATAGCAGATAAAGAAAAATAACTAAAAATATTTTATCTTTACAAAAAGGACACATATGAAACGAAAAAATAGTTTTTCAGATCTTCTAGCATCATTCACTTCTTTTGTGAGTGACTATACTCGTTTTCAGATTGTCATAGCTTTCATCTGTATCGTATTGGTATTTGTCATAGGAATCACGAAAAAACTATTTTTCTAAGACCCAAAACCCAAAACCCAAAACCCAAAACCAAAGACCAAAACCCAATCCAAGACTACCTAGTTTCCCCAAAGAATTACACATCAACTTACAGGGCAAGCGCTCATTTTCAAATCAACATCATTACATAAATGCACGGAAAAAATATGCTTTACACATAACTTTAGCATACAAACTTGCAACATAAATAAAAAGCTTTCCGTATTTTTACATTTGTGAAAAAGAAGGAAAAAATCATCATTATTGGTTCGGGAATTGGCGGTTTGGGTGCAGCTGCCTTACTTTCAAAAACTGGATATCAAGTTACCGTTATTGAAAAAAATGAAAAGCTTGGCGGAAGAGCCAATATCTTAAAAGCAAATGGCTATACATTTGATATGGGACCATCGTGGTACTTAATGCCAGATGTATTTGAGCATTATTTTAAATTGCTAGAAGAAGATATTTCCGATCATTTAGATTTAATAAAACTATCTCCTTCGTACCGTGTTTTCTTTTCCAACGACAAAGAAGTTCCTGTATTGGACATTCATTCTGACTTGGAAAAAGATTTACCACTTTTTGAACAATTAGAACCAGGCATCACACTAAAACTCCGCGAATATTTAAAACGTTCAGGCGAACAATACGAAATGGCAAAGCATTACTTTATGTATCGTAACATTGGTATCTCTGCCGATTTCTTAAGTTTAAAATTGATCAAAAAAGGAATACAACTCAATCCGATTCAAACCATGCAATCGTATTTAAACAAATGGTTTGAAAGCGATCGGATTAAAAAAATACTAGAATATACCTTAGTATTCTTAGGTTCTGATCCTGCCAAAACACCTGCGCTTTACAATATTATGAATTTCATTGACTTTGACATGGGCGTCTATTTCCCCAAAGGCGGTATTTATGAAATTATAGAAACTTTAGTGAAGATTAATAAAAAACATGGCACACAATTTAGAACGGAAGCGCCTGTTAAAAAAATATTGGTAGAAAATAAAAAAGCTGTCGGAGTTCAACTTGAAAATGGAGAAGAACTCAAAGCTGATATCGTAATTTCAAATGCTGATTTGTGGTTTACGGAAACGAAATTACTAGAAAAAAAGTATCAAACCTATCCAGAACGCTATTGGGAAAAAACGGTTTTGAGTCCAAGTGCGTTTATCATGTACCTTGGATTAGATCGAAAGTTGGATATATTAAGTCATCACAATTTGCGCTTTGGCGAAGATTGGAAACAAAACTTCAAAGAATTATTTGATGCGCCACAATTGCCAAATGATCCGAGTTATTACATCTGTAAACCAACAGAAACCGATCCGAGTTTAGCACCTGAAGGCAAAGATAATTTGTTTGTATTGGTACCGATTCCACCAGGATTAACGCTTTCGGAAGCAGAAATGGGATCGTATAGAGAAAGAATATACGGACTCATGAAAAAAGATTTGGATTTGCCCGATTTGGAAGATTATGTCGTATACGAACGTTCGTATTGGAGTGACGATTTTAAAAGAGATTACAACGCCTACAAAGGAACTGCTTTAGGTTTGGCACATACGTTAAAACAAACATTACTGCGACCTTCAAACAAAAGTAAAAAAGTAAAAAATCTATATTATGTTGGTGCAGGAACAAGTCCAGGTATCGGAATGCCTATTTGTTTAATTTCGGCACAATTGGTCTACAAACGAATTGCAGGAATCAAAAATCCACATCCATTGGAATCTTTGTAAACTTACAATATAGCATTGAGAAATAGATAGAAAAATAGTGCCGCACCTGCCGCAATATTTATCAAAGGGAAATATGTATAGTATTTAAATACTTTTGAACTGTTAGCAAGGCTCAACAGTACAATAGCAACATAAACAATTCCAAAAATAATGGCAACAGTGCCTACGTAGAAAAATCCGATAACGCCCGCACAAGCATATGCAAGCAAGCAAAACCAAAGTGCTTTATTTTCGCCTAATGCTGTTGCTAAAGTAGTGACACCAGAAGTTTCATCTGCTTCAATATCTGGTACAGCCGAATAGGTTTGCATCGCTGAAGCCCAAACAAGTCCGCCAATAACCGCAAGCCATTCTACTTGTGTGTTTCCAGTAATGAGATATCCAATTAATCCAGGAGAAATATAAATAATGGAGGAAAAAAGAATATCTAAAGGTGGTTTACTTTTCGCTCTAATTGGAGTTGCAGAATAAAAAATTCCAGTAAATAAAAATATGATAAGTATATAAAGTGTAGACGTATTTACCAAGAAAAAAAACGGAATAAAAGGCAGCATGCATGCGCCAATAATAATCCATAAATTTCTATGTTTTAATGGATTGAGAATTTTTTCATACGAAGCTTTTTTCGTGTTTAAAATGTCCGTTTCATAATCATAAATGTCATTGACACCATAAATAAGTAAGTTTGCAGGAAGCGAAAAAAATATAGAAAATACAACAAGTAATAACGTTGTGTGCGTATCGTAAAAAAATGGATTTCCCGAAGCAATCATTCCTACCAAAAAAGTACCCAATACATACATCCAAAATCTCGGTCTAGAGATAAGTAATAACTCTTTAATTTTGAAACTCAAATGCTTATGATTAATAGTGGTTCTCAACGGAATAATTAGTTTTGTTTATTTTTAATTTAAAAAAGTTAAACAAAAATAAGCATTTTCGTCAAAATATACATGTATAAAGTAAAATTAATAAAGATAAAAGAGTGCATCACAAATATTAAAGCGATCTAAAAGCAACTTTTTTAGAACGTAATACCAAATAAACTGTACCGTCAAATGAACGAGTTTATATGTTGTATCGTATAATTCATTTGGTATAATACTAGCAAATTGGTACGATCATTTTCAAATTGACTTATTTTTAAATTTTCAAATCAACAACATTGTTACAATAGTACATTGAACAATTGCTACATTGGTAAATTAACGTACTTTTGCAATCAGATTACAAGATAATGAGACAAGATAATTTTAAAATGGTTGCCAAAACTTTACATGGTTTTGAAGACTTATTGGAAGACGAGCTAAAAAGACTCGGCGCAATGGACATCCGAAAAGGAACGCGTAATGTTACTTTTAGAGGAGACAAAGGTTTTATGTACAAAGCAAATTTGTGCTTGCGTACGGCAATTAAAATCTTAAAGCCAATAAAGTATTTTAAAATTAAAAATGAGCAAGATTTATACGATCAAGTGTATAATATGCATTGGGACAAGTATTTGACGCACGAACAAACGTTTGCCATTGATGCAACAGTGGCTTCGGAACAATTTACACATTCACAGTTTATTGCCTTAAAAACAAAAGATGCTATTGCAGATAAGTTTCGTAATACACAAGGCAAAAGACCGAATGTAGATATTAAGTTTCCAACCTTGCGCATTCATGTACACATTCAAAATAATGATTGTAGTATTTCGCTAGACAGTTCGGGCGGTTCATTGCACAAACGTGGTTATAAAACGGCGACGAATATTGCACCCATTAATGAAGTATTGGCAGCAGGTTTGGTAATGCTTTCTGGTTGGGATGGACAAAGCGACTTGCTCGATCCGATGTGTGGAAGTGGTACTATTGCTATTGAAGCTGCAATGATTGCGTGTAACATTCCACCAAATATCAACAGAAAAGAATTTGGCTTTGAGAAATGGCAAGATTGGGATGTGGATTTGTTTGAAAAAATAGAAGAATCGGCATTAAAGAAGATTCGTGAATTTCATCATGATATTTACGGATATGACAAAGCTCCTTCGGCAGTTCAGAAAGCAAAAGATAATGTTAGAAACGCAAATTTAGAAGATTATATCAAAATTCGTCGAGCAGATTTCTTTGAAACGAAGAAAGAAACTGAAGGAAAGTTGCATATTTTATTCAATCCGCCATACGGAGAACGTTTACATATCGATATGGAAAACTTTTATGCCGATATAGGAGATACGTTAAAACAAGGGTATTCAGCTACTGATGCTTGGTTTATTACCTCGAATTTAGAAGCGTTGAAATTTGTAGGTTTGCGTCCTTCGCGTAAAATAAAAGTATTCAACGGAAAGCTGGAATCACGTTTGGTAAAGTATGAAATGTATGCAGGAAGCAAAAAAGCCAAGTTTCAAAAGAAAAATACAGACGATTAAAATAGACAAGAGATGAAACCAAAAACAAAAGCATTGCTATTTAATTTTGTAGCGTTTATGTCGCTCTTTTTACTATTTCGTTTTACACTAGGCTATCTAATTCCTGTAAGCGGATTGTGGTTGTCTTTAATTTGTGCCGTAATTACCAGTGTGATTGTGCCTAAATTTGGTGTTGTCAACGAAGGTGGCAAGGAGAAAATAGTCATGAAAACTTTTTTTGATAACGGGCGAGAGGTGTAAAAATTATAAAATTAAACTAGCATCACATCTGTATTGATAGAGAATTATTCTTTTTAAGATGATTCATGAAAATTACTTCAACTTTTCTAAAAACTCAAACAGTTTGTTTTGAGCATCTTTTTTAGCTTTAGTGTCGCCTTCTGTAGTACCTCCAAATGCAAACGTATAGGTTTTCCCATTCACATTCATCTTTCCTGTTTTTATGTCTGAATTGATATCAGGATGTGTAGAAATTAAATGACCCGCATTTTCATACTGTATATTTTGAAAGTCATAGTTGAAATCAGTTGCTTTTATTCTTTCGGCTAACATATTTGCCATTGTTGCAGCTGGCCAAACTTTATCATCCAGTCCAGAAAAGAGTAAGATAGGACCGTTAATTTTTTCAACTTTAATGATTGCATTATCAACTTCGGTTGTCTTGGCTAAGCCATTTTTCCAGTACGGTAACGTTTCAATTGTATCTGTAGTATTTCCTTGAATTTTTTCCATGGAAACATACGGAATCGCTACTTCGTTGTATATCCAACTTGGTTTCACTTCATCAGCACTATAGGGAAGCACTGTGTTTGACCAACTTACCGAACTTGGTGCGTAGGCAACCACACCATATATGTCATCTGGAAATACCGTGGCAAGTACCAAAGCCAATTCTGCATTTCTGGAAGCGCCCATAACAATGATGTTATCCGCATCAACTTCTGGTTGAGTTGAAAGCCAATTGAGTGCTTTTTCAAAATATTCAAGATGTACTTCTTCTGCTAAAATTGGCAAACCATCTCGTTGTGTATATGGTAATGATAAACTGGTATATCCTTTTTTTGCAATCTGTTCAGCCCAATAATCGCCCCATTGTCCGCCACCAATGAGTATAACGGTTGGTTGCGATTGCGTATCATTTTTAGCATAATAATTTCCTTGGAAACCATCTTCCTGAATCGCTATTGGTTGAATTCCATCATACAATAAGTTATCTGCAATAAAATATCCAATAATTACTACGAGAATACTACTTATGATTACAATGTATTTTTTGTTGTTTTTCATCTTATGAATATTTTGGAAGGTTTCATTATACAGTATGTTGTTTAATGAGTGTATAGTAGAACGTAATTGTTACAGTAAGAATTTAAAATACGTTTTAATAAAGAAAAGTTTATCCATTTATTTCCGAATTCCCATTTCAGTAAACGCATGAAATGCACAAATCTTCATAGCAGATAAAGCTTCATTTTCACAATCTTTCCAGAGACATTGTTGCTTTGTAGTTCCACGAGATTGCTTTAGTAATTCTATTTTTAAACTTGTAGTATCAACTTCTGTCCAATTTTCATTAGATTCAAGTTTTACGAAAAATTGTACTTGATTTTTATCCCATTTGTCAAGTCGCCAATACGATTGATCAACCTTGTATTTATATAATATATACCAATTTTCAGAAGCTATCAACTCAAAATTAGCTTCAATAATGGTTCGTATAGACTGATCTACATAATATGCCTTATTTAATAGTGTCTTCAAAAGTGGGTCTTTTTTGTTTTCCAGCGTGTATGTTGCTTATGAGCGCTTTGATATTTTTTAAAACTGCATCATTTGGATCCAATGCCAATGCATTGTTTATAATTGCAATTGCTTCGTTATCTTGTTCATGAATGAGTAAATTCATAGCGTGATTTCCAAGCAAAACGGGATCGTCAGGTTTTCTTTTGATGGCTTCTGCCGAATAGAACAATGCTTTTTCAGTTTTATGTATGTGCATCGCTTCAAATGCGGCTTCTACAGGAATCGTATGATCATCCAATTCAATATGAAACGCTTTTTCCAACAATGCAAATGACAATTCATGATTTCGTAATCGTTGATGCACTTTTGCTAATAAAAGCATGCTTTGCCAATGATTTGGATAGATGTCTAAGCACTCATTAAAAGCAGTAATTGCAATTTCAAGTCTTTCTACTTCTTTTTTACCAATGCCTCTTCGACGAAATCCATCTGCATGAATTAAGCCTTCAATATTCGTCATTGCCAGTTCATATTGTGTATTAAACAACTTCAATTGATTCGCGTCTAAACCACTATTTTCTCCTGCATAATTAAACGGTTCATCACTTAGCAATGTACCATCTAGTAGCATTTCTATTTCTTTAGCAACAAGTTCTTTTTGATATTCAGAATACGGATTCAAAATTAAATTGGCACCTTTGGTAAGCGCAAATAAATCTTTTCCTTTCATTGCTAAATACGGGACTTCTTCTTTCATTTTTCTGTTATCAAAAATTCTGTTAGGTGCCGTAAAAACTGGAATGTATCCATTATCAAACGTTAATAAATTTACCAAGGTATCTTCTTTGAGTGTTTGATTTTCTTCTTCTACATAGTTTGATCCGTCGGTAATGACAAATAATTCATTCCATAACAATTTTACATAAAACCGTTCTCTGGCTTCCATGTCTGTAGCAGCTTCTAAAAACGTTTTTTCCAATTCGTTTTCAGGAAATGTAGTTTGTTTTTTCTTGCGTTTAAAAAAATCAAAAAATCCCATATACTATTTTTATAAATAACTCAACCATTTCTTTTCAGGATGTTTTTTCTTGTATAGCATGTATTTTAAACATGGATAATATAAGGCAGTAACAATAATAATCCAAGCTATATAAACTCCAAATAGGCCTGTTCCTTTAAATTCTACGGCCTCATTCATGTAATTTCTTAAACTGTAATACCCAATACTAGAGAGATGAATTACTGCAATATGTAAAAAGTAGAAGAATAGCGGTACTCTCCCGAATACAAGTAAAAAGTTGGTAAATTTATTTTTTACTCTTTCAAGTAGACTTAACATAATTAAACAAACGCCAATTGTAACTAATGTATAATGTAATGATGGTGGATATTTTGTAATTCTCAGGAATGAAACTAATGATTTGAAG
The DNA here is from genome assembly GCF_001005315.1 of Kordia jejudonensis. Taxonomy (GTDB): domain Bacteria; phylum Bacteroidota; class Bacteroidia; order Flavobacteriales; family Flavobacteriaceae; genus Kordia; species Kordia jejudonensis. The sequence continues at coordinate 19,619 of NZ_LBMG01000028.1, forward strand.
AAAGGAAGTTGTCCGTTAAACCAAAAATCAGGATCTCCATATAGATTGAATGTTCTTAGTATAATAAAAAGTAATAACATTGATGAACCTGTAGTGAGTAAGTATTTTTGACGTTTTTCGGGTGTAAATGTTTTTACATAGAAATTCCCTAAACAATACCCTAAAATCATGATACCAAGCCAAGGGAACATTGGATAGTCAACTCTAAGGAAATGATCATCTACACCAATTTGAATTCCTCCATTTTGATGAAATAAACACCATAAGAAGTCTGAGAGTGTGTCACTATAATAAGCATTAGTTTGAATGTCTAATTTGAATACATTAATTAAATTATGTCCAGCGACAATGAGAATTCCTAAGACAATCATTGCATATTTTCTTAAATGTATTAAAGCTGCCATGACTACCATGCAGGCTCCTATTGCCCATATAACTTGAAAAACGACTATGTAGTATGTTACGTCCATACGCCATAAAAAGTTATTTAAGGAAACTTCTAAGAAAATTAACCAAAGTCCTCTAGTTAATAGAAAGATGGAAAGCTCTTTTTTAGTTTTTCTTTTTGATTGTAAATAAATGGATAATCCAGAAAGAAATACAAAAATGGGTGCACAGAAATGTGTTATATATCGCGTAAAGAATAAACCAGGCGTTGTAGTATTTAAATCCATTGGCCAACCTGCCGCTTGTATGTCTTGATAATAATCTCTTGTGTGATCTAAACACATGATTACCATAACGATTCCTCGTAATATATCTATGGATTCAATTCTTTTTGATTTTAACATTGTAAAGTAGTCTAATGATGTTTTTTAAAATTTTATTTTGCTACGAGTTTGACTCAACTTTTTCTTTCTTCCCATAAAATTTAACCAAAATCTTTCCGAAAATAAAGTAAAGAATTAGTACTGTAATTGTTCCAACTAAATAACCATTTTCCAACAATTCAGTATAGTGATAGTTGTAGCAAAATATACCAATTGCTACCACAAATTGCACAACAGCATAGGTAATATTTCCTTTTGGAGAATAGCCAAACATACCCAAAAAGTGCGTTTTTGTAAGTCCAAAAATTAGATGTGGAATGGCATTGGCTATCAATCCGCCAATAATGAAATCAATGAGATGCATTGTTGTTCGTTTATGTTTGTTCTTTACATTTGATTCGGGAAAATATTACTTGAACTTATTCTGTTCTTTCCGAACTCTAATTGGATATTCTGGTCGCTTAGGATATACTTTTTGGTTTTCCTTTAACTGCTTTAGTGCAATTTCAATTGCTTTTTCTAACTGCGGATCACGTCCTTGAATAACTAATTTCGGCAATTGATCAACTTCAATATCTGGTGCTACACCTTCGTTTTCTACAGAGTATCCGTTTTCATCCCAAAAAGCAATATTTGGAGCAGTTACAGCGCCGCCATCTATAAATTCTGGATAGCCTAAGATTCCAACCAATCCGCCCCAAGTACGTTTTCCAACAATCGTTCCCATGTTTTGCTTCTTAAAAGCCCAAGGAAGATAATCGCCACCTGAACCTGCTGCTTCGTTGACTAACATTACTTTTGGTCCGTCTATAGAAGCACTCGGCGTTCGTATATCGTTTCCATATCTGAAATTCCAACCAGATAGTTTTGATCTTTTTAAAATGTCTAAGTAATAATCCGCTAGCAATCCACCACCATTAAAACGTTCGTCAATAATGACTGCTTTTTTATTAGTTTGTGGAAAAAAGTAACGTTTGAAATATTCGTGTCCTTCTACGGAAGTATTTGGCACATATACATACGCAACTTGTCCATTGGTAGCTTCGTCTACTTTTTTGATATTACCTTCAACCCACGCACGATTTCGCAGCGAAATTTCACTAGACACAGGAACTACCTTGACTGTTCTACTATTGGAGCCATCTGCATTATTGCTCACTTCTAGTGTTACTATTTTACCGCTGGTATTTTCAAAGAAAGTATACAAGTTGTCAGTTGCAGTCACATTTTTCCCATTTACAGAAAGGATATAATCGCCAACAGCGACATTTACACCTGGCTCCGTTAGTGGAGAACGCAAGGCTGGATTCCAGTTTAATCCGCCATAAATTTTTGCAAATCGATATCTATTATTAGCAGTTTCATAATCTGCGCCAAGCAAACCACCACCAACAAATGGAGGAGAATTTAGTTGATCACCAGAAGATGCAAATCGATGATGACCAACGCCAATTTCACTAAACATCCATTGCATTACTCTGTACAAATCGTTTCTGTTGGTCACATGTTTTAAGAACGGCTTGTATTTCTTTTTCATTGCTTTCCAATCGATTCCGTGCATGCCAGGATCGTAAAAGTAATCACGATTTACGCGCCACGCTTCTTCAAAAATATTGTTCCATTCTTTTACAGGATCAATTTTTACTTGAATCGTAGAAGTATTCACAGGATTTTCCGTTTTTGAACCAACGGCAGTTACACCATATGCTCCATTTTTATAGTACAACATGTTCTTTCCATCACTTGAAAATTCAAAACTAGAAGCAGTTGTAACTTCGGTTGCTTTTTGGTCTTTTAAACTAAATTTATAGACAGATTGTGGATTGAAAAATCTTGCATGCGGAGCTCTGGATAAATAATAAAGTTGTCCTTCTTTGGCAATTTGTAAGTTGGAATAGTTTCCTGTAGGAATAGGAAGTGCTATGATTCTATTCTGAATGCCATCCCAATCAATACGCAAAGCTGTTTTTTCATCTTTTTTTGATGCTGTTTCACTTTTTTCAGCTTCTTCAATCACTTCAGCATCATTCTTTTTTGCTAATGGCGAAATGAGGTCTTTTTGCAACGTAATGAGGTAAATGGTATTGGAAGCTTCCATGTCTTGCGAAGAAAGATCAAACCAATTGAGTACAGGTCCAGCATCCGTAGAAGCCGTTAAGTAGATGTATTTTCCGCTTGGATCAAAAACCACTTCTGAGATGTTAGACAATCCGTCAGAAATAGGAAAAGATTTGTTTTGTTCAACACTATACACAAATGCTTTTTGGTAGTATGTTTCGGTAATTCGTGTATAAGTTATCCATTTTGAATCGTGTGACCATGAACCAAAAATACCTCTAAAAGCGCCAATTCCATATAACACATCAGATGAAATTTTTGTGCTTTTTTTAGAAGCAACATCTACTATGTAAAAACTTTTACTGTTATCAGTATAGCATATTTTTTTATTGTCAGGAGACCAATGTATGTCTGCATAGAAACCGTTTCCTTTTATTGAAATCTTTTCAACACTGTTGTCTTTTATGTTTTTTATGTGCAATTCATATTCTCCAGAAGCATCTGAAAAATAGGCAATGTGCTTTCCGTTTGGCGACCATTTCGGATACTTTTCGTGTACACCAACCGTTTCAGAAATATTGTTAGCATCTCCTTTTTTTACGGGAACTGTTACAATTTCGCCTCTAAAATCCATTACTAATCTTTTTCCAGAAGGAGAAATAGCTACCGAACGAATGTATTGATCTCCTGAAACAAAACGAGGTCGGAGTTCTAATAAATCAGTTGCGATACCAATTGTAAGTTTTGTTTTTTTCTTTTCAACAGGATTATACGTGTGTACATAACCTGCTTGTTCGTAGATTAATTCAGTATTGTTTGATGAAATTGCCAATACAGGAAAATCGTCATAAAATGTATGTTGTGTTACCTGTTTTGTGTTTTTATTGTATGAATAGATATTGAATTCTCCATTACGATCCGATCGAAAATATACCGTGTTTCCAATCCATTTTGGATCTGTATCATTACTTCCTGTTGCTGGTTTTGGAATTTCGTCTACTTCATGTGTTTTTACATCATAGATCCAAATTTTTCCTTGTCGTCCACCACGATAATTTTTCCATTGTGTATGCGCACTTCCAAAAGGTGTATAGGCTATATATTTTGCATCTGGCGAATAGGAAGCACTGTGAGCCGTTGGAAGCGGTAATTTTTTAACAGGTCCGCCATTGATATTAATTGTATATAATTGTCTGTAATGATATACATGACTGTTTCTTCGGGAAGAGAAAAGAATGTTTTGTCCCGATTCGTCAAAACTTCTAACGATGTCCGTATATGGATGCCAAGTCAATCGTTTTGGAACGCCACCATTTACATCAATGATAAAAACGTCTATGTTTCCGTCATATTCAGCGCTGAAAGCAATTTTGGAACCATCAGGCGAAAAGACAGGATTTGATTCTATGCCTTCATCAATAGTAAGTCTAATAGGATTTGAGCCGTTTCTATTGGCAACCCATAAATCTTCTGCATAGATAAAAGCAATGTTGTTTTTACTAATGGCAGGATTTGTCATTAAGCGCGTATCTTTTACATCTTGTGCCGTAATTGTTCCTGTAAAGAATAGAAATAAAATAGCAATAAGGAAATTGGTGGTTGGTTGGTAAGATTTCATTGGTAAGTAGTAATTATTTTTTGATTGAATTTTTTTACGATAAGTGAAGATACTAAAAATACCATCGTAACAATGCGTTGGTATTGGTAGATATATGTTAAATAAACACAAAAAGTCACCTTTAGTAAGATGACTTTTGAATTTTTTGCGATAAATTATTTTTAAAATAGGTTAGTAGTAACCATCCAACATTTTGACAGTTTTTTGCAAATTTCGCCACTTTTCATAAGTGCGTTGCTCACTTCTGTCCAGCGATAAGTATTCGTAACAACCTTTTAAAAGTGGTTCTATACGATTACTGTTTTTTGACTCTAGCTTTGTTGTAAATAATTGTTTTGTCGTACAACTATAATTGAATTAAAAACGTAGTTTCCTTATTTTTCTTCTTCTTCGGTAGCTTCTTCTTTCTTCTTTTTCGCTTTTTTATAGATTGGAATTGAATAAGTTATGGTGTAATTGAATCCTGCACCAACATTACTGTCTGTAGTAACTTTATTAAACCCTGGAATAAATAAATTTTGAAAATTATCAGGTTCTTTAGTGCTTATGAGTCTATTTAAGCGTACGCTAAATCCTAAATAGATATTGTTGTACAATTCTACTTTTATGCCAGCAACTGCTTCAATCCAGTGTGCATTCAAACTTGAAAACTCAGTGCCTGACACAAATTCTAAATTATCAGGATTTTCCAAATGTGTATCATTTAAATAAATTCGATAACTATTCAAGGTTTGCTTGTGCGAACTGTATCCGTAACGCAAACCTGCAAAAATTGAATTTTGCATTCCAAACCAGTTTTCATACGCGTTAAAGTCAAAACCTACTTTTATGTAACTTCCTTCGGTAGTAAAGTTTAGCTGATCATCGTCAACCGTTTTTTTCTCATTACCCAATTCGGCAGCGAGATAAAACTTCTTCGTAATTCTAAAATCAGCGACAACTTCGAGTCCTTGATAATCTTTTTCAAGCAGCATTCGTATCGGTTTGCTCAAATCTAGTCCAATGCGAAGTCCGTAACTGTCTTTGCTTGGTGCAATGGTATCTTTGACAACTACTTCTGCTTCATCTTTAACAATTGTTAAATCTTCCGAACCTTCTTGCGCGTAACTCATGCTACATAGCAAAAATGCGAGTATACTAGTGATATATCTTAACATGCGCAATAGTTTCATCGTTAATAGTAAATTGTGTAATGGCGATTCCCGTTGTAGGATTGATCCAATTGTCTGTATCAGAAGTAACTACAACGCCAGTTCCTGCATCATCTAAGCGGTAATTGGTAGCATATCCACAAGCTCTCGAAAGAAAAACTTCCGAAGTTTCATAGTTAAAAGTAATAAGATCAGAATTTCCAATATTGTCGTCCTCATATTCTGAGAAAAAACGATAGGTTGTATTATTTTCTTGAGTTCGTAAAGGAATAGAAATGGTACTTACTGTCGCTGCACTGGTTTGAATCGGCGATAGCGAATTCGGATCTAAATTCGGAGTTAACGATTCTACAAATAGATTCGTCACATTTTTTGCCACATCTTCGCCTGTAGTAGTGCTAATTTCAGCATCAAAAAACTCTATTACTAATCTTGGAGTTGTTGGTGTTCCTTCTGCACAGATGTCATCTTTTTCGCATGAAAACGACAACATGACTGCGATAAACATCAAACATGGTATTCCTATATAAGATATTTTCTTCATATATATTTTAATTTCTCTTTTCTAAAAGTACAACATTTTCAATATGATGCGTTTGTGGAAACATATCAACGGCTTGTACTTTGGTTACTTTGTATGTAGCATCCATTAGTGCCAAATCGCGTGCTTGCGTTGCACTATTACAACTTACATACACTACTTTTTTGGGTGCAATATTTAAAATTTGTTGTACCACATCCGCGTGCATTCCGTCACGTGGCGGATCTGTAATGATGACATCAGGCGTTCCGTGTGCTGCAATAAATTCTGCATTGAAAACCTTTTTCATATCGCCCACAAAGAATTCTGTATTGGTAATATTATTAAATGCAGCATTTTCTTTGGCAGCTTCAATTGCTTCTGGAACCGACTCGACACCGACAACTTTTTTCGCTTTTTTAGATACAAATTGTGCAATAGTTCCTGTTCCTGTATACAAATCGTATACCAATTCATCGCCTGCTAAACCTGCAAAATCACGTGTAATTTTATACAATTCGTATGCTTGATCAGAATTTGTTTGATAAAAAGATTTGGCATTAATCTTAAACTTCAAACCTTCCATTTCTTCAAAAATATGATCGCGTCCGTTGTAGCAAATCACTTCCTGATCGTAAATCGTATCGTTTCCTTTTCCGTTAATTACATACAATAACGCGGTAATTTCAGGAAACGTTTCTTGAACGTAATTTAATAGTAATTCACGTTTTTCTTTGTCTTCTTTGTAAAATTGAATCAACACCATTACTTCGCCAATAGAAGAAGTTCTAATCATCAACGTACGCAACAATCCAGTTTGATGGCGCGTATTAAAAAAAGCAATGTCATTTTTAGTGGCAAACTCCTTAATCGTATTTCTGATTGCGTTAGAAGGATCAGCTTGTAAGTGACATTTTTTTACATCTAAAATTTTGTCCCACATGCCAGGAATATGAAAACCGAGTGCATTTCTGTCACCTAAATCTTCATCAGAATCAACTTCTTCCTGCGTCAACCAACGACTATCTGAAAACGAGAATTCCATTTTATTACGGTAGAAATACTGTTCGGCACTTCCTAAAATTGGTGTCAATTCAGGCAATTCAACCTTTCCAATGCGTGTTAAGTTGTTGAGTACTTCTTTCTGCTTATAAAATAATTGATGTTCGTACGCCATATGTTGCCATTTGCAACCGCCACAAGTGCCAAAATGCTGACACACAGGTTCCGTACGTTTATCTGAATACGAGTGAAACTTTACAGCTTTCCCTTCGTAAAATGATTTTCGCTTCTTATACGTTTGAATATCTACCACATCGCCAGGTACGGCATTTGGTAAAAATATTACATTTCCATCTTCAGTTTTAGCGACTGTTTTTCCTTTCGTAGCCGTATCAACTACAGTTACGTTTTCAAACAATTTCTTACGATTCTTTCTTCCCATGCGGCAAAAATAACAATAGCGGTAAATATATATATAATTTATGGGGTCAATATTTAAAAAAGTGTGAAAAAATTCATCAATTCTATTTGCGCTAGTAAGAAAATATAATATTTTATTTGAATGCATTTTAATAAAATGTATATTTGTTCTATGTATAGCAAAGAATTAACAAAAGGAATCTTATTGCCTATCATTATGAAGTTGTTGTCAAATGGCGAAAAAATGTATGGTTATGAAATCTCTCAAAAAGTAAAAGAACTTACTTCAGGTAAAATTGACATTAGTGAAGGCGCATTGTATCCTATTCTACATAAGTTAGAGCATCAAGGTGTTCTGGAAACTGAAAAGGTGTACATCGGGAAACGTGTTCGAAAGTATTATGAAGTAACGAATTCAGGTAAAAAAGTTATTGCAGAAAAAACAGCCGAAATCAATGACTTCATAGAAACATTGCGCTTAATTTTTAATCCTAAAACACTCACAACATGAATTTGACAGCAGCACAGATTGAATTCATTTCTAACAGTTTGACGTTTCACGGTTTAGAAAATGAAGCTATCAAAGAAGATATAGTAGATCATATTTGTTCTACTATTGAAGCATCTCATCATATCAATTTTGAATTAGCTTATGAGGAAGCGATTCAAAAACTAGGCGGATATTACAATATTAAAGAATTACAGAAAGAGACAAAACAATTGTTACATTCCAAAACCATCATACGTATAAAAAGAGGAACGTTTCTAGCTGGATTCGGAATGATAGTATTTTTTGCAATCGGACTAATATTTAAAATGTTTCATTGGCCTTTTGCAAATATTGCTTTGCTACTAGGTTTGTCTGTTTTTCTTTTTGCCTATTGTCCACTGATAATTTATACAAAATACAAACAATCTATATTTAATTATCAATCTTAATACGAACATTAAAAATCAAAAACAATGAAAAACGCAGTGTATGTAATAGGTTTTTTAACCTTTTTTATTTTAGGAATAGGAATCATGTTTGAATTCTTTCAATGGCCATTTTCAGGAAGACTCATGATGTTAGGCTTTGTACTGTTAAACTTTGCTTTCTTACCTACATTTTTTTACAAATTGTACAAAATGCAAAAACTAGCATAAAACGCTTGAAATAGTATAGATAGATCAGACCACTTTACATTGTAAGGTGGTTTTTTGGTAAAACAACCTTTGGAATTGCATTCCAATAATCTTTCCTGTATTTTTAAAGAAATATGTAAAACGTATATGAATATACCTGACTTACCCGTAGAATATTTCAAAATTTTAGCAGAACAAGCAGTTTTTATAAGTGCTTTTTTAGGAGGTATTTCTGCAACAATCTTAGTGACATTTATCATTACAAACAATGACAAAAAAGTATTTAAATACATGATGCTGTTTGCCGCTATTGCAGCAGTTTCCTTTATTGTAGCCATTTTCGGAATGACCAAAATACAATTGCTACTTGCGCCAGATTCTCCATACGAACATATAAAAGCGCAGTTAGTATTCCCGCGAGTTGTTGGTGGATTGAGCTTTTATTCAGGAATCAATTCGTTATTGGTTGTCATAAGTCTATCAGGTTGGTTGCGATCAAAACGATTGGGAATCATTACTACAATTTTAGGAGTTATAGCAATAGTTTTAACTTTTTCATTAACTTAATTTTTAGTACATAAAAGTATGCAAACTATTGTAAACGATTTAAAACTAATCATCATTGGAACGTTACTAATAATGTTCGATTTTTACTATTCTTCAACGACTAATGGAACGGGGTTTAAAATAGATATAATTAACGATGTTATTGGTGCCTTCATGATATATATCGCTACAACACGAATGTCAAAGATTGAAATGAAAAACTTTACGTATTATAGGCTGATGAGTTTTGTGAATATAGCAACTATGGTATTAATATTCGTATCTATATATGATTTTTTTATATTTAATGAACCTACATTTATGACACTTATCATACAATGTCTTGGTATAATTACAACTATTGGAGTTTTATTTTTTTTTGCTGCAATGACCTATTTTACGGAAGAAAAACTATTAGAAAGTTCCTTTGAAAAAATGAAAATAGCTAGAAATTTAATTTTCTGGATATATGTATTACCAACATTTTTACTTGCGATACCAATTTTTGGAAATTTACTTTTTAAAAGTAGTGCATTCAGTTTTCACTATGATGGCGGATGGGGAATTTTAATATTGATACTTTTCATTTTTGTTCCAATATTTTATGGTTTGTACGCCATTCTAGTAACAAGAAGAGAACTTAGAAATAAATACAATCTTTAATTAATTCTAAGTCAGTGCTCGTTTATAACGAGTGCTAGCTAAACTTTCTCATCAAATCTTCAACTACAGTTTCTGTATTTTTATAACGATTCTGCTTATCTAAAATAGTTGCAGACACTTTTCGTACGCTACAATCTGCAATCGGACAACGTTCACAAGTTACACCAACTTCTTTGGTTTCAATAGCTAGATCTTCCAAAAAAGAAATCTTTCGTTTCAACTGTTTATTAATGAGCAATCCAACGCTAATACTTCTGTAATGTCCTTCCTTAAACGGATCTTTTGTTGCCGATGAAAGTACCAAATAACGCATATGATCGTCTGGATAATGTGAAATTTGCAGATCGAATACGTGTTCTTGATCGTTTTGTGCAATCGTTTCCAATACATGCAACGAAACCCAACGACGACAATAATGTTCGTTTGTTTCATTGGCATGTGGCGAATGTTGATGTGATAAATGCAGCTCTTTTTTCAAGTGAAATCTATCAGAATTGGCTTTGTGTGTAAAGCGTAAAAAGAATAAATTCTGAATATTAAAATCTTTCGGAAGAATATTGGTCAAACGCTGATAAAACGATTCTGGCGATGCATTAAAACTGTCAATCAACTGTAAATATGTTTCTATTTGAAACGTTTTTTGCTGAAACAACGCAGTTAATGTTGAGGTCAATGAAGCTCTCGGAATCATCAAAGCACCGGCAAAATACGAAGCATAAAAATTGTGTAATACCTGATCAAAATTATCAAACTTAATCCATGAAAAAGTGTACAATCGATCTTCAATTTCTAAAAAATTATACGCCAATTCCTTTGCATAAATAAACGTACGTTGCGCATCATCAATATGATTAGCGAGCAACAACGTTTTCGTTTTCGGAACAAAAATAGAGCGCAAATTTCCCAATTCATGATGTTTGGATAACTCGTCATCATTAATTGTATACTGAAACTCTTCAACCAAAATCTCTTTCAACTCTTCAGACGAAATTCGCTGAGTCAAATCAACTTGATACGTTTTAGAAAATTCCAACACACGTTGCTCCAACTCGTCAAAATAATTATGATTTGCTTCTTGAAACGAACGTAAAGAAGCCAAATAAAAACTCTCTCTGCTAAAACTATAATGTTGTGCAATTTCAATAATCGTACTAATAAAAGCATTTACTTTTACAGGTGCGTTGGCAACAATGTCAATCAATGTACTTTCTTGAATACCAAACAATTCTAGTGGAATTTCCTTTAAAATTTTCGACTGTAAAATTTCGCCAACTGGTGCTAAATTCTTATCCAATTTCAACGAAACTAACTGATCGTACGGAACATCTAACTTTTCAGAAAGCAAGACAATCTTATCCGTTTTTGGAAATTTTTTCCCCTTTTCAATTTCATTCAAATAGGATTTTGACAAACCCGAAAGTTTCGACAAACCAAACAAGGATAATTTTCGTTCAGTCCGTAGTTGCTTGAGTTTTAAGCCAAAAATCAATTTGATGTATTCTTCTTCCATAACAGCAAATATAGTATAATTTGCGAACTTCTAATTTTAAGCGAACAAAAATAATTTAGCGAACGTTCGCTAAATTCAAAAAAAAGTTTTAATATTGTTACATCAAAAATTATGAGTCATGCAAGAAACCGTTTTACAACAATCAAAAATTCAGTTCGCTAACGAAGTGAAGAATTACTATCCAGAAATTTTAACTGACGAAGCACTAGCTTTTATAACAGTATTACATGAAAAGTTCAATGCCAAACGAATTGAATTATTAAAAAGGCGGGAAATGCAACAAACTATTTTTGACAAAGGCAAGTTTCCTGAATTTCCAAGAGAAACAAAAGAACTTAGAGAAAGTGAATGGAAAGCCAATAGCATTCCACACGATTTGCAAGACAGACGCGTTGAAATTACAGGTCCAGTAGATCGTAAAATGATCATAAACGCACTCAATTCTGGCGCAAAAACTTTTATGGCAGATTTAGAAGATAGCAATTCGCCAAGTTGGGAAAATACCATTGAAGGGCAACAAAACTTGTTAGATGCCAATAAAAAGACGATTGCTCTTCATGATGCAAAACGCAACAAATCGTACAAATTAAAAGATAAAACAGCCGTTTTGTTAGTGCGTCCAAGAGGTTTGCATCTAAACGAACGTCATATTTTAATCAACGACGAAGAAACATCTGGAAGTTTGGTCGATTTTGGATTGTATGTATTTCACAATACAAAAATAATGTTGGAACACAGCACCGCACCTTATTTCTATCTGCCAAAATTAGAACACTATTTAGAAGCACGTTGGTGGAATGAAGTTTTTACGTTTGCACAAACGTACTTAAAAGTTCCAAACGGAACGTTTAAAGCCACGGTTTTAGTAGAAACTATCACGGCAAGTTTTCAATTGGATGAAATTATTTTTGAACTCAAAAATCATATTGTTGGTTTAAATTGTGGTCGTTGGGATTACATTTTTTCATACATCAAAAAGTTTAGAAACCATCCAAATTTTGTGGTGCCCAACAGAGATCAAGTAACGATGACAACACCGTTTATGGATGCGTATTCCAAATTGGTCATTCAGCGTTGTCACAAACGCGGAATCTTGGCAATTGGTGGAATGGCGGCACAAATTCCTATTAAAAATGACGCGTTCGCGAATGCACAAGCGCTGGAAAAAGTGAGAAAAGACAAAGAACGCGAAGTCAAAAATGGACACGATGGTACGTGGGTTGCTCATCCTGCATTGGTGGAAGTTGCGCTGAATGAATTCAACAAACACATGCCAACTGCCAATCAATTACATGTCACTAGAAATGATATCAATATCACTGAAAAAGACTTGGTAGAAGTTCCCAAAGGAACGGTTACAGAAAGCGGAATTCGTAAAAATATAAACGTTGGAATTCTATACATTGAAGCGTGGTTGCGTGGTTTTGGCGCGGTGGCTTTATACAATTTAATGGAAGATGCCGCTACTGCAGAAATATCTCGGACACAAGTATGGCAATGGCTGAAAAATGAAGTCATTTTGGAAGATGGACGCCAATTTAATGAAACGCTTTTCAGAGATATTTTTGATGATGAAATTGAAAAAATCATCACAGAAGTAGGAGAAGACAAACTGCCAGAAACAAAATTCAAACTGGCAATATCACTATTTGAAAAGCTCGTCACAGCAAGTGAATTTGAAGAATTTTTAACGCTTCCTGCGTATTTACATATATAAAAAAAACAATCCTGCGATTGCGGCAACAATCAACAGGATCTAATTATTAATAAAAATAACGTATCACAAAATTATGAAAACTCAAGACAGAATTCAAGCATTAGTTACAGATTGGACAACAAATCCTCGTTGGAAAGGAATTGAACGACCATATACAGCTGCCGAAGTTGTAAAATTACAAGGTTCGTATCAACTCGATCATAGCATTGCACGCTTAGGCGCAGAAAAACTATGGCAAAAACTAAACAATCAAGATTTTGTTGCTGGTTTAGGTGCTTTAACGGGAAACCAAGCTGTGCAAGAAGTGGAAGCTGGTTTGGAAGCCATTTACTTAAGCGGTTGGCAAGTGGCAGCAGATGCAAACTTAGCTGGCGAAATGTATCCTGATCAATCTTTATATCCTGCGAATAGTGTACCGCAAGTGGTAAAACGAATCAACAATGCTTTGTTGCGTCGCGATCAAATTCAATGTGTCAATGAAGCTGAAAACAAACTGGATTATTTAGTGCCAATTGTTGCAGATGCAGAAGCTGGTTTTGGAGGAAATTTAAATGCTTTTGAATTAATGAAAGCCATGATTGAAGCTGGCGCGTCAGGAGTACACTTTGAAGATCAATTAAGCTCTGCAAAAAAATGTGGTCACTTAGGTGGAAAAGTATTAGTGCCAACGCAAGAAGCGATTAACAAATTGGTAGCGGCGCGTTTGGCAACGGATGTTATGGGCGTTCCAACGTTAATTATTGCACGAACAGATGCGGATGCTGCAAACTTATTGACCAGTGATATTGATGGAAGAGATACAAAATTCATTACAGGCGAACGTACTAATGAAGGATTTTTCCATGTAAACAATGGAATCAAACAAGGAATTGCACGCGGATTAAGTTACGCACCATTTGCAGATTTAATTTGGATGGAAACATCAAATCCTGATTTGGACTATGCACGTGAATTTGCAGCAGCGATTCATGCGCAATTTCCAGGAAAAATGTTAGCATACAACTGTTCGCCATCATTTAATTGGGCAGCGAAATTGAGTGTTGCCGAAATGGAAACCTTCCGAGAAGAACTTGCCGCAATGGGATACAAATTTCAATTTATAACCTTAGCTGGATTCCATGCCTTAAACACAAGTATGTTTGAATTGTCAAAAGCATACAAAGAACGTGGAATGGCAGGATATTCTGAATTGCAAGAACGCGAATTTGCTTTGCAAAAAGATGGTTTCAATGCTGTAAAACACCAAGGTTTTGTAGGAACAACCTATTTCGATGCGGTACAAAATACTGTAACGGCTGGCGCTTCAAGCACTGTTGCTATGAAAGACAGTACGGAAGTCGCTCAGTTTTAATGAAACTCAACTTTGTGAAGTTCTACGAACTCACACAAAGTTGTTAGTTGAATTAAATCCCGTGGTATCACAGGATCTTGATTATTTAATTTTTTCGATAAAAACCGTTTCATCTGCCATAATGAAGCGGTTTTGTGTTTTTTATAAATTGAAAGATTGAAGGATTCTAAAGCTAGCGAAAGTTTACAACTCAACAAACAAGCTCAAATAATTCGTGTATTCGTGACAAAAACCAATTTTAAATGTAAAAATGTTTTTGAATAACAAATAAGGAATAACGAATAACGAACAGAAAAAACCTGTATTGAGATATGAGAATTGAGTATTGAGAAATATTCCGAACAATCAACGAATTACTTAACCTTTACAACTTCGAGTGAAATTTCCCGAGAAATTTTGTATCGAGAAGTACCAAAAAAAGTTGATATTTTAAATGCTAAATGTTGAACGCTGAATGTTAAATTAAAAAGTACAATTTAACCCAAGACCCAAGACCCAAGACCCAAGACCCAAAGACCCAAAGACCAAAAATAAATATTCGTGTATTCGTGACAAAAACCAATTTTAAATGCCAAATTAAAAACGGTACAATTTAAGTTAAGCAACTCAACAACTTAACAACTCCACAACTTCACAACTTCACAAGAACAAAGAGTAAAATTATAAATGTTGAATGCTGAATTTTAAATTAAAAAGTACAATTTAACCTAAAACCTAAAACCTAAAACCTAAAACCCAAAACCCAAAATCCAAGATCCAAGATCCAAGACCCAATAACAAAGACCCAAAATCCATTCTCGTATCTTTAAAAATAAATTTTTCTATTAAAATGAACCTTTTCCACTTTTTCACGTCTCTATTATAGGCGGAAGTTTTTTATGCATAAAAAAAATCACATATCAGATGCAACTCTTGTAACACAATACAAAGCTGGCGACAAAAAAGCATTAGCACTTTTGGTAAAGCGTTTTCATAAAACATTTTGCAAGCATGCGTATTGGACTGTAAAAGATACCGAAGTTGCCAAAGATATTGCACAAGACAGTTGGAAATTGATTATAGATAAAGTGACTACTTTACAAGATGCTGAACGTTTTAAAAGTTGGGCATTGCGCATTGTGCATCGAAAAGCAATCGATTACACACGTACAATTGCTAAACAACAGCAACAACAAAGTGATTACACGGTAACCAAATCGATTCGTGATATTCCGTCTACAGATACAACGCTGGCAAAGCAACAATTGAAGCAAGCAATTACAAAGTTGTCTGTAAGTCAACAACAAATAATTCGGCTGTTTTATGTAGATGCATATTCTTTAAAAGAAATTTCAAACACTTTACGAATATCTGTCGGAACAGTAAAATCACGTTTGTATCACGCACGAGAACAATTAAAAAAACAATTAAAAAAATAGAAATTATGAGCACATTAGAAGATATTGATACGTTAATTAAAGAAACATTAACCGAAGAAGAATCAAAATTTTATGACGAATTAGACGAGCAAGGTCTTTTTGGATCTATCGGAAGTATTTTTAAAGGAAAATTAGGATGGTTAGCCGTCATTATGAATATCGTAAATCTAGGCGTTTTTGGATTCATGATTTATTGCTTCATTCAATTTTTTAACGTGACCGAAACAAACGAACTGATACAATGGGGATTGGGAATTGTCATAAGTGCCATGTTTATGTCCATGATAAAATTATACGCTTGGATGCAAATGGACAAACGTGCCATTTTACGAGAAATGAAACGATTAGAGTTACAAGTATCGTCATTAGCGGCTAAAATATCAGAGCAGTGATAATTGGTAAGTGAGTTGTGAGTTCTTTTCTGAATCATCAAATACAAAATAATGAAGTTAGAAAATAGAATAGAGCGACAAGATATTGAGGTTGAATCTTTAGTTAAAAGTTAATAAACAAAGTAACAGATTAACAACTCACAATTGACAAATCCACAAAAGTTGTATTAAGAAATGCTATAAATAAGGTTGTTATCTAAAATCAAATACAATTAATTTTAATTCGAATTGAATATTTAGTATTTTGCAACTCTCTAGGGATGATTTCTCTCCCACGCTGAATTTTCGATTCCTCGAAAGGATAAAGGTAGAGTAGGAATGGTTATTTTATGTATCATTTAAAACTTTATTAAAATGGCTGTTTTAGAACAATTAACATCTCAGCAAGCAATTGAATTAGAAGACAAGTATGGAGCGCACAACTATCATCCACTTCCAGTGGTTTTGAGTAGAGGAGAAGGCGTTTATGTTTGGGACGTAGAAGGAAAAAAGTATTACGACTTTCTTTCTGCTTACTCTGCAGTAAATCAAGGACATTGTCATCCGAAAATTGTAAATGCGATGGTGTCTCAAGCACAAACATTAACCTTGACGTCTCGTGCATTTTACAATGATATGTTAGGACGTTATGAAAAATTTGCTTCGGAATATTTTAATTTCGATAAGCTTTTACCAATGAATACAGGAGCTGAAGCGGTAGAAACTGCTTTAAAAATCTGTAGAAAATGGGCATATGAGAAAAAAGGAATCGCGGAAAACGAAGCGGAAATCATCGTTTGCGAAAACAACTTCCACGGACGAACTACGACAATTATTTCATTTTCAAATGATCCTGTAGCGCGTAAAAATTTCGGACCGTATACGGACGGATTTATCAAAATTGCCTATGACAATATTGAAGCGTTAGAAGAAGCATTAGAAAACAATCCTAATGTTGGTGGATTCATGGTAGAGCCAATTCAGGGGGAAGCTGGAGTATATGTTCCATCTGAGGGATATCTCGCAAAAGCGAAAGCATTATGCGAAAAACACAATGTATTATTCATTGCAGACGAAGTACAAACAGGAATTGCACGTACAGGACGTTTGTTGGCTACTTGCGGAAACTGCTCGTGTGAGAAGAAAAACTGTAGCGGAACTCCAGAGGTAAAACCAGATGTATTAATCTTAGGAAAAGCATTGTCTGGCGGCGCATATCCAGTATCAGCTGTATTAGCAGATGATCATATCATGAGCGTTATTCGTCCAGGAAATCACGGATCAACTTTTGGAGGAAATCCTGTTGCAGCCGCAGTTGCCATGGCAGCTTTAGAAGTTGTAGAAGAGGAAGCGTTGGCAGAAAATGCCTTCCAATTGGGAGAATTATTCAGAAGCGAATTAGACAAATATATTCAAACAAGTAACATTGTAAACTTAGTACGTGGAAAAGGATTGTTGAATGCAATCGTGATTAACGATACAGAAGATAGTGATACGGCTTGGAACATTTGTATGGCGTTAAAAAACAATGGATTGTTAGCAAAACCAACACATGGAAACATTATTCGTTTTGCACCACCATTAGTAATGACGCAAGATGAATTGCTCGATTGTGTAGCAATTATTACAAAAACACTTAAAGAATTTGAATAGTGCCTTTAAAAAAACAAGAAGATAGTTCCGTATTTGATAATTTTGAGTTGCGACTCAATGAACAGTCAAAGAAGTTTCTGCGTGAAACCGCAAGATGGGCATTTATCCTATCTATCATAGGATTTATAGTCATCGGACTATTTGTATTTGTGGCTGTATTTTTTGGCGTTATGTTTTCTGCATTCAATTCAAATGCAAATCCTTTTCAACAACAAGGATTGTCTGGCGGATTTATCGGAATTGTATATTTTGTATTAGCAATTTTGTATTTCTTTCCTGTAATGTATTTGTATCGCTTTTCGCGAAGAATGAAAGCTGCATTGGCAGAAAAAAGTACGGACGGATTAACGAGAGCTTTTTCAAGTTTAAAATCGCATTATAAATTCCTAGGAATTGTAATATTATCAATTGTTGGAATTTACGCTTTAGTTTTTGTATTCGCTATTATAGCTGGCATAGCAGGAATATAAGCACTGTAAAACAAGAAGATATAGAAAAGCGGATGTACATGGTACATCCGCTTTTTATGTATTAAGTACATTGTACTATTTACTGATTGTTGATTTGTTCCATCATATCTCTCCATTGTTGTTGCGATTCTTCCCATCCGCCAGTTGCGATAGAGTAGATAGCCCATAAAAAGTTAAGAACGTTAATAATTGTAACAATCAAAGCTACAATCTTTGCGGTATTCATTGCATTGATATTTCCATCATATTCATCAGGATTTGCAGTAGCATCTTTTATCTTTTTGTCAGCAATAAAATATGCGGGTCCAGAAAGTAAGAATCCTAAACCTGCAAAGCAGCAGCAAAGAAATCCGATGACCGATAAGACATATACTAAAGTTGGATTGAGTTGTTTTTTCATGTGTGTTAAGGTTTGATTATTTAAATGTATGATAATTTTTTGACAATAAAACTGATAATGATGATGACCACATTTGCAATACCTAAAATATTTACCAGTTTTTGCGAACCTTTAAATTTAAAAAAGATATTGATACCAACGAAGATAAAAAATAAAATTAGTGTATAAATGGCTGGATACATTTTAAACGCTTCTATAAATTCTCCTCGTGAAATTAATGCTAATGAGCGCTGAATTCCGCACCCAAAACAGTCAACTCCTAAATATTGTTTAGAAAAACACGGAAGCATATATTCTTCAACTTGTACTAAAAATATAAGCGCACTGTGCATTTCTGTAATTATTTTAACAAATATAAAGGATTCTATTCTCTCTATTTTACTGTAACATCAGTAGTTTTTTAAAACAAAACGTTACATAAAATATTAATTTTTTAAAAATATGTAAAATGCATTGGTATTTCAAACATCTTTGATAAAGAACTCGTTTAAATTTTTTTAATTTGCTAAAAAATTACTCTTTTCAGGCCTGTTTTTATCTTTTTTTCGTTCCGTAGCGCTGCTATGAAACTCAAAAAAGCTGTCAACAGAACTTAAAACTGCTAATTTTCGCCTAAATCCGAAAAGTTTAAATGAGTTCAAAATAAAAATACCAATTGCCAAAGAAAATATTATTTTTGAAGAATTAAAAAAATACACAGTGAAGTTCAAACACGCAACAAAAGTTTATTTTCTCATGGTATTCCTTGGTGCAGGAACCTTGCTTTTTAGAGATAACATTCAAGGAGAAGGACAAATTTTAGTAACTATAATTGCGTTGGTTTTAATGATGTTTGGGTTGTATAAAGTAACTTCGAAGCAATTATCAAACAAACCAAAGAACTATGATACTGAAGAGTATTTTAATAGAGAAAAATACGAGCAACAAGAAGAAGAATGAATTTTAAAGTAGGCGATACGGTAGAAGCAATTGATGATGTTATCCGTGGAATTGTTCAATCCATTGATGGAAACGTTATTACAGTAGAAACAGATGAAGGGTTTCCTCTTACATTTGAAGCATCTGAATTGGTAATAGTAAATTCGGATGAAATTGCATTGAATTTATCTTATCAAAAAATTCATAATGCGATTCAAGAAAAAGAAGCCGCAAAGAAGCCCAAACGTGTTTTAGAAAAGTCAAAAAAAGACCGTGTAGAAACGATTATGGAAGTCGATTTACACATTCATCAGCTTACAAATTCATACAAAGGCATGAACAATTATGACATGCTTACACTACAAACCGATACGGCAAAACGTCAGTTAGAATTTGCCATACGCAAACGAATTCCGAAAGTTGTTTTTATTCACGGAGTTGGCGCGGGCGTTCTCAAAGAAGAATTATACTATTTATTTCGTCAATACGACAATGTAAAATACTACGACGCTAACTATCAAAAATATGGTTTAGGAGCTACAGAAGTGTACATTTATCAAAATCCTAAAGTATAATTAGCGCAATGTACGATTTCAGCTATCGATTATAAATATTTCTAAAACCTAAAACCTAAAACCTAAAACCTAGAAAACCAAAACCCATCACCCAAAAAACTATTCCGCAGGAGTTACAATAAAGCCGTAATCAAAAATACCTTCATAGGTTATACTTTCTCCGGCATCGTTAGAAAATACAATGTTTTCAAACGTAATTTCATGTCTGTAATCAGTCACAATTGTAGGATCAACAGCATCAAATGCGGCGGCAGTAGTAACTACTTTTACAATTCCGTTATTAGCTGTATATTCTAAATTTACCTCTACATCTACAGGTGGCAATTGATCACAAAAATAACTGCTAGTTACTGTCGTGTTAAAACCTCTATAATAAGCGTTTACGCTAGTATTTGTCAAGTTGCCTTCTCTTGGTTCTTCATCTTCCGTAATTGTATTTACAATTAAAGTACTTGGAATTTCCAAAATCAACGCTTCGGTATCATCAATCTTAAAAAGCAAGGTTACTCCAGCTTCCAAATCACAAGCAGACACGGCTGCATCACTTGTAAAATCAATTTCCTCCAAAGCTAAATCTCCATCATCACAACCAAAAGCAAATACCAAGATAAAAAGTAACCATAATTTTTTCATAGAAAGTACCAATTAAGAAATTCGTATATACAGGCAAAAGTATAAGAAAACTCTATTTATAACGAAACTTATTGTAAATAATTTTATTTAAACTATTTTTGCTCATCTTTATTTCAATCAACTGTATTTATAAAAGAAACGAATGAGGAATGTATATTTTGATAGTGCAGCTACAACGCAAATTCGACCAGAAGTTGTAGATCGCATTAAAATCGCTTTAGAAGAAAATTACGGAAATCCGTCGTCTACGCATAGTTTTGGTCGTTCTTCAAAAACACTCATCGAAACTGCTCGTAAAACCATCGCTAAATATCTAAATGCTTCGCCACAGGAAATTATTTTCACTTCGGGTGGAACAGAAGCTGATAACATGGCATTGCGTTGCTCTGTTCGTGATTTGGGCGTAACTACCATCATTACATCGCCTATAGAACACCATGCGGTTTTGCATACAGTAGAACAATTGCGTGTAGAAAGTGATATTAAAGTTACGTACGTAAAACTACAATCATGTGGAACGCCTGATTATGACGATTTAGAAGCTTTGTTAAAAGCAGATAATTCTAAAAAATTAGTCAGTTTAATGCACGTCAATAACGAAATTGGAAACATTCTTGATGCTGATCGTGTTGGAAATCTGTGTAAAGAATACGGCGCTTTATTTCATTCAGATACGGTACAATCTATTGGACATTTTGAATGGGACGTACAAAAAACACATGTCGATTTCCTAGCAGCGGCGGCACATAAATTTCACGGACCAAAAGGAATTGGTTTTGCTTTTATTCGAAAAGATTCTGGTTTAAAACCGTTAATCTTTGGAGGATCGCAAGAACGTGGATTTCGTGCAGGAACCGAAGCTGTTCATAATGTAGTTGGGTTAGAAGAAGCATTCAAACTGGCATATGATAATCTAGAAGAAGAAAAAACATATGTTGAAGGTTTAAAAACCTATTTCATGGCAGAATTAAAGAAAGTAATGCCAAATGCAAAATTTAATGGAAACTGTCACGAAACAACAAAAAGCACCTATACATTAGTCAATGTTTGTTTGCCTTTTGATCAGCAAAAAGCACTGATGTTACTTTTTCATATGGATTTAAAAGGAATTGCTTGTTCCAAAGGAAGTGCTTGCCAATCGGGAAGTAGCAAAGGTTCACACGTATTACGAGCAATTTTAAGTAGCGAAGATTTAGAAAAACCATCGTTGCGTTTCTCTTTCTCAAAATTCAATACCAAAGAAGAAATTGATTACATCATAACAGTATTACACGAATATGCAAATTCGTAATTTACATTGAAAATAATATATACAAAAGCGAGTTCACGATACGAACTCGCTTTTTTTATATCAAAACATTGTGTCGTTATCTTTCAAATTATCTTTATATTGAAAGCGATTTAAAATGTGACCATTTTGAAACTATAAAACCCGCATGATCAAAACTTTTGCATCAAACCCTAAACTTGTTAGAATTATATATTTGTTAATTCTAACGATTTCTTTTTTAAGTATATACAGTAGTATTTTTGACGAAAAAGTAAGTTTGGGTGGCGATAATGCACATTATTACATTCTAGGAACTGCAATTGCCGATGGTGCAGGATATACCAACATTCAACATCTTGAAAAAGAAGCACATTATCACTATCCACCAGGGTATCCGTTACTGATA
The DNA here is from genome assembly GCF_001005315.1 of Kordia jejudonensis. GTDB lineage: Bacteria > Bacteroidota > Bacteroidia > Flavobacteriales > Flavobacteriaceae > Kordia > Kordia jejudonensis. The sequence continues at coordinate 42,184 of NZ_LBMG01000028.1, forward strand.
GCAGGAGTTTCTAAACTATTTTCAAATGATATTAGTACAATTAAAATAGCTAATGGATTTTTCTTTTTTGGCGCAATTTTATTGCTATTTTTCATCATAAAACGACTCACACAAAATGATCATATTGCCTTTGCAATCTGTTTTATTACCTTGTTAAACTTTCATCTTTTGGGTTATGCAACTATTATGATGAGCGAAATTCCTTTTCTGTTTTTCTCTTTATTATCTGTGTTGATTTTCTTAAAAATAGACTTTTCAACACCTATTTTTAAAAATTGGCTATTCTTTTTGTTGCTTATCTGTGTGTCATTTTCATTTTATATTCGTTCGGTAGCTGTAGCGTTGTTTGTAAGTTTGGTAGTATTCTTATTTATAAAAAAACATTGGCGTTATGTAGCTGCCTTCGTAGGCGGTTTTATAGTGTTGTATATACCTTGGATCATTCGTGGAAGCAATGCAACAGGAAACACGTACGTTTCACAATTACTTTCAAAAAACCCATACAAACCAGAACTTGGAAGTGTCGGAATTTTAGATATTTGGGAAAGAATTACGGTAAACTTAGAACGATATATTACCAAAGAAATATCTTCAGGAATAGTATCTTCAAAGGAATTTCAATATACGGATGCTACCGCTTCATTTGCAGAATGGTTGTTAGGTTTTCTAGTGATTGCTGTTGTCATATTTGGTGTCATACGACTTAAGAAGTTCAAAACGTTCATAGCATTATATCTAGTAGCATTTTTCGGATTGTTGCTCATCTGGCCACATGTATGGTATGGAACACGTTTTGTATTACCATTGATTCCATTGCTAATTTTTCTATTTATTTTCGGATTGACAGAACTATGCAAGATATTTAGCCTCAAAGTATTTCCTGCATATGTAGAGAAAGTTGTTCCTGTGATGATGACGGTTCTATTGATTTTTTGGGCATTTGTATACGGATACGGATCAATTTCGAAATTGCAACGTACAGCGCAAAAACCATATGCTGACAACTATAAAAATTACTTTGCTTTGGCAGATTGGGTTCAGAAAAACACGCCTGAAAATGCTGTTACTTCTGTTCGTAAAGAAGGATTATTTCATCTATTTTCCAAGAAATATGTAACAGGATATTATAAATCGCAAGACAGAGAAGCGCAAATAGCGTACTTAAAAAGTAAACAAGTAAGTTACGTAGTGGTGGCAGAACTTGGATATTCTTCAACGTCTAGATATTTAGTTCCCGCAATAGATCGTTATCCAAATAAATTTAAAATCATCAAACAACTCAATAATCCAAATACATATTTAATGCAGTTTTTGCCTGAACTTGGATATACAGGAACATGGAAAGATGAAAAAAGAAATGGTTTCGGAACGTACGTTTGGGAAGATGGACAAAAATATATTGGCAACTGGAAAAATGATGTACGTGATGGACAAGGAACTGTATTTTTTAAAAATGGGGAACAACTTTCTGGTGTTTGGCAACAAGGAAAACTATACGGAGAAGTCATAAAAAAAGATGCCAATGGTCAAATTATAGAGAAAAGTATCTATGAAAATAATGTGAAAATAAAAGTTATCAATGAAGTTAACTAAACTCTCCATCATCATTCCTGTTTACAATGAAGCGGCTACAGTGCGGTTGATTTTAGATAAGATAAACGCTGTTCAACTGATACATGATATTAAAAAAGAATTGATCATTGTGGACGATGGCTCGAAGGATGATTCCAAACAAATTGTACGAGCGTTTATGGAAGCACATCCTACGTTAGACATACAATACCATGAACATACAAAGAATCAGGGAAAAGGTGCTTCTATTCAAACAGGAATTTCGTTGGCTACGGGCGAATATTTAATCATTCAAGATGCAGATTTAGAATACGATCCGGAAGAATACAATATATTGTTAGCACCTATATTGGAAGACGTTGCAGACATTGTATACGGTTCACGATTTTTGGACAGACAGAGAAAACGGAACTCATATTTTTGGCACTACATGGCGAATAAGTTTCTAACTTTTCTATCGAACATCTTCTCAAATTTGAAGCTGACAGATATGGAAACTTGTTACAAACTATTCAACACAAAAATCATTCAATCGATCAAATTGACAGAAAAACGTTTTGGTTTTGAACCTGAAATCACGGCGAAAATTTCAAGAATAAAAGACATTCGTATACACGAAGTTGCCATTTCCTATTACAGTAGACCTTATGATGAAGGAAAAAAAATTGGTTGGAAAGATGGAGTTAGAGCTATCTATTGTATTCTAAAATACGGATTGTTCAAATTGAATTAATGTTAAAAAATAAAAGCGAATTCATTACAAATTCGCTTTTTTGCTTTCTTCAAGTAGGAATTAACAAAACCACCACCAACCTGTAAAACAAGCGCACGATGGCGGATCAAAAATTCCTGTAACACAATGATTTGCTGCTGATCCACCTTTTGAACTACTGACTTTGAAATCAGAAATCACTTTTTTGTTCAATGTAAGATCTTTCAATAACTTCTTTTTTTTCATGACCTAAAGTTTTGGTTAATTACGGTAATTTACTTTAAATCAGAATATTGTGAAATGATGAATGCGTAAAGTCTACGTTTCAGTGCGTAAATGAAGCAAACAAATGAGTGAAGTGTATTTTGTATATGTATGAAAAGTAACGTCTGTTCGATATAATATCAATAACACGTTTCTTCTTTTCCGCAATGTTGCAGTTGCCTAATTTTTTTCCTCATACGGAAACTTTCTACTGGCTTGTCGCATCATTTTAGCAATAATGGCAGATGTATTTTTACCCGATTTACGATTGATGATTTTTTCGTAGCGCCACAGCAATTTCCCTGTACTCTTATCACTTAATTTAATGATAATTTTTCCATAATCAGATTTTCCTTTGAGGAAGGTAATCAAATCAAAAGAAGTATCAACCTCTTTAGATAAAAGCATGCGTGAAGTTAATGAACCGCTAATAATCGCATCAACTTTTAATAACTTACACAATTCTTGCGGTGTGTAAATATCGATATTTTCATCTGTGATTCCTTCTTTTTTTAAGATACGATTCGTCGTATTGATATCTTGAAAGTTAATTTTAAGCTTCTTTTTGCGTTTTCTGTTTAAGAAATAACTCTCCAACGCTTCTTGTACCGCAATACCTTCTTGTTGTTCAAATTTTTCCAACTGCGCATCACTATACTTTTCTTGTGCCGCTTTTAAATTGAGTTTTGCTTGAAACGGTAGAATCGCAATAATTTGATGATCTTCTGAAAGTTCTTCAAACGTATCGCTTACATATATCTTTTTTTGCGCATTACTTTGTTGTATACCAACAAATAACAATAGTAAAATAACAACTAACTTCTTCATTATAATCTTTATTCTAAAATACTTCTCGATACAATTTTCTCTAGAAAATCATTCGAAGTGACGTTTAAGTTTTTAATTTTCATCTAACACCCAACACCCAACACCTAAAAACGCATTCCCAACTTCACATTAAACACACGACCTGTTAAGAAATTTGGGATTCCAAACTGACGTTTTGTATACACATCACGAACCCATGTATTGGTAATTGAATTTTGAACATCAAACACATTAAAAATCTCAAAACCAACATTTAAATCTTTAAATACAGATTTCCAGCCTGTATCAAATTGTCTGTCTTTGTCCACTAAAACATACGAAAACCCTACGTCAGCACGTTTATAATCAGGTAATTGACTCTGAAATTGGTATGGATCAGAATAACTCGGCGAACCACCTGGCAATCCTGTATTGTATGTTAAGTTGAGGTATAATTTTAAGTTTGGAATCTTTCGCATATAATCTTGAAATAAAACTGCAAACTTCAAACGCTGATCGGTTGGTCTGCTAATATATCCGCGATTATTGATGTTTTCTTCCGTTTTTAAATAACCAAAACTTACCCAACTTTCTGTTCCTGGAACAAATTCTCCATTCAAACGCATGTCTAAACCATACGCATACGCATCGGCAACATTATCAGCTCGGTAACGAATACGAACGTTTTCAATGGTATAGGCATTGACATCAGATAAACTTTTATAATACGCTTCGGTTGTCAACTTAAACGGACGATCCCAAAGTTTGAAACTGTAATCATTTCCTAACACTACATGAATCGATTGTTGTGCTTTAACATTTGGATTTACAACACCATCTGGACCACGTAATTCTCTGTAAAATGGTGGCTGATGGTAAAATCCGCCAGACAAACGGAACAACATGTCTTTTTCCCAGTTTGGTTTGATAGCTACTTGCGCTCTTGGACTCACAACAGCTTGTGTATTGCTTTCAATTCCATCGCCATTAATTGTCCAACTGTGCGCACGAACACCAACATTTGTCCAAACTTCATGTTCGCCAATCATAGATCGTTTGCTCCATTGAGCGAATCCTGAAACACGATCAATTTGAGTATTATTTCGAGCACGAACTGTTTGAAAAGGTTCTATTGGACCTTCATACGGCGTATATGGCTGATTGTTTGAAAATTGTGGCAATGGCGGACGAATTGAAAATCCAGCAGAATCAATCACTTCCCATTCAATCAATCGATCACGAATGTCTTCATGTGTGTATTTAACTCCCCAATCGATTTGGTTTTCTTCATCATTAATTTTGTAACTTCCTTTGTGTTCTGCATTAAAAATGAGCGCATCTAAGTCGTTTCGCCCATGATTTAATTGCGAACCAATTCCTTCCGTAAATTCTACATTTCCTAAATCTTCATCGCCAATATTTGTATTAACTTCTCCCAAACGGTATTCTGCCAAAATATCAAAATGCTCTTGTTCTGTAGTGTGATATGCTGACGCGATAAATTTTAATGTTACATCATCATTGAGGTAATAATTAGCTTTCAAAGCTCCAAAATACGTTCGGTAACGATCTTCTTCACGACCTTGGTAAAACACCAATAACGCAATTGGATCTTGAAGTGTTCCAAAATTGGTTTGGCGTGTTAGCGGTTCGTAATCATAATCGTTAAATGAAATATTTCCTAAGAAATTCAAATCGAACTTATCTGAAAATTTATACGTTACATAGGTTTGAAAATCTGTAAAACGCGGTCTAAAGTTCGTTTCTGTTTGTTTGCTATTTACCAACAAGCTGTTATCTCTAAAACGTACACCAGAAATCGTTGAGAACTTACTATCATTGCTAACTGTCTGAATAGAAGCGCTTCCGCCAAGTAAACTCAAATTTAAACTTCCACCAAAACGAGAAGGTCTTTTATACGTAATGTCCAATACGGAAGATAGTTTGTCGCCATATTTTGCTTGAAATCCTCCCGCAGAGAAATCTACATTTTGTACCATATCGGTATTTACAAAACTCAATCCTTCTTGCTGTCCTGAACGAATTAAAAACGGACGATATACTTCAATTTCGTTTACATATACCAAGTTTTCATCATAATTTCCACCTCGAACAGAATATTGTGTACTCAATTCGTTGTTGTTATTTACACCTGGAAAAGACATAATGATATTCTCCACTCCAGGATTGGCACTTGGAATCAGGCGGACAGTTTCTGCCGAAATTGTTTCAATACCTTGTACAGCTTTCCGCTTTCGCGAATCGATAATTACGGTACCAATTTGTTCCGTACTTTCACTCATTACAGGATTAAACTCGTAATCTTCTCCATTTTTTAACTGAATGGTCACTGTAATTGTTTTATGTGAAATGTGTGAAAACGTAAGGGTAATTTTCTCATCGGCAGGAATTACAATTTTGAAAAAACCGTTCTTATTTGTTTTCGTTCCCGAATCTACAGAAGTGCTAATATTTACATTTTCAATTGGTGCATTATTCTTATCTAAAATAACTCCTCTAATGGTTGCTGTTTGCGCTATAATGAAGTTCGCAGCAAAGAGAAAGCTTAAGAAAAGGATGGATCGTATAGGTTTCAATATCGTGAGTTTTAATTTTTTCTATAAAAAGTGCTCGTAAAAGTAGTATTATTTCCAACATTATCAGTAACGATCAACTTTAAATTATGTTTTGCTTCGGTAAAAGTAATATCGTTAAAATCGTATGTCAGCATGCCTTTTTTGGCATCATATTCAAATAAAACCCATGTTCCGTTAATTGTTCCACGATAACTGCGTACGGAAGAAAGATCATCTGTAACTTTTATTTTTAAATACTTTTTATTCGAAATCCACTTGTCTTTAGCAAAATTTACGGGTTTCACTTTGGGTGGAATGGTGTCTTTGGCTAAAAAATATGTTCCTAAATTCTTCGTACTTGTCGTAAATTTTGTGCCTTTCTTTTTTGTGCTGCTGTAGGATGGTTTCTTTTTACTATTTAAACTAGCAATGAACATTTTTTTACGTTCAGCTTCCGTATATTTTGAAACATCAAAGGTAATGACGAAGTTTTTGTGCGCAGCTACTTTATCATTATGAATTTTATAACGTCCTTTTTTATCTTTCGACAAATCGAAATAAAAATCTTCATAAAAGGTCTGTTTCGGAATGTATACACTAACATCGTCTTTTCTCAACGTATGTTCTGAATTTCGTGTAATTAAATTTTCGGTCACAATTTCTTTCTTCTTTTGTGTCACTTTTTGCTTCTTACCAACAACGGGAATAGTAATCGTAGTTGTATTGTCTTTAAAATCTTTGACTTTGAGCACAATAGTATATTCCTTTCCTTCTTCAATAGAAACTTTTCCCCTATTAATAACATCTTTATAAATGCTCAACTTATTTGCCGCTGTAACAAAGCAACGTTGCACGCGTTGTTTCATATTTTTAAAGCGCGAATAATCGATTAATGTATTGATGTATCTCGATTCGCCAAAGGAGAACTTTTTAAAATCGTAACTAAAGTTTTTAATACCGTTCACAAAACTTTCCAATTGGTAAATTCCGTTTTTATTAAAAGCCAAATCTTGTCGATCGTATGAATTGATGCCCAAGCCAATTTCGCCAGAAGCGAAAACTTTTGCCGCGACATAACTATTTTTTTCTTTTCCCTTTTTCAATTGTAATTGTACAACTTTATTGGAAGAATTAATTTGTGCAGAATCTGACAATGCATAAGCAAATACACCATTTACCGTTGGATGATGCGAATCTTTCACGTCAATCCCAAACAACATTGGATTCATCGGTTTAGAAGCGGCATCGCGAATTTCGAAGTGTAAATGTGGTCCGCCAGAAGAGCCACTATTTCCTGAATAGGCAATAACTTCTCCTTTTTTGACAACCAATTCTCCTGCTTTTGGATACAGTTGAATTTCGTAACGTTCTTTCGCGTATTGTTGTTTCTTTAAATAGGCTTCTAACTTTGGAGCCAACTTTTTCAAATGCGCATATACTGAAGTATAACCGTTTGTATGTGTAATGTATAGCGCTTTTCCAAATCCCCAATGTTGAATTTTTATACGCGACACATGTCCATCGCCAATCGCAAACACTTCAAAACCTTCTTTCTGTTTCGTTTTAATATCAATTCCTGAATGAAAATGATTGCTTCGCAACTCTCCAAATGTTCCAGATAATATAATAGGAATATCTAACGGCGATCTAAAATCGTTTTTAGGAATGGTATTTTGAGAAAGGGCAATTGAAAAGAAAAATAAAAAAATAAAAAACAGTCTGTACATAAATCAAAAATGCGTTTGAAAAGCTAAAATAGCTAATACTTAGTTAATTCGGAATCTTTAAATTCAAAAACTGCACCAAAAAATATGTAAAACTTAAAGTAATACTTTAAATAATAGTCAAAACCCTTGCGAACTAATTTTATGAATGCTAAATTTGTAAACATATGCATTGAATATAAATGTAATGAGTAGTACTTTGAAAATCGTTGATTCTCTTGAGAATAGAGTGAGCAAATTGCTTCATAAGTTAGAAGTTTTGGAGCAAAAAAATCAGAAACTTCATCAAGAATTAACATCAGCAACTCAAAATGCACAGCGTTTACAACAAGAAATCTCAGGATGGGAAGAAAAGTATCAAACGTTAAAAATTGCAAATTCGATGCTTGGCAGTGATAACAATAAAAAAGAAGCTAAGCTTAAAATAAATACACTAATTCGGGAAATTGATCATTGTATTGCACAATTAGCCGAATAAAAGATAGTTCTTTACACTATGGAAAATAAGCTCAAAATAAAGCTTTCTATTGCGGATAGAGTATATCCTTTAACCATTCCAGCAAGCCAAGAAGAAGGTTTGCGAAAAGCGGCTAAGAAAATAGAAGCTATGATAAAACAATTTGAGCAAAGCTATGCCGTTAGAGATAAGCAGGATGTTTTGGCAATGTGTGCCTTGCAATTTGCAGCTCAGGTAGAGCAAAAAGCTATAGATAAAGACAGCAATCAAACCGCATTAGAAGAAAGATTGAAAGCGCTGGACGAATTGCTAAAAGCGCAGCTTAGTTCATAAGTTCTGTAAAATATAAATAGGTTACTGCCTACATTGGTTTTTATTTTTGATAAACTCAACGTTAATATAATTAAAAAGAGTGAGTCATGGTTGTAAGAGCATGCTGTTAATATTGAATTTATTCTTTATTTGGACAGATCCTTGATCAATCTGTTAGCTCTAAACTTGTTTTTTTGGAGTTTATACAAAACTCTAATCAATGTAGGCTTTTTTTTGTGAAACTCAGTTTTGAAAAGCTCGTAGAGCGCATACAAAACTGTTAGTTGAACAAATCCCGTTGCAGAACGGGATCTCACAACTTACTACTAATAGTTTTTTAGCTTCGAAAGAAATTACAAAACTGCTAGTTGAACAAATCCCGTTGCAGAACGGGATCTAAAAACAGTTTGACTCAAATTTTGAAAAGCTGTAAGCGAATTCAAAACTGTTAGTTAAACAAATCCCGTTGCAAAACGGACTTTAAGGTTTTTACCTTACTAACTAATACATAATTAAGATCGATAGATGATGGATAGTACAACAATCATAATTGCAGTCGCCGTTGGCGTCATTAGCGTACTTATAGGCTTTCTTATAGCCAAGAGTTTGGAGAAAAAACAAGCGTCAAAAATTATTCAAGATGCTAAAAAAGATGCTGCTAGCGCTTTAAAATCAGCGAAAATTGAAGCAGAAAGTGTGAAGAAAGATAAAATTCTTCAAGCCAAAGAAAAATTTTTAGAACTCAAAGCAGAACACGAAAAATTTATTCTGTCGAAAGACAAAAAAATGGCAGAAGCTGAAAAGCGAACGCGCGATAAAGAATCTCAAGTTTCTAGCGAATTGTCAAAGAACAAAAAGTTGAATCAAGAACTTGATGCGAAAGTTAAAGATTACAACTATCGTTTGGATATTATCGACAAGAAGAAATCGGAAGTTGAGCGTTTACACAAAAGTCAAGTAGAACAACTAGAAGTAATTTCAGGATTGTCTGCTGACGAAGCAAAAGAACAATTGGTGGAGTCTTTAAAAGAAGAAGCCAAAACGGATGCGATGAGCTACATTCAAGCCAAACTTGAAGAAGCAAAATTAACAGCGCAACAAGAAGCTAAAAAGGTAATCATCAATACTATTCAACGTATTGGAACGGAAGAAGCGGTTGAAAACTGTGTTTCTGTGTTTAATATCGAATCGGACGATGTAAAAGGACGTATCATTGGTAGAGAAGGACGAAACATTAGAGCATTAGAAGCGGCTACAGGTGTTGAAATCATTGTAGATGACACACCAGAAGCAATTATTTTATCTTGTTTTGATTCGGTTCGAAGAGAAGTAGCTCGTTTATCTTTACACCGATTGGTAACTGATGGACGAATTCATCCAGCACGAATAGAAGAAGTTGTAAAGAAAACTCGTAAACAAATTGATGAAGAAATCATTGAAGTTGGAAAGCGTACTGTAATCGATTTAGGAATTCATGGATTGCATCCAGAATTGATTAAAACGGTTGGTAGAATGAAATATCGTTCTTCTTACGGACAAAACTTATTACAGCATTCACGAGAAGTCGCAAAACTTTGTGGCGTCATGGCTGCCGAATTAGGATTGAATCCAAAACTTGCCAAAAGAGCAGGATTACTGCACGATATTGGTAAAGTACCAGATACAGAAACAGAAGTGCCACACGCAATTTTAGGAATGCAATGGGCAGAAAAATACGGTGAGAAACCAGAAGTTTGTAATGCTATTGGAGCCCATCATGATGAAATAGAAATGGTTTCATTACTATCTCCAATTGTACAAGTATGTGATGCCATTTCAGGCGCACGTCCTGGCGCACGACGTCAAGTATTAGACAGTTACATACAACGATTAAAAGACTTGGAAGACATCGCTTTTGGATTCAATGGTGTAAAGAAAGCTTATGCTATTCAAGCTGGTCGTGAATTACGTGTCATTGTTGAAAGTGAAAAAGTAGACGATGCAAAAGCAGCAGAATTATCATTCAATATTTCACAAAAAATACAAACGGATATGACCTATCCTGGACAAGTGAAAATTACCGTGATTAGAGAAACAAGAGCGGTAAATATTGCGAAATAAGTATCTTAATACTTACATAAACTCACTGAACGTGAATATCTTAGTTGTAGACTACGGTATTCACGTTTTTAGTTTATGGCAAAACAGTGACACATAGCTGTTATTTATAAATATCTTTAAGGTATAACCTAAATATATCTGTTATGCTAAAGAAAATTTTAAATCTCGCAGGAGTAGATACGCTTTCCAAGACAGAACAAATTGAAAATCAAGGAGGCAAAAAAGTTCCTACGTTAGCGGCTTCATTTATGTGTTATTGTAACAACATATATGTTGGCGAAAAAAAATCTGTTCAAGATTGTTGGCATACTTGCTAACTAACAGCATACCGAAAAGAAAGAAAAACAGAAATCAGTTGATGGTTTCTGTTTTTTTATGTTCTAGGGTGATATTTTTCCATAACCATTGCCAAATGACTACGATCTACATGCATGTAAATTTCTGTTGTCGTAATACTTTCATGACCAAGCATTAATTGAATTGCGCGCAAATCGGCACCATTCTCCAATAAATGTGTTGCAAACGAATGACGAAATGTATGAGGCGATATTTTCTTTTTCAAGCCCGATTTTTCTGTTAATCGTTTGATAATAGTAAAAATCATAACGCGTGTTAACTGCTTTCCACGTCTATTCAAAAAAACAGTATCACTAAACTCAGGAATATGTTTGGTATGATTTCGTTGTCCATGTACATACAAATTAATATGTTTTTGTGTAAAACTACTTATGGGTACAAAACGTTGTTTATCGCCTTTTCCTGTAACTCTGATAAATCCTTCATCAAAAAATAAATCGGAAAACTTTAAACCTACCAACTCACTTACTCGCAGTCCGCAACCATACAATGTTTCGATAATGGCTCTATTTCTATGTCCTTCGTCTTTACTCAAATCGATTGCCTTAATCAAACGTTCAATATCTTCTATGGCAAGCGTATCAGGTAGTTTACGTCCTATTTTTGGAGCTTCAATAAGTTCCATAGGATTGTCTTTTCGATAATCTTCAAAAATCAAATAATTAAAAAAACTTTTCAAACCAGAAATAATCCGCGTTTGCGAACGAGCGTTTAAAATCTTAGCAATCTCATAAATAAATTGTTGCACCGTTTCTTCATCCACAGTAAGTGGAGAATGATCAATAGCATTATCAGTAAGATATTGAATTAACTTCTCAATATCATGTGTATAATTTACGATCGTATTATCGGATAAACCGCGCTCTATTTTCAAAAAATGCTGGAAGTCTTTCAGCGTATGCGCCCATTTCATAGAAAAATCGTATAAATATTATATAACTCTAAAAAGTATGCAATTGCTATTCAGATGGTACGTATAGATATTCATAAGTACTTAACAAATGCTTGTCAAATTACAAAAAGTAATTCTTTTGTACTGAATTTATTAAAAACTATTTACGATCAATTTGTAAGACTTTCACACAGACGCTAATGTCGCTGTATTAATCCGAATTGCAGATACTTTTTTAAATTATACGTTGTCATAAATTAATGTAAATCTTGGTTTGAAAGTATTTATGACATTCAACAGCGATTCCTTTATCAACTTCTAAAGGGTTAGATAAGCAGTTGGTAGTCTCTATTAAAAAACTCAAAAGTTGGTAACAATCTGTCAATTTTTTCAAAGAAATAGATGCTTTACTGAAATTTCAGACTTGATTTTGTTTCAAAATCGATCGAGTCAATATTTATATTTTTTGAATTAAAAAGGTAGCTATGGTTTTTTGAATTTTGTACAACAATAAAAAAAACATTAGAAATGAAAAAAATTATTTTATCAATTGTCGCATTAGTTGGCTTTGCATTTGCAGGAAATGCACAAGATGATGACACAACTATGATGCAAACAGCAAAAGGGAAGTGGCTGATAGAAGCCAATACTGGAAATGCTTTGTTGGGTAATACGGGTATATATTTCTCAAGTCAAGATGGAGAATATATATACAACATAGGACTTGACGGAGGTTATTTTGTAGCAGACGATTTTGCAATCAAATTTGGTCTCGGTTATGGTGGAGATTCGGAAACAGATTTAAACGGATTTTCGTATCGTGTAGGTGGTAAATACTACATTGCGAGCAAATTTCCTATTTCATTAGATGTAACAGGATCAAAAATTGACAATGTTGATGAAAATCCATTTTGGTTAGGAATTGGTGGTGGATACGCTTGGTTTATTGGAAATAGTGTAGCTATTGAGCCAGGATTACGTTACAATGTTTCTTTAAATGAAGATTTTTCGGATAAAGATATATTCCAAATCAATATTGGATTCACAGTATTCTTATAAAAAAAAACATACAGACAAATGTAAGTAAAAGTGGAAATTAAGGACTTCCACTTTTTTTTTGGAAAATTTTAAACGCAACTAAAATTGCGAATGGATGGTTTAAACACCATTATATGTACATGGAAATTTGTATTTTTATCAAAACAATTCCCATGAAAATAATCATCATCAACGGACCAAATCTAAATTTACTTGGAAAGCGTGAACCTGAAATTTATGGAAGCGCTACATTTGAAGATTACTTTAACGATTTGCAAAAACAATTTCCAGACATCCAATTGACGTATTATCAGTCAAATGTAGAAGGCGAATTGATTACGAAACTTCAAGAAGTTGGTTTTGAATTTGATGGAATCATCTTAAATGCAGGTGCATATACGCACACATCTATTGGAATTGGCGATGCGATTAAAGCCATACAAACGCCAGTTGTGGAAGTTCATATCTCAAATACATTTGGCAGAGAAGCATTCAGGCACCAATCGTATATTTCTGCACACGCAAAAGGTGTCATCTTAGGTTTTGGAATGCAAAGTTATCAGTTGGCAATTCAGAGTTTTTTAGTGTAAAAATTATGAAGAAAGCCTATTTTAATTGGAGTACCGGAAAAGATTCTTCACTAGCTTTGTATTATATGTTGCAAGAGAAAGAATTCAACATTGCTAAACTTGTTACAACAGTTAATAAAGATTATGAACGTGTTTCCATGCACGGATTGCGAGAAGCACTTTTAGATGCACAAGTTGAACGTTTGCAACTGCCATTACAAAAAATATACTTTCCAGCAGAAGTTTCGATGTCGAGTTATGATGCCACGATGAAAAATGCCACGCAAAAACTAGTCGCAGAAAATTTTACACATGGAATCTTTGGCGATATTTTTTTAGAAGATTTACGAAGCTATCGTGAAAAAAAACTACAAGAAGTTGGTATAACAGGTGTTTTTCCATTGTGGAAAAAAGACACGAAAACCTTGCTTAAAGAATTTATTCACTTAGGATTTAAAGCCATCACTGTTTGTGTAAATGCCAACTTGTTAGACAAATCTTTTGTGGGAAGAATTATAGATGAAGATTTTATCAACGATTTGCCAGATACTGTTGATCCGTGTGGAGAAAATGGAGAATTTCACACCTTTGTATTTGACGGACCATTATTTTCTTCGCCAATTGAATTTGCCATTGGAGAAAAAGTGTTAAAAACCTATACATCCTCTGAAAAAGATGAAGATACCTGTGGTACAGACGATTCTGCTTGGGATACTGCGTTTTGGTACTGCGATTTACTTCCGAAATAGTAAAAAACTCTTAAAAATTAACGTTTCTCTTTGAAAACTTTAGTCAAGTTTTAGGAATCGTTTAAGAACAAATTAAGATAAACCTGCCCTATATTTGATTCAGAAATCAGACAATGATTTCACACAATTTTTTCATAGCTGAAGGTGGGATATCAGTTATTAGGTTGGTTGAGGAAAAAGTCATTCAAGAAATTGAATGACTTTTTATTTTATACTCGGTTTAATACTTCAATATCCGTCTCATTTATATATGATTAAAACTTGAAAACGTATTACTTCGTGGAAATTTGTTTTTATGATGGTTTTTTGCATTTATAATAATAGTATAATGCTCAACATTTCATATAACAAGCTTTTACTTATAAAGGAATAAAGAAAGCTACCGAATATGCAGATCTACTTTTTGTCTTTACTCTCATTTTAAATTGCCAAACTCCCGCTTGTGCTTGGTGATAAGTTTCATTTCTTGAAAGTGACTTCCATTCGCTTACTTTTGTATACCAAGTATTACTGTAGACAGAAGTTCTGTATTTCAATCCAAAATATACTCTTTTTAAAGTATTCCCTCTTATTATTCTAGCACTATAATGTATACCAGTTGATGAGCTATAATGCGTATAATAATTCCATCCTGATTTTGCTAAATTACCTTTTGATTTAGGATGATTAAAGGTTACTGATAATCCTGTCGAAGAACCATTCTTTTTGACATTCATTAACTCAAAAGCTAATGGACTTTCCTCATCTTCAAGAGTATCAACATCATTGTTTTCTCCTATTTCGTCTTTATTATTTGATAATATTTCATCGTAGTTAGTTTCGGATAAAGTGAAATTATCTTCAGAGTAAAGATTTAACAGTTCAAGATCATTTGCGTAAACTCTTATAGTTGCAGTATCTCCATGTAATGAAGATAATTCAAAATCTTTACTAAATTCGTAATCAGTTTTTGCTGAAATAAAATCGTTTTCTTCTGGGATTTCTCCTTTATCACAGCTTGTTAAAAAGGCTGTGATTAATAAAAAAATCGTGAATACACTGAAGGTGTTTTTTTTTAGTTTAATTAGGTTAAAAGTTAATGTTTTCATGGTTATTAGAATTTTATTTTCCTTACTCTATTTAAAAATTGGCTTTTCAGGATTCCGCCATGGTTAGGTGTAATCTAATTTTTATTTTTAATGAATGAAATTACTTGTAAATAACAATAAAAAGCAAGAATCTAAAAGGAAAGTAAATGACATTTTATAAAACATCAGTATAAAAAAAGTAGTGTAAAATATGAGCAAAAGAAAAGCGAACCGAAGTTCGCTTAATTAGTAATTTTTTGCAATAATTGAGACTATTCATAACTATAGTAGTTAGTAAATTATTAATGATGATCGCAACCAGGCGTTAGTTGCTTTTCTTTGTCACAAGTTCCATAAGATTGTTCTTGACAACAGCCTGAATCTGCACTTCCGCCGCCTGTAATCATATTTTGATTCATTGCTGAAATACGTTTTTTATTCAATTGTAATGTTTTAAATTTTCTTTTTTTCATGGTAAATATATTTGATTTAATAATACTGAATATAACCTGTGTTCGACGTAAAAAATTTAGTTCGATACTTTTCTTTTCCGAAGTATAGCAGGGATTTTCCGTTAAAAATTTTTGAAGCCTTGGAAAAAATTTAGGGAAATTCATGCGGTTTTGGTTTTTTTCAGAAAGAAAAACTAAAAATACCTCTGGAAAAGTTCCCTTTCTTTTGTTTCTTTTCTTTGGGAAAGCAAAGAAAATGAAAATAAAACACTGAAAATATGATATTTAGTAAGGAGTTTCTATGCTCAATTATAAATATGAATTGATTCACTGATATCGAACTGACGTTAATATAGCTATCTAAATTGATATCGCTCTACGGGATTGCCCTACTTAACAATTGGTAGTCATAAAAAAAGCGAACCGAAGTTCGCTCTAGTTTTAAAAAGTAGTGTCACATATCGGTCCACCAGGACAAGATGCTTGATACAAAGTGTCAATCTGTTTTTTTCCTCCTTTTACATTGTTGAATTTCAAACTAGAAATTGCTCTTTTGTTTAGTGCTAATGATTTTAAATGTTGTTTTTTCATAATAAAAAGTTTTAAATATTAATTATGGTAAAACTATAGCAAAACAAATTGCAACTATTCGTACAAAATGTACGATTTCAGCATAAAGCATAAAAAAAGCGAACCGAAGCTCGCTATTGTATGTTATAATTATCTATACATAGATACAATCATCTGTAAGTACATAGCAGTCATACGTTGCCCAAGGACCAGCACAAGGACTTAAGCATGAGCCTGCTGCTGTAGAAATTGGTACTTCATAACGAATAACTGTAAGAACAATGTCTGATGCTTGACCAGCTTTTGTGTTCATTGATTCTAAATTCGAAATAGATTTCTTGTTTAAATTTAGTAAACTACGTTTCTTTTTTTTCATGATATTAAATTTTAACGTTATAATATCAATTTAAAAAAAATGAAAATATATTATTTACGGTATCACCGTATTTGACAAACGTTTATAAACTTCTCAGTCAAAATTTAGTACAATAAGTAGTTTACAAAGGTTGGCAAAGTTGACAATTTCCTATTGTTAGATTATTTGCAGCAGCGGTTTTACAAAAACAAGAAGGACCACAAGAAAAACCTGCTCCTTTTACTTTTTCATACGTTAATGAAGAAATAGATTTTTTATTCAAATTAAACGCTGTCAGATTCTTTCTTTTCATGATTTTAAATTTTTGATTAAATCAAAAGGTATAAAAATAAAAGAAGAGTCAGTTACGGAAAAGCCGTAATTAATACACTAATACTAATATTAAACGCAAATAGTACTGTTAATTAGCTCTCAAATACTTTCGTTCAATATAAAAAGTAGCAAACGGAATCAAAGAAGCGACAAAGAATATCACAAATCGTTTGAAGCTCCACTTTTGCTCACGAACCACCAAAAAGGCAAGTAATACATACAGCATAAATAAAATTCCATGTGCCATACCAACAAATTTATTTGGCATTGGTGTTTCGTACATGTATTTTAAAGGCATGGTAATAAAAAATGCGATATAGGAGATTCCTTCTAAAATGGCAATTAAGCGAAAAGATCGTACTAATTGTGTTTCTCTCAATGTAGTGTCCATAATTAATTAATCTTATTTTTTAGTTTGGTTAAACCATACTCTAATACTTTTGTAAACATAATTTCATCACGCAAATCACATTCGTAACTAACAGAATCAAAATACAATAATTTTTTCCTTTCTATATCAAATACATATATATTGACATAATTTGAAAATTGATTATTTTTTAGGTAAGTTCTCACTTCTATAAATAGCTGTTCAGAATAATTAGAATCTGGAATAATCAGTTTTATGACTGCTCGTGTATCACTATTGTGTTTTTTAACATCTGTCATCGCAAACATTACATCTTTATATGTTCTTTTCAAAAAAGAAGTATCGTCTAGAATTGCAATCTTTGGAAATATTTTACGAACTACTTTTTGAGCAGTTTTGCCATTCGCATAGCGTATAGCATCTTTTTCAAGTGAATCTGTTTGTGTAAAAACTAATGTATAAGTTGTGGAATAAGATAACTTTGATACACTATTCAAATTATTCTTATCAAATACACCATCAGTATCGTAAACAACTTGTGTATCTGCACAGATTTTTACAGGAGGTAGTTTCTTTCTTCCTGCGGTATTAGTTGTTGCACATGCATAAATTATTAGAATAGTGCATAATATAAAAACGCTTTTATATGACATGCTGAAAAATAGTTTTAAAAAAAGCTGCTCAATGAGCAGCTTTTCAATATATATTATAAATGAATGACTTCGTCATAAGCGGCGGCAACAGCTTCCATTACAGCTTCACTCATCGTTGGATGCGGGTGAACCGCTTTCAACACTTCATGACCTGTAGTTTCTAACTTTCTACCCAAAACGGCTTCGGCAATCATGTCCGTAACGCCAGCACCAATCATATGGCAACCTAACCATTCTCCGTATTTTGCATCAAAAATTACTTTTACAAAACCTTCTTTCGTTCCACCAGCACTTGCTTTTCCAGATGCTGAGAATGGGAAGTTTCCAACTTTGATGTCATAACCTTGTTCTTTTGCCTGTGCTTCCGTTAAACCAACAGATGCAATCTCAGGAGAACAATACGTACAACCTGGAATATTTCCATAGTCTAACGCTTCAACATGCATTCCTGCAATTTTCTCTACACATAAAATTCCTTCCGCAGAAGCAACGTGTGCTAACGCTTGTCCAGGCGTAACATCACCAATAGCGTAATATCCAGGAATATTTGTTTGGTAATAATCGTTTACTAAGATTTTATCTCTGTCTGTAGCAATTCCGACAGCTTCTAAACCTATATTTTCAATGTTGGTTTTAATTCCAACAGCCGAAAGAACAATGTCAGCTTCTAGTACTTGCTCGCCTTTTTTCGTTTTAACCGTAGCTTTTACGCCATCGCCAGAAGTATCAACTGAAGTCACTTCCGCAGACGTCATAATTTTAATACCACTTTTCTTAAACGAACGTTCTAACTGTTTCGACACATCTGCATCTTCCACAGGAACAATTTTAGGTAAATATTCCACAATCGTAACTTCCGTTCCCATTGAGTTATAAAAATATGCAAACTCCACACCTATAGCTCCCGATCCTACTACGATCATTTTCTTTGGTTGTGTTGGCAACGTCATTGCTTCTCTATAACCAATTACTTTCTTACCATCTTGTGGCAAACTTGGTAACTCACGTGAGCGAGCTCCTGTAGCAATTACAATATGTTGTGCGCTATATTCGGTAACTTTTCCGTCTTTATCTTTAACATCAATCTTCTTTCCAGCTTTTAAAGTTCCAAAACCGTTCAATACATCAATCTTATTCTTTTTCATTAAGAACTGAACACCTTTGCTCATTCCATCAGCTACACCACGACTACGTTGTACTACCGCATCAAAATCCTTATCAAATTCTTTTACTGATAATCCGTAATCTCCAGCATGTTTCAAATACTCAAAAACTTGTGCTGATTTCAATAAGGCTTTCGTTGGAATACATCCCCAATTTAAGCAAACGCCACCTAAACTTTCTTTCTCAACTACTGCAGTTTTAAACCCTAATTGAGAAGCTCTAATGGCAGTTACATATCCACCAGGACCACTTCCTAAAACGATGATATCGTATGTATTCATATCTTAAAATTTTGTTGTCTGATTTTCAAGATGCAAATTTACGGAATTCTGCTTTAAGAATAAACTATATGTACTTGTTTTTGTTCTTTGAATCGCTAACGCTCTTGGATTGTTTGTATCGCTCTGCTCTTGGTATGTTGGTAGTTTAGTTTTTGAGTATGAATTTTCACATTGACACATTATTTTTTGGGAGTTTCCTTTCGTTATCACTACAGGTCGCGCTATTCGTTGCAAGTCCGCGCTCGAAACTCGCTGTGGGCTTTTCACTGCTATCGCTAACTCGGTTTTTTTGTTGATTTGTCAATTCGTTAATTTGTTTGTTTGTCAATTCGAGCGCAGTCGAGAATACTTTGCATTGCATTTGTGATTTGGTGTATTGAGAACAGTTTAGAACTTCAAAGTACTTCTCGATACAATTTTCTATCGAAAATCACTCGAAGTGACGCTTGGTGTTGCTTTTGAAACGTATTGTCATTCCGCACCTGTTGCGGAATCCACTCATATTCTCGATGGATTCCTGTCTTACTGAATCAAGTTCAGCATAGGTCTTAGGAATGACAAATAATAACTGGGAAACTAATTTTGTAGGAAATGTAACATTTGAGTACATTGTAGCAACTAACGTATTGTAATTAATAGTTAAGATATGGAAAAACCGAATTTGGTAATTGATGAAGAGCAAAAGAAAGTTTTTTTAGATGGAGAAATTATTGGAGAATTGAATAGCTCCAATTTTAGTGATGCAGGGAAATATCAAATTGCAATAAGGTCTAAACATATTGATAAATTATCAACCTTTAAAATATTTGATATTTATAATGATGATGTAGGTTTTTTTGAGATTAAAATAGATAAACGAGATTCATCATTTCATTATAATTGGTTAAGTATTGAGTCATCTCTATCTTTTATTAAAGGAGAAACTAATTATTTGTATTTAGACATTGACTTGACGAATTGGAATATGCCATTTAGTTTCAAATCTTTTTTAGCTTTATTAATAGATGAGATAAAAGACGATGAATTGATTTCTATTTTTAAAGATGATATAAAAGATATTCTTGAAGAAGGACTTTGCTTAGATGTTTATATTAATGAAGAATCAAATGATCTTGAAACCTTATATTATGAAGTTTTGGAAATGTTTAAATTAAAATTTGATACGATATTTTTAGAGTTAGAAAATGTAAATGCTTCAAACCTTAAAAACACCTTCACTTTTCCACCAGAAATTCAAAGTTCCTGCGAACAATATCTAATCTACTTTGCAACGTTTTTAAAAGACATTGGTATCAACGCAGAAACAAATATCGAATCCAAAGCACATGAAACTTTATTTACCGTAATTCCCAAAGATGAAGAAGAAGCATTGGACAAAATAAAAGAAGCGTTACAAATGTATTTGTCGCTTCCTGAAAGTCCAGAGTTTGAAAGTGTCGCTTCTGAATTTCAAGATGTTGGTGTGCAACAATTAGCTTCACAGGTTTTATTTTTAAAGTCACAACTGATGCTAGCAAATTCTGCAATTCAAATGAAAGATGCAACCATTAAAAGTTTAAATATGACTAATTACCAACAAAATGTTGTTATTGAGTCACATCAAACTAAAAAAGAAAACGAAGAAGAACTTGTTGGCGATTTCATAAAGACAAATGAAATAAAAGTGCCAGGATTTACATTTAATTTACCAGAATTATTAAGGCAAATCAAACGAAAATTCAAATAACAAATAACAAATAACAAATAACAAATTAACGAATAACGAATATCGAATAAACAAATAACGAATGTTAAATACAAGCGATTCACGTATCTTAGCTATCATTAATTTTTAAAATTAGTTAATTCACATTTGTATGGGCTGGAAAACATCAATGGTTTTAATAGAAAATCGATATGGTTTTAAAGACGAAATCGCATTATTAAAAGCTTTAGGAAAAGCAAATTATGAGTTTGATAGCGAAGTTTCGTTCGAAGCATGTCTGTATCCAGCAGATGAATCTATCAATATTGGTTTTTATAACAATACGATTATCATTTGCGACGATTACCAAATTACAGAACAAACCTTAGCAACAGAAAGTCTCAATTTGAGTCCAGCAGAAAATGCATTAGTAGCATTATTTCCACAAGCAGAAATTTTGTCTGTATCTTGCCATAGTGTTTCAAATTTCCATGCGTATGCGCTTATCCAACGTGGATTAAAAACACGTATAAAGATTGCAGGCGATGGAGAAGTAGCGGTTTCACTTGGCGAACCTTTTGCTGAAGAAAAAGAAATCTATGCGCGTTCATATGAAGTAGATGGAATTCACTATTGGAAAGATGAAAATCATCCTGATGATCCGTATACGGAAGATAGTTTGCTAGAAGATTTTACCTTTGGAGTTGCCAAACGATTGCTTGGTGTAAATTTGGACACAGATGAAGGTTTTGAACTCACACAGAATATTACTTTCAAGAAATATAAAAATCCGAATCCGACTCCGAAAGAAACGCCAAATTACAGCATGCGAACGTTGGAAGAAGAACTCAGCTATCAAAAACGGGCCAAGTGGATAAAATATGCACTCTATGCTGTCATTTTTATAGTAATTTTATATGTGCGTTCGTGCATGACTAACAATTCAATTTCATAAATATTTTCAATGTATTTTAGTTTCAACTTTAAAACTTCTACGTTACTTATTTTCTTTATTCACGGATTGATTTTTACGTTATTACTTCTGTATAAAGGAATAAAAAACGAAAATAAATCGAGTTTTTGGTTGGCAGCTTTTATCTTTTTATGTACGCTATATATTGCACCATTTATGTTTGGGTATTCAGGTTGGTATGCTAAAGATACTTATAGGGAAATACTGTTTTTTATACCATTTCAGCAACTATTTCTCATGCCGCCTTTGTTGTATTTCTATGTAAAAAGTTCGCTACATACATCGTTTAGATTTCAGAAAAAAGATTGGTTGCATTTCATTCCTGCCATGGTATATGCATTGTATAGTTTGATGGTCTGGATTACAGACGAATTGGTGTTAGATACCTACTATTTTTATGCCGATGGACGCGATAAAGATTTTGCACTTTGGTATCAAATTTCAGGTTTTATCATGATGGTTTTCTATCTGTTTGCCTGTTTGAAACTATACACGAAATACAAAAAGAAAACCTATGAAACGGTAAGTTACGCCGATTCCATTTTGCACGCGTGGATTCAACGATTTTTAATTGCGTTTTTAGGATTGCTATTACTACGCGTTTTATTCTTTATTCTAAATCCAGAATGGGCAAACTTTGGCAGAAAATATTGGTACTATCTATCGTTTTCAATCTTGTTTTATTACATCGCGCTAAGCGGATATGTGCATGCTATCAAAATGAATGTTTCTTTTCATCCGCGATTGGTAACAACTTTCTCTGAGGATTTTCTCGCGGAAGCGGAAGAAGAAGGAACAACCACAAAAACGGAGACAGATATTATTGAATTTTCTGAGGACGACAAAATATTGCAACAACAATTGGAAGATTTGATGGAGCATAAAAAGATATTTACAAATCCGAATTTAACCTTATTTGATGTCGCGAAACTGCTTCATACACATCCAAAAAAAGTATCAAATATCATCAATAAAGGTTTTAAAGTGAATTTTAACGACTTTGTAAATTCATACAGAACACAAGAAGTCATCAAAAAAGTAGCGGCTAGCGAAAATGATTTGAAAACCTTATTAGGAATTGCACTCGATTCTGGATTCAACTCAAAATCAACGTTTAACAGAGCTTTTAAAAAGCAAACACAGCAAACTCCAAAAGAATATTTTAGTGGAAATACTTAAAAAAAAGTGTCAAATCACGATTTGGCGCGCTTTGTATAGGAAAGAATAGCACATTTGTATCATCAAAAAACGTAATACACATTTTAATGAAATCAAATTTACTATTCTTCACATGCATCCTGTCATTTGCAATTAGTTTTGGACAGGGAATTACGCAAGAACAACGTACACAATTAGACAAAATTACCATCAAAGATGTGCCAAAAGGCGGACCAGGAATTGCCGTCGGAATTGTGCAACACGGAAAAATTATCTACGAAAATTATGCAGGATTTGCCAACTTGAAAGACAGCATTTCCATCGGAAAAAAGACACGCTTCAACATTGCATCGAACGGAAAACAATTTACAGCATTTGCAGTGTTAACGTTAGCCGAAAAAAACAAATTAAGCCTAGAAGATGACATTCGAAAATATCTGCCAAATTTGTATAAAAATATAGAATATCCGATAAAAATTAAACACTTATTGAATCATTCTAGTGGAATGCGCGGCGTGTATAGATTGTGGAGTTTGCAAGGATACACATGGTGGGAACAAAAGTTTGACAATGCAGATGTGATGGAATTGCTAGAAAAGCAGCAAGAACTCAATTTTGTGCCAGGTACTAAATATTCATATACGAATTCCAGTTATATTGTATTAACACAAATTGTAGAAAAAGTTACAGGAACTAGCTTTGTTGCGTATACAGATAAGATGTTTAAAGAGTTGGGCATGCCAAATACCTCCTTTGTAGATGATTATAAAAACATTGCTGAACCGATTGCAAAACCATATTTCAATTTTGATACGTGGACAACGTACGATTGGACGTGTAATTTACACGGTGACGGAAATTTATTTTCTACGTTGGAAGATCAATTGCATTGGGAAAAACTATTGCAAACGAAGAAAAGTGATGTGTTTTCCGAAGAAATCTTAACCCAAAGTCAACAACTAATCAAAGATTCAAAGATTACAAAGTATGGTTATGGTGTAGAACGTGGCGAACATAGAAATGAAAAATACCGTTTTCATGGCGGTTCTACAGGAGCATGGAAAGCCATTACTGCACGATTTGACACGCAGAATTTTACAATCGTAACGATGATTAATACTGGAAAAATTGATCCGATGATGCTCACGTTGGAAATGGCAGATGTGATGTTGAATAAAACAGACGAAAAAGAAACCTTTGCCATTGTTCCCGCAACAGTAGGCGAGAAGGTAACTGAGGAAGATATTTTAGGAATCTATCGTACGGAAGGCGGTTATATCATTAAATTTGAAAAACGTGATGGCAAATTGTACATGATCCGTTCGGGAAGAAATGATATTGAATTACTTCGCGAAGACGACAATATTTTCCATCAATGGAATGATGCGCCATTTAAGCAAGAATTTACCAAAAATAAAGATGGTGTGATGCAAATTACTGCATATTATCCAAGTGTGCCACCATTTACACTCACGCGCATCGAAAGTGATTTAAGTACATTTGACTTTACTTCGCTCAACGGTTCTTTCTTAAATAATGAAATCAATGTGTCGTTTACAATCGAAAACATTGAAAAGGAAAACTATGAAGTAACGCTAGGAAAGAAAAAGATAAAAGGACTCTTGCTAGATGAAACGGAAATGTTAGTTGACAATTACAATATATCATTTGAAAAAGACAGTCAAGGAAAGATCAATGAAATACTCGTTTCAACGGGACGAATTGATAATTTACGATTTGTGAGGAAGTAGGTTTTCCATCATAACATATAAAAGCATACACTTTATTGTTTGTGCTTTTTTTATGGAATACAGCTATATAAACGATCATCAAAAAGATATTTTAAAAAATGATCCGTATATTTCATTTTTATGAACAAATAAGTGTCTAGAGATATACAATTTATGGAAGAACGCAGAACACAAAACCTAACCAAAAATACATGCGTTATATTAATATTGCTTCTTTTTGAAAGAATTGCGTACTATGGTGTTCGGTCATTATTGATGTTATATTTAGTGAGTGAAACATTTCAATTAACTGACTATGGCGCAATGACTATTTACAGATACATAATATACTTCTTACTATTTACACAGGTTGTAGGAGGAGTTTTTGGAGATTTCATATTTAAAAATAAAAAATCAATATTTTTTGGCGGGTTACTAGCTGTTTTAGGATGTGTTAATATTTGCTTTCCTAATGAAAATATAGTGTACTCAGGATTAGCGTTAATGACATTGGGTTCAGGTTTTATGAAACCTAATATTTTAGCAGCTTATGGAAAAATATATTATCAAAAAGAAAAATTTTTAGATACAGCATTTTCAGTTTACTATTTAGTAGTTAATGCTGGAGCTTTTATAGGAATAGCACTGTTCGCTTACATATCTAATGAATATGGCTTTGTTCCAGGATTTGGATTTGCAGCTGTATTGTATATTATTATTTCTTTATTAGCGCTTGCAATTTCAGAGATGAAAGGAATACGCCCATTCAAAATTCATAGGGACGTAGTTTTTAATGTATTGTATGTAATATTGGCGATTTCTCTTGGTATGGTTTTTTGGATATTGTATGAAATAGGAGGAATTCAGACAAATAGGTTGTTATTTAATGACAATTTTCAAATTGATTTGGGTTCTGTAGTAACCAAAGCAAATATCTTAAGTATAAGTGGAATGATAATCCTTCCATTGCTTGTTATTTTCAGTATAATTTGGATAAAATTCCACAAGGCTCAATTTTTAAAAGTAGCCTTTGGATTTCTTTTTGGAGCATTAGCATTATATCAATTTTCATTAATATCATTTGCAAATAATGAAAATGATTTACTTTGCCTACTATACGGAATGTCATTATTTGCTGTTGCGGAAACACTTTGTGGTCCAATAGTCTTGTCGATTATTACCCGATATTCCAATCCGAAATATTTAACAATAATTATGGTTGTTAACATGACAGTTTTATATGGAGGAGTAGAAATAATCAACACTCTATATTATGATTTATTTAATGAATCAGAAATATTTATCAAAATAAGTGTTGCTGTTTTCTTCGGAATTACACTACTACTATTTTTAGGTTTTTTTATTGGAAGAAAGTTTATTGTGAAAAATACGATAGAAAATGATGTCTTAGATCAAAATATCAAATCAAATTATTAAACGAGTTCATCAAGTAAAATAATACTTAAGGAAACACTTGAAATATATTTTACAGCAATTTTACTGCTATTTATTTTCAAAGGATTTTTATATGAGAAATTAGTAAAGTGTCTCATTATTATGAGAATCACAATCTTTTCATTTGTCAGGAAACTAGAAACACGTTCGGAAATTCAAACCTTAAAACGATAATAGATAAGCATACTCATTACAATCAATTTTCTTTCCAACAATCCAACAATCCAAAAAGTCTAGCTTTTTACAAATCATCCGTAAAATGCTTCTTGCTTTTCTCTTTGCTAAACTTGTCTTTATTGTAAGTTGATGATTCTCCTTTCGGAATGCTTAAAGAGTGCCATTTTTCTGAGCGAATCAATTTGGCAACATAGACCAATTGCCCAACATGATACGGATAATGACACAACTGACGCGTAACAGCTTCCAAAACCGTATGTCCTTGATTTCGAATGTAAATAATTCGTGAAACGTCTTCCGGTTGTAACGGATCAATCGCATCAAATAAGCATTGCCAACCTTTCTCCCAAGCGGCAATCATTTCGGTTTTCGTTTTATATGTAGCTTCAAACTCGGTATCGCGATGACGCCATTCTTTTTCGCCATCTTCCGTAAGGAAATTTGTCCAGCGACTCAACATATTCCCCACAATATGTTTTACAATAACGGAAATACTATTGCTATCATCATTTTGTTGCCAATGAATATCAGCTTCGTTTAACTGTGCAAATGTTTTATCGCCAACACTTTTATAATAGGCGAATTGCTTTTTGGTACTTTCTAAATAATTAGATGCTACAGTATTCATGTCACGTAAATTTTTTGATTAAAATATGCTTTCAAATACGTTTTGATATCTTCTGTCTCAACTCCGTCGTCTAACACAACAGCATGTGTAATCTGTTCATTTTTAATATTTGCAAATGTAATGTTGAGCGTATCTGAAGCAACATGAATGCGTTCTACTTTATGTACAGGAATTTTAAACTGTGAAATTTTATAACGTCTTTGAAAAAAGTGAATCACCATTCCTATAACCAAACCACTATAAATAATTTCAATTTTCCCTGTTAGGAAATACATCACTAGCGTTAGTGTAATTAATGCTAAAGTAACTTGTACAATATGATCAAAAATATAAGTAAAAGTCAGTTTTGGATGTTCGGTTTCTTCCAAAATCTTGCAAGTTTCCCAATTTCCATGATCGCTGAAATAGAAAAATTCTCTATCAATATTTAAATATCCTTTACGTAAAACAAAATAGCGTCTTTCCATCTAGTAAATATAGGGAAAAGATTGAAAATTGTTTAAGCATACCATGAACTCTCATGTGAAACTGAATCAAGTTTAGCGTGGCGTAAGACTAAAATGATAAAATAAGTTTAGTAGCGCAGCAATACCAACAAGCTAACCATCCAACAAGCTATTCTTCAGGTACAAACTTTAACGCAACACCATTAATACAATGTCTTTTTCCTGTTGGTTTTGGACCATCGTCAAACACATGTCCCAAATGTCCGCCACAGATTGCACAATGTTCTTCCGTACGTGCATATCCAAGATCGTAATCCGTAGAATATGCTACATTTCCTTCAATTTCACGATCAAAACTTGGCCAGCCAGTTCCCGAATCAAACTTATGTTCACTTTTAAACAAAGGCGTATTACAACCTGCACAATGATACGTTCCTTTCTTATAATTTTTATTCAAAGGACTTGTAAAAGCACGTTCCGTTCCAGCTTTGCGAAGTACATAAAATGCTTCTGGACTCAACTGCTTTTTCCATTCTTCTGTAGTTTTTGTAACCTTAAAAGTCTCTTGCTTTTTAGATGTGTTCTCTTTTTTCTGTGCTGATGAATTACAACTAAACAACAATCCAATCAATGCAACTAAAAATACCTTCTTCATAATTTTCTTTTAATTCTTTCTAAGTCAATTTTTTCCTTAAAAATACGGTTTTTTATACAAACAATCAGTCGTAGCAACAAAGCAATCATTACGAAACCGTTTTAGTAAAAATATATTGAAAAGACTCGTAACATTATAGTAATTATGTAATATTAATTATTTAATTTTAAGACCCTTACAAGGAATAAACCAAAAAAAGAGCTAACAAACATCCATGAAAGTACTTTTCTTCACAAAAGAATTTCCTCCATATGTATATGGTGGCGCTGGAGTTCACGTTGAATATTTAGCAGACGAATTGAAACAATTAATGCAAGTTGAAGTACGAAGTTTTGGCGATCAAGAAATTGATACTGAAAATTTGAGCATCACAGGATTTGCTGGTAATCACGCCAGTTTTGATACGACAGATAAAAAACTAAAACCTGTATTCAATACGTTGCAGACCAATTTGCACATGAACGCAAATGAAATTGATGCCGATGTAATACATTGTCACACATGGTATGCGCAATTTGCAGGAATTATGGCAAAACTCTGTTACGGGAAACCTTTGGTCATTACGACACATTCGTTAGAACCTTTACGTCCGTGGAAACGCGAACAACTCGGTCGCGGTTATGATGCTTCTTCTTGGATTGAAAAAACGGCAATTGAAATGGCAGATGCTATCATTGCAGTTTCGGAAGAAACCAAAGTTGACGTCTTACAACATTTCAACGTAAATGAAGACAAGATACAAGTGATTTATAACGGAATCAATTTAGAGCAATATCAGTACACGGAAGACCAATCAATTCTTGAAAAATTTAAGATAAATCCTGAAAAACCATATGTATTATTTGTGGGACGTATTACACGTCAAAAAGGAATCATTCATTTGGTAAACGCCATCAAACATATTGATGCAGATACGCAAATTGTATTGTGTGCGGGTGCGCCAGATACAGAAGAAATTGCCAAAGAAATGCAGGAAAGTGTGGAAAGTGTAAAGCAAATCCGTGACAATGTATTTTGGATTGAAGAAATGTTGCCGAAAGATGAAATCATTCAACTCTATTCGCATGCAACGGTTTTTTGTTGTCCTTCTATCTATGAACCTTTTGGAATCATCAATATAGAAGCGATGGCATGTAAAACTGCAGTAGTTGCCAGTGCTGTTGGAGGAATCAAAGAAGTGGTAATACCAGACGAAACAGGAATTTTAGTTTCGGTAGCGCAACAAAATACGGCGCCTTTTGAACCGACGGATCCTGAACAATTTTCCAAAGATTTAGCAGACGGAATCAACACACTTGTAAACGATGAAACGCTCAGAACTCAAATGGAATTGGCCAGTAGAAAACGCGTAGAAGATTATTTTGACTGGAAAGCCATTGCAAAACAAACAGAAACACTATACAAATCTATCATATAATACACCATGATTAACGACAAAGTATTAAGCATTATTCTTGGAGGCGGACAAGGTTCACGACTCTATCCGTTAACAGAAGCACGATCAAAACCAGCCGTACCAATTGCTGGAAAGTACAGATTAGTAGACATTCCAATTTCAAACTGTATCAACTCAGATATCAAACGTATGTACGTATTGACACAGTTCAATTCCGCATCGTTAAACAAACATATATCAAACACCTATCACTTTAGTTTCTTTAGTTCGGCGTTTGTAGATGTCCTTGCGGCAGAACAAACCATTACGAGTGACAAATGGTTTCAAGGAACGGCAGATGCAGTTCGCCAAAGCATGCATCACTTTCTAAAGAATGATTTTGAATATGCGTTGATTCTTTCAGGAGATCAATTATATCAAATGGATTTCAATGAAATGATTCAACAACACGAAAAAGCAGGCGCAGAAATATCCATTGCTACATATCCTGTAAATGCTAAAGATGCCACATCATTCGGTATTATGAAAACGAATGAAGAAAATGTAATTACTTCTTTTATAGAAAAACCTTCCGCAGATTTATTACCCGATTGGACGTCGGATGTAAGTAGAGAAATGAAAAAAGAAGGTCGAAAGTACTTGGCTTCTATGGGAATCTACATTTTTAACAGAGATTTGTTAATCAAATTAATGGACAATCCTGATACGGTCGATTTTGGAAAAGAAATCATTCCGCAAAGTATCGACAAACACAAAACGGTAAGTTTTCAATACGAAGGCTATTGGACAGACATCGGAAATATTGATTCGTTTTTTGAAGCCAATCTTGGTTTAACGGATGATATCCCGAAGTTCAATCTCTACGATCAAAAAAGACGTATTTACACCAATGCACGTATTTTAGCGACTTCTAAAATCTCGGGAACAACACTGAACAATACGGTCATTTCAGACGGTTGTATCATTCAAGCCTCAAAAATAGAACGTTCTGTTATTGGAATTCGTTCACGTATAGGAAAAGATACGGTCATGATTAACACGTATATGATGGGAAATGATTCGTATGAATCCTTGGAAGAAATCGAAACAAAAAAAGTAGACATTCTGATGGGAATTGGCGAACGCTGCTACATTAAAAATGCAATCATTGATAGAAATTGTCGCATTGGTGATGATGTAAAAATAAACGGCGGAAAACAGTTGAAAGATGTAGAAACCGATACATATCTTGTAAAAGATGGTATTGTGGTTATTAAAAAAGATGCAGTCATTCCTAGAGGAACTATTATACAGTAGTAAAACTCCGTTTTTAAATCTTAAAGACGCATAAAAAGTAGTAAGTGGAACTATTTCGATAAATATCGAAATTTTCTCTTTCCAAACTCATAAAAAGTTATCTAAATACAGAAACTAAAAAATCCTGCTATACGAAGCGGGATTTTTTGTTTCTAACACGTTTCTATTTAAACAAATAGAACTCCTTTTTAGGGAATAGCTACATGTATTTCATGGTTTGTAAGAAGAATCGTTGAATAGAAAATAGCTCATGTTTTATGAGAAATTTGTTTTCAATACTGGAATTACGGTAAAACCATAAATCTTTACAAATCAGCGTCTACAGTAGTTTTTTTAAATATAAAAGCGACTACTTTTCTATAATTTTTATGTTAATTTGATCATAAAATTACACCAATCTTTAAATAATAACACATGAAGTTAAAACTACTTATTCTTCTATTTTTTTTTGTGTTTAGTACTACGTTAACAACGGCACAAAACTTATTAGACACCTCAACTTGGACTGTTGGTAGCGGTTCTGTTTCTGGTTTTGGACAAAACGGAGCTACCAGTGAAAATAGCAGAGAATTTGGCACAAATCCATTTGGCGGTACCTCAATTTTATGGAAAGGCGGAAACGATGCTGCAAGTGATGGAGATGGCGGATGGAACGCTAGTTACCAAACAATCGACAATGCAGAAACCTATCGTTTGGTTGTCTGGATAAAAAAGACAAACTCCAACAATGGAAGTACCTATTTTGGTTGTCAACAATGGCAAAGCGGATCGGATACGACGATGTACGATTTTTCTATTTTGAATTTGAATGGAAGCCTTCGAACGAATCCTTATTTCTGGGTTGGCGATTTACCACAACTCAACAAATGGTACATGCTTGTAGCGTATGTTCACAGTAAAAACTATACTTCAAATCTAAGTTATGGAGGAATATACGATCCAACGACAGGAACCAAAGTTGCCAATATCTCAGACTTTAAATTTGCAGCTTCCACAACAAAATTAAGACACAGAGCTTATTTATACTATGATACAAATACAGCTGACAGACAGTTTTTTTATGCGCCACGGATGGAAATGGTAGATGGAAACGAACCTTCAGTTGCTAGTTTGCTTGGCTTAGACGGAACCGATACAAATCTTTTAAGTACTGCTTCTTGGACGGTAGGTTGCGGTTCTGTAACTGGATTTGGACAAAATGGAGCTACTTCAGAAAACTGTAGAGAACTAGGAAGAAATCATATTGGAGAAGAAGTAGTGCTCTGGAAAGGTGGAAATGACAGTACCAGTGATGCTGATGGCGGTTGGAATACAGGCTGGATTAGTGGTACAGATCATAATACAACCTATCGATTTAGTGTTTGGTTAAAGAAAACCAATTCCACCAACGGACATTCCTATTTAGGATTTTATGCCAATAATAGTGGTTCGTTGACATTGAGCGGTACGTACAATTCTAATCCGTATTTCTGGGTTGGCGATTTGCCAAAACTAAACAGATGGTACTTAGTGGTAGGATATCTTCACAAAAGTAGCTATAGTTCATCAACAAATCTCGGACGTATCTTTGATGGTGTCACTGGAGAAGAAGTGTCAAGCATTACGGATTACAAACAGAAAAATTCAGCTACGGCATTACGACATCGATCATATCTGTACTACGATACAAATACTTCGGACAGACAATATTTTTGGGCGCCACGAATTGATCCAATAACAGGAAATGAACCTACAATCAAAGAATTATTGCATATCAATGAAAATTCAAAACTAATATTTAGTTACGATGCTGCTGGAAACCAAAAACAACGTTTCTATTGTCAGGAAGATGGATTCTGTTCTCCTGTAGCACCATCCAATAGATCGATTATTGAAGAAGGTGTTAAAATGAAAGAGGAGGAAGGTATAGTTGTAGCTGAACAAACAGATGTACAATTGCCAGGAGAAGAAACAGATGAAGAAACGGATATACTTGGTGTAAAGCATTCGGTTTTTCCGAATCCAACCAATGGTCAGATAACCATTCAACTATCGGGTAAAGATTTCAAGTTGACAAACTCAATAAGTATCTACAATGTCACTGGATCTCTTGTTCAAAAAATTAATATCAACAATCCTACGGCACAAATGCAATTAGACATAAGCAGTATGCCATCAGGAGTGTATTTAATTCACATGCATTTTACAAATGGAACGGTAACTACCGAACAAATTATCAAAAACTAAATTGCAACGACCATGAAATTACAAACATATTATAAAACCCTTGTATTACTTTTTATAGGATTTGTTGGTTTTGCTCAAACTCCTAATAAGCTTCTTGAAGATCCATCAAATACTGTAAAATTGGATTTTCAAAAAATCAATACAACGAAGAATAAAAAAATATCAGCAGCCAACAAATCACAAAATAGACTTTTTGATGAACCATGCTTAATTGATCCAGTTACGGGCGATTGTATCGATATCATTGATCCAATTGACCCAATAGATCCGATTGACCCAATTGATCCACCTACTACACCAACTGTATCAGCAGGAACTACTCCTGATGAATTCGCCGTTTCCTTAACGGGAGGCGCTGCGTACAGTGTACCGCTTAGTTTACCACCAGGCATAAAAGATATTTCACCCAATATTGCCATTTCATTTAGCAGTCAAGCTTCAAATGGACTTGCAGGTTGGGGATGGAATATTGCAGGATTATCTACCATTACAAGAATTCCTTCTACAAAATATCATGACGGATTTATTGACGGAGTAGATTTTGATTCAAAAGACAGATTTGCTTTAGACGGACAACGGCTGCAATTAAAATCAGGAAGTTATGGCGCAAGCGGTTCGGAATACCAAACAGAAATGTATTCAAACATCAAAATTAAAGCCTACGGAACTTCTTCATACGGTTCTTCGTATGGACCATCGTATTTTATAGTTTTTTATCCTGACGGAACACGCGCTTGGTATGGAAATGCAGGTTCTTCTAGAGGAAGACTAGAATGGGCGTTGTACAAACGACAAGATCCGCAAGGCAACTATGTTGAGTACAACTATTCTCAAAGTAATAACTTATTGCGAATAAATAGAATCCGTTACGGTTCGCGAACAGGAACAACGCCACCAAATGACATCTATTTTCATTACAAAACTAGAACACGACCTGAGGTTTCATATATCAGCGGAATTACCTTCAAACGATCAAACATTTTAGATCGTATTGAAGTAAAAAGTGCGGGACAGTTGTATCGTAAATATCAACTTTCGCACAACACCACTTCGTTAGGATACCAACGTATCTCTTCAATTCGAGAATACAATGGTTCAAATCAATCGTTACCACCAATTACATTTTCATACGAATATTCATCGAGTGGTGTGGTACGAGATGGAAATACGCTTGATATTTATCCAGGAATCAATTACAATACAGATAGAATCGCTGTTGGAGAGTTAAATGGAGACGGACAGATGGATTTTATTACCTACCATAAAAACTCGAGAAACAAACTGAATGTATTCATGGACATTTTTGATGATTATGGTTCAGGGATTTCGTTAGGATATGCAGTAAATACTGAAAAATTTGATGATGTTTTTACAAGTACTATCTTATCGTGGAATGGAATAGTATTAGGACAGCAAGGTGTAACTACCGCCAGAGAAACGGTAAATAGTTCCAACGCAACTGTACGTTTTAGAACCTTTGCAATGGCAGCATATGGACCTGTGTTACAATATGATAAATTTGTGAATTTCCCAATAGGACCAGCGCCACTAGATTATTGCGATTACGGAGGAAATGTGAGTAATGAAGATCGAAAAATACCAAAAACATATATCAATGGAGATTTTAATGGAGATGGATTAACGGACGTTTTGGCGATTCCTAAAAGATACTACAGAACAGTTTGTGAAGAAGTATATGATCCATGGGACGATTACGGATATGATGAATGTGAATGTGAAAATCAATCAGTTTCGCAAGGAAACTCCGAAGTATATTTCGTCGATTTAAAACGAACGGCAAGTACAAGTGCTGTGAATATTGGTTCACTAACGACACGTATTCAGGATAATTCTGATAAACTATTTGGATTGGATTTTGACGGAGATGGAAAAACGGATTTAATGCACTTTAGAGATGGATCTGTTAGAGTATACTCCATGAATTCATCCAACCAATTGGTTCAAATTGCATATTTGCCTTACAGTTATTTAGATAAAGACAAGCCAATCTTACTTGGCGATTACAACGGCGATGGAAAAACAGATTTTGCACAACCATCAGCGAACAATAGTTCTACGTGGCGTTTTTACCTTTCTAGAGGAAACAACATCTATTACTATTCAAAAAATATTGGAATACTATACAAGGAAAACTATGTACATAACGGATCAAGAAACGTAAATGGCGTTTCAATGAGTAATCCTTTATATGAATACCATTACATAGCACAAGATTACAATGGAGACGGGAAATCGGACATCTTAAAACACGAAGTTGTATCGCCATATTCTTCGTATAGTGTAGTTAGTGATAGATTACAACTATACACAAACAAGCAGAACAGTACTGACAGTACACCTTCTTTTCAGCTAACGACAAACTCATTGGCAGTAAATAATGGCGTAACTAAATTTGGTATTCCATTATTCTTAGAAGCAAAACAAACAAACAGTAATTTAGAATATGCGTACATTGATGGAAACAATGTACATACCTACGAATTTAGAAGAGACAATAAATTAGATACATCTCTGAAAAGAATAAGCAACAATGGTGTGGTAACCGATATTTTCTACGAACGTATTGGAGTTCCAAGTAGTTCTTCGCCATATCCAACAAATATCTATTATCCAGATTATAGTGAAACCTATCCTTTTGTCAATGTCAATATAGCACCATCTTTAAAGGTTGTTAAAGAAGCAAAACAATCTGGTTCTGGACATACAAAAAGGCAACTCTTTCAATACAATGGTGCTGTTTCTCATGCAGAAGGACTCGGATTTTTAGGTTTTAAAGATTTCAAGAAAACGAATTGGTTTGGAGATGATGTTGGGCAACTTTGGAATGTAACCAAGCACGACATGCAAAATCGAGCCGCCATTACCCAACGCTGGGTTTCTACATCGCCTTCAAGTTATGTGCCTTCTAGTTTTGCAAGTAAAACAACCTATACGTATTCAACACAATTACTTTCCAACAAAGTATTTGTAAACATTCCTACTCAAATTTTAAATGAAGATGGTTTGCAAGGAATAAGCTCTACGGAAACCTTTACATATGATGCGTATAAAAATCCGTTAACGATCAATACGACATTTTCAGGAGGTTCTAAAACCGTAAGTTATCTTTACTCAAACAATCCTTCATCGACAAGTCAATATTATCATATTGGACGTCCAACCAAAAAAACCGAAGTCAATGTACTCAATGGAAATTCATTTAGTGCAGAAGTTCAGTTTACCTACAATAATAACCTTGTCACTCAAAATAAAAAGAAAGGAAATGGTACACCTTGGCTTACGGAAAGTTTTTTATACGATGCATTTGGAAATACTACAAAAAAGACAATCAGTGGTACTGGTATAGCCAACAGAGTAGAAGAATATGAATATGATGTAAGCGGTCGTTTCATGACAAAAAGTAAAGACGCACTTGGCTTAGAAACTACATTTACCTATAATAACGCTAAAGGGAATATGACGTCTACTACGTCACCATACGGACTCACCACTTCTTATGAGTTTGATGGCTGGCAACGCTTGACAAAAGAAACAGATTACTTAGCAAAAGAAACTACCTATACCTACAATAAAGAATATGTTTCTGGCATAGGATGGTGTCAAACAAAACTGATAAACTATCCACAAGGGCAAGATGAAAAAATATACTACAATGCTTTAAGTTGGACGGTACAACGAAAAAAATTAGGACTCAATAACAAATGGATACAAAAACGGTTTGAATATGATGTAGCTGGAAGAAAAATTAGAGAAAGTGAACCGTATTTCAGCACAAGCAATCCAACACAATGGAGTCGTATTTATTTTGACCAATATGGACGAATAATAACAAACACGTCTTTTACGGGACGACAAATTACGACAACTTACAACGGACTTTCTGTTACTGTTGATGATGGTGTAAAAACAATCACGACAACAAAAGATGCTTCAGGCAACATAGTATCGGTTCAAGATGCTGGAGGTACAATTTCATACCAATATCATGGAAATGGAGAAATGAAATCAGCCAACTACGGAAGTCATGGTGTCTCGGTAACAATTGATGGTTGGGGACGTAAAGCATCACTTTCAGATCCTTCTGCGGGAACTTACACGTATCAATATAATATTTTAGGAGATATCATTGAAGAAACGACTCCGAAAGGAATCACAACTTACACCTATGATGCATTTGGTCGTTTAGATACAAAAACCGTAAATGGTGATCAAACAAATCTTTCATTAAACTATCTATATGACGGAAGTACCAAACTCCTCAATGTCATCAGTGGTACAAATAGCAGAACTGGCACGTATTCTAACTATACATACAATTACTACTATGACAGTTACAAGCGTTTAAACAAAATAAAAGAAACGACAGAGACAGGAAACTTTGAAAAACAAATGACGTTTGATTCCTATGGAAGAGTTTTAAGTGAAAACTACATTACCAATCATTCAGGTTCGGGAACCAATAGCAATGTAAAAACAAAAAGTCTCTATGATTCGGCAGGTATTCTAACAGAAATAAGAGACTTTACATCCAACAATCTGCTTTGGAAAGTAAATGATGAAAATGCAAGAAGTCAAATACTAGACATCACATTAGGAAATGGAATATCAAAAACCAAACAATACGATCAATATGGTTTCCTAACGAACATTACAGACAAAGTAAACGCAACTGGAGGTGTACAGGCCTTAAAAATGGACTATAGTTTTGATACGCAACGCGGTATTTTAAACAGTCGTAAAAACTATGCCTTTACAAATTGGAATGAAAGCTTTACACATGACAATTT
This sequence comes from Kordia jejudonensis, assembly GCF_001005315.1. Taxonomy (GTDB): domain Bacteria; phylum Bacteroidota; class Bacteroidia; order Flavobacteriales; family Flavobacteriaceae; genus Kordia; species Kordia jejudonensis. Next base: position 80,190 of record NZ_LBMG01000028.1, read on the forward strand.
AGACAGATTAATGCAAATCAATGGGCCAGCTGCGCATACCAAAGCTTATGACAATCGAGGACGAATTACCACGAATTCATCCATTGGTACTTACAACTATTCAGGAGCTAGCATGTATCAACTGGCAAATATTGATTTAAACAATCAAGGAGATTTATACTATCAACAAAACAGTTTACAGCAAATTACCTACAACGCTTTTAAAAGTCCTATTGAAATTTTTGAAGAAGAAAAAGGACGTGTAAGTTTTGAATACGGTCCTATGATGAATCGTACACATGCGTTTTATGGCGGTTTGGCCGAAAACAAAACGGACAGAAAGTACCACAAACAATACTCAAGTATCATTCCTGTAGAAATGGTATATAATAGTGAAAATACAAGTACAAAAATTATTACCTATATCGGAGGCGATGCGTATTCTGCTCCAATAACGCACATCAAAACAAGTGGTAATCCAAGTGGTAATATCAATGAATACATGTATCTACACAGAGATTACCTTGGAAGTATTCTGGCAATTTCAGATTCGTCTACCAACATACGCGAACAACGTCAATTTGGCGCTTGGGGCGTTACGGATGCCTTTAAAAAAGGAAGTGCTACAGCCGAATTTACTCATGATTCATTAATTGGGCGCGGTTTTACAGGACACGAACACTTTTTTGAAGTATCGCTGCTCCACATGAATGGACGTATGTATGATGCACAATTAGGACGTTTCCTATCGCCTGATAACTTCATTCAAGATCCGTACAATACACAAAGTTTCAACCGTTATGGATATGCGTGGAACAATCCGTTGGTCATTGTAGATCCGAGCGGAGAATTTTTCTGGTTTGCCGTAGCCATAGGCGCTCTCATAGGAGGAGTTTCTGCCGCCATACAAGGTGGCGATTTAGGCGACATATTACTAGGAGCACTCATTGGAGGTATTGCAGGAGGAATTGGCGCAGGTGTTGGAAACCTGGTCGCAGGCTCCTTTCTCAATTCCGCCTTAAGTTCCACCGTCACCACTGGCTTCTTCGGAAATGCTGCTTCTAGTATTGTAGGTTTCTGGGGCGGAGCCGCAGTTGGAGCCGCAGCAGGATTTGCTGGAGGTTTTGTTGGTGGAGTTGGTAATGCTTGGATGAATGGTGCTAGCTTTGGAGCTGGTATCATGTCTGGTCTCAAAGCTGGAGCAATTGGCGGATTACTTGGCGGCGCCATCGGAGGTGTCACGGGAGGAATCAGAGCTGTTAAAAACGGTAGAGAATTCTGGAGTGGTCAAAAATGGCACGAAATTACGACAGGTTCAGGATTTAGTTTTGATACTTCTTCCTTATCTGAATTTGATGCAGGAGTAAAATGGGATTATGAATTTGACATGAAAATTCCATACACAAAACAAGCGGGAGAATTCGGATGTACCTATTCGTGTAAACTGTCTGTTGACAAATATTTTAGCACAACAGGACAAGAAAAAATAAATGCACGATGGTTAAGTATGACCAATTCGGGAACGAAAAAACTAAAAATGCTATCTGGAAACTTAGAAGGTTTCTACAAATCGGCAGGTTATAAAACAACGAGCTTTACAGGTGCTTTTTCTAACAAGCCAACAAGTTTAAACTGGATTTATAATCAAATGAAAGCAAATAAAATCGTTCAAGTCGGATTTAACAATGGCGTAGGAGGACACGCAAGTTTAGTGACCAAAATAAAATATTTGGCAGATTTCTCTAAATTCCGTGTATATATAATGGATCCTAACTACTTTAGCCCGCAACGATTAAGTTTTAACAAAATCTATCAAATGTTTAGCATTGGAAAATGATGAAAAATAATATAATTGTAATTTGTGCTGTACTACTTTTTATAAGTTGTACAGCACAAAAAAATAACACAGTGATTACCATACAACACAAAAACTATCAAGAATACGCTTCCAACTATATTGAAGAAAAGTATACGGAAGTCTCAAAAATTCCAGATAGTATTTTAAAAAAGTTTGGAGAATCATTGGTGGCTTACAATTATAAAAAAGAAGTGTTACAGACGTATTCATGTCCTATATTTAGGTTAAAAACAAAAAATGAAAACGATCCAATATTCACAAATATGATGGATGCTATAGATTTTACAAATCAGTACGAAAATCAAGTCATTAACATCTACAAAGGAGATACTTTACTAAGCAGTCATACGGTAAATCCTGCATACAAAACTCCTGAAAATTGGAAAGAACAATTTGATGAATTTAATTTTTTTCAAAACACCTTATTGCGGCATACAAATGAAATCGTAACAGGACTTCCTGCTGCGTATACAGATGTCTATGCGTACAAAGCACAACTAGAAAAAAAGTATTTTGTCTTTTTCCTAGAAGGAATAGATACACATTTCGTCATAAAAAATAATACCATATATGCGGTAAAAATGGTATGTAACGAAACAGAAGCTGATGAAAAATCATATGCAGCGTTTTTCAATTGCTTACAACCTGAATTTGTAGAAATCAATACCTACTTTAAAGACATTGAACTCGCTTTTATTCATGACAAACAGTTAGCAAAAAAAATAGCAGCATTCAAAAAAACGAAACATACGGAAAATCAAAAAGTAACGTTTATAGTTGAAGAATAAAATAGATCATTGATACAAACAAACGAAAATCCTGCTGTTATGGCAGGATTTTTTTTCATAAAGTAAGTTAGAAGTGCAAATATCAATGTAAGTTCAATTGCCAACGTACGCCAAATTGATCTTTAATAAAAGTAAACTTTGTACTAAATCCGTAGTTTGCTATTTGTTTATAAGATTTTAATGCTAATCACAGTAGCGATCTGCTTTTCATTGGAAAACAACGATGTTTAATTTCCTGTATTTTTGATGTGTAGAATGACATGTCTGTGAAACTGATAGCATATATGTATAAAATTATTATTTGCTAAGACATGATACTTGTTCTTATTCTTCTATTACTTATTGAATTCAGATTTTTTTAATTTACCATTTTCAAAGTCGAGTGTACAAAGGAATCCACAAAAATTCCAAATCTGATTTTCAGTTCCTTCGTTGAATTCAATATAAAAGTCAGCTGGCGTATTCATAGGATGTTCAGCTATCCAAATCAATTTTCCGTTTTCATCAAAAGCCTTACAGTTCTTAAATTGTAAGTGTTTCGGTACGTTTTCGTCAAACTTATAAATCACAACTGCTAACTTATTTATTATTCGAACTTGTTTAATATTATATTCTAGTTCAAATTCCTTTCCGTCAATTTTTAGAGTCCGATCAAACGATTCAACTTTCTTCATTTTATGGTTCTTCTGAAATGTTTATTAACGGTTAGTGTATGATGTCGTTGCCTATTTAAACACTAAAGTTAGCAAATAAATCACAGATAGAAAGTCTGCGAGGACTTTAGAAATTAAGTTAAAAACTATCAATAAGGTTTATACTTTGCTAGGCACAGTTATTATTTATTTTTTAAAATATGTACTATGGTTACTTGTTATGATTTCTTTTACGTTGTTGAAATCTGTGTATTCAGAAATAATTTTAATATTTTCATTTATTCCATCTAATTCTCTTACAAGAAAAGGTAAAATATTCCTGTTCTTGCATATAATGATTATATTATCTCTATCTCTAATAGCATAACCTAATTCGACTAGTGCACTTGAGGCAACTCTTTCAGGATAATAAAATAAAAAGTTTTTACAATTTTCTATTGCTTTAAAATCTTCTCTAGCGGCTACTTGTGGTGGCTGATAATCTTGTTCTGTTTCGAAATAATCGCTTGCATTAAAAATTGGATTATAACCTAGGTTTGATAATATTTTTTGAAGCTCCTTTACTTCATTTTGAGAGGTTATTCTTGAAGTTTTTGACTTACTACCTGCTATGGCATATGATAGGAATATATTCCAACTTGTATTATTAGATTTAGCTCCATTTAACCAAAGGCTTTTGTTTTTAGTACCATCATAAATATAATAGATGAATAACAATATTAATGACAAAATAAATGGTAATATTCTGAAATATTTAAGTTCATCAGAAAGAGCATATGTTGTTAGTACACCTTTATTTAATCCAATTAACTTTCCGTAATAAATTCCTACAATAATTATTCCCACAGAAGCTGTTACATTAAAAAAATTAACCTTTAAATTTTTAATAGATTTAACTAATAGAGTCGTAAGAATAGAAAACGTTATGAGCAAAAAACTTCCATTATTTATAAATTGTTTAAATGATAAATTTTCAAGAAAAAGCATATCACTATAAAAAATATTTACAAAAAATAAAGAGAACCAAATTCCAAAAGTAGTACCTAGGATTACAACTAATGTTTTTCCAAATGATTTGAGAACTACTTTTCTGTTTTTTTTCTTTAAAATAGTGTTTTCCATAATATTATTTTAATTGTAATCAACGTATGCTTAAACAGAATTCCTGTTTTTATACTAAATACGGTAAATAACAGTAGCTGATTTCACATCAACTTCCTCTTATTTGCTATAAATGTAAAACAAATACATACCTCTATAATGAGGTTTCCCGTAAAGCCCGCAAAATAATTCGTGAATTCGGAACAAAAAAATAAGAATGGATTTCTGCCTGCGCAGGAATGACAATTGTGACAAAGGAATCACAGATTAGTTTATTGTTCGTTCTTCTCATCATGATGTAAAAAAAGGTTTTTTACGAAATCTTCAACAAAAAGATCATTTTTTAGTTTTTTATTGAAGAATTCTCCATAAAATCGCGTCCGAAACCTTCTCGCAGCAATGTAACAAGCTTTCCAACGTGTTTGAAACGTTCTCGCAGTCGTGCAACAAGCTTTCCAACGCATTTGAAACGTTCCTACAACCATGCAACAAGCTTTCCAATACATTTGAAACGTTCCTGCAACCATGCAACAAGCTTTCCAACGTGTTTGAAACGTTCCTGCAACCGTGCAACAAGCTTTCGGGAAATCGCAAAAGGTAAAATCACGGAGTAGCACATATGTTTTTTTAAAGTGACTCGACATTATAAAGTGTTGAAGTATAATTTCTCTTTAGACAGTTTCATGTTGTTACTCCTCAGGATTTATATTTTCTTTTCCAAATTCTTTAGTAAAATCTCGAACACGTTTATCAGGTGTTTCATATTCAGCCTCTAAAAGCAAATCTCTCCAATCTGTTCGTGCCAGCGCAATCATTTTGTTAAGCTGAACACTATCTTTATTTCCTGTAAATAGCAATGCTCTCACAATTCTAGGACTCTGGAAATTTGTATGCGATATGATGAATTCTTGAATACTTTGTGTAGCTGCTGTTACATTTGTTTTGTAGTCAGACGCGAGCCTTTTCAGAATGTCTGCTGGATATAAATTCAAATTGATTTTATATTGGTCACTATGTGAATCACATCTTAAATCCTTATTGATGATTTCAACAATATTCCCAAAACCGATCGTGCGTCGTCCTTCGCAAAATTTGAATTTCATATCTTCATACAATCGATTGGTAAAATATGCAGTTCCAAAAATTGCAATTTCCGCAAGAATGGTCGTGCCCATTTCCACAATATCTTGTCCAAGATATGTTTGTTGTCCAGAAGTTAAATATTCGGGATAATTTTCAAACTCAATATGCGGCCGATATCCAGCATGTACAGCACTTTTTCTCCCGCCTTCTTCGGTAGTTAAAAACCTTAATTCAGCAATAAAATCTGGATGTTGCAACATGTTTTTATAAGTAAATCTACGCTTAATGAATACTCTTTATTTCGTATGTATATACGTTTAAATCTTCTTTGGTACGCTTTTCAAAGATATAATATTTAACGAGCGTTTGATGAAAAAAATAACAAACCACTTCACAAATAACAGTATAAAATCGATCTAAAATCTAAAAAATGAACCCATAAAAAACGAATTAACAGTTTCATAATCAGTACGCAATCGTTGTAGTTTCAAAATCAGTAAGATAATCATGGAAACAGTGTGAAAATTGCCATGATTTTTAGTAATTTCGGAGTTTAGAACGCTAATTATTCCGAAAAATGCAAAACCAAAAACGCGTCGTTATCGATCATATTTCTCCACAACTGAACGGTGGCGAATTTTTTATCAAACGAATTGTCAACGAAATTGTCACTGTACAAGCACACGTCTTAGTGGACGGACATGACGTCATCGCTGCTTCTGTATTGTACAAACATGAAAAAGCAAAAACATGGAAAGAAGTGCGCATGCACGAACTCGGAAATGACGAATGGCAAGCTTCATTTGTTGTTGAAAAACAAGGATTTTACACGTATAAAGTACAAGGTTGGGTAGATTATGCGTTAAATTGGCAACATGGAGCCGAACGTAAAATTGACGACAATCAACACATTACTTCTGAATTATTAGAAGGAGCAGAATTGCTAAAACCTATATTGAAAAAAGCGTCTAAAACAGAAAAAGATTATCTAGGAGAATGTATTGATGCGTTTAAAGATGCTTCCAGATATGAAGAAGCAGTTGCCGCAGCAAAAAGTGAAAAACTACACAACATACTTGTAAAATATCCTGAAAAACACCTGGCAAACGAATCACACGATTTGCAAATCTATGTCGATCGTAAAAAAGCACAATTCAGTACATGGTATGAATTCTTTCCACGTTCAGCTTCAGAAACGGAAGGAAAACACGGAACATTTAAAGATTGTGAACGTTTGCTTCCACGTGTGGCTGAGATGGGATTTGATACCTTATACTTTCCACCAATTCATCCTATTGGAGAAGTCAATCGTAAAGGAAAAAACAATACAACGGAAGCCAAAAAAGGCGATGTTGGTTCAGCTTGGGGAATTGGTTCCAAACATGGAGGACACAAAGATGTACATCCTGAATTGGGAACGTTGGAAGATTTTAAACAATTGGTTGCCAAAGCAAAAGAACAAAACATAGAAATCGCGATGGACTATGCATTGCAAGCCGCGCCCGATCATCCTTGGGTAACGTCGCATCCAGATTGGTTCAAATGGCGACCAGATGGAACGGTACAATATGCGGAGAATCCACCAAAAAAATATCAAGATATCTTACCAATTTATTGGGAAAGTGAAGACTATAAAAACCTTTGGAACGAATGTTTAGACACACTTTTCCATTGGATTAATTGTGGTGTAAATGTATTTAGAGTAGATAATCCACACACAAAACCATACTACTTTTGGAATTGGATCATTGCCGAAGTCAAAAAGAAACATCCAAACGTGATTTTTCTCGCGGAAGCGTTTACCAAGCCAAAAGTCATGCAACAATTGGCAAAACAAGGCTACACACAATCATACACATACTTCACGTGGCGAAACACAAAACATGAATTGATTGCATACATGGAAGAATTGACCAAAACGGAGCAGAAAGAATACATGCGCCCGAACTTTTGGCCAAATACACCAGACATCAATCCGTTTCACTTGCAAGGCGCCAACGAAGCAAAATACATTCAACGGTATGCTTTGGCAGCAACTTTGAGTTCTAATATTGGAATTTACGGACCTGTATTTGAGCAAATGATTGACGATGCCATTCCTGGAAAGGAAGAATACTACATGTCTGAGAAATTTCAATTGTGTCATTACGATTGGAACAAACAAAACAAACTGACAACGTTAATTGGACGCATCAACGCCATTCGTCACGAACATGAAGCGTTGCAACAAACCAATAATATCAAGTTTTGTCACATAGAAAATGAAAACCTAATTGGCTTTTACAAGTGGAATCAAGATCGTACGAGTGAAGTATTAGTCATCATCAGTTTAGATCAATACTACGCGCAGCAAGGAACCATTCAGTTGCCATTGCACGATTTGGGCATTCATCAAGGACACAAAGTAGAAGTACACGATTTAGTAACAGGAAACAGTTACAACTGGTATGACGAATGGAACTTTGTAGAATTGCATCCTGCGTTACCATTTCATATCTTTAAAATCAACAAATAGATTTAGTAAAACCATCAACCAATGGCTAAAAAAACCACCAAAACCAAACCACAAACGCAGTACAACTTTAATGATTCTTGGGAAGAATTGTTAGAAAACAAGGCGTTTGTCAAAGCTTTTTTATCAGAAGTTTTAGAAGATTACATTACAAAACAACGTTGGTACGGTGGAAAAGCAAGCAAACTAAAATACATTGAACTTTCGGAATATTTCCGAATTCAACAACATGGCGAAGTCTATTATGGACTAATATTAGAAGTAAATTTTGTAGAAGCATTCTATCAACATTACTTTTTACCGATTGCGTTTGTGTCGGATGAAAGTTTTGCCAAAGAAGATCGAATCTTGCCAATAAGTATCAAAAATCAAGAAGGATTTATCATTGATGCGATCAACTTAGAAGCGTTTCGTAAATTGGTGTTTGAACGCATTCATTCTGCCATTCCAAACGATCAAACACGTGTGCAATATCATAAAAGTTTACAATTTGATCAAGTATACAAATCGTCACGTTTCATGGGCTTAGAGCAAAGCAACACGTCTATTGTGTACAATGAAAGTTGTGTGTTGAAATTCTTCCGAAGAATCTACGCAAACAAAAATCCTGACTATGAAATGAGTCGTTTCTTATCGGAAAAGAAACAATACAAAAACACACCAGCCTATTTAGGAAGTTTAAGCATTGTAGATTCTGAAAAAGATAACATTACGATTGGTTTAATGCAGGAAATGGTGCCAAACGAAGGCGATGCGTGGGATTATATGTTGAAGGAATTACACAAAGTATTTCTAAATCTAGAAACGAAAAATATCAGTATTGATAAATTGCCTGAAACGAAGCTCTTTGAGCGACTCAGCATTCGTGACGTTTCTCCAAGAATCATTGATTGGGTAGGATTAAATCTATTCTTAAAAGTGCAAAAACTCGCAGAACGTACGGCAGAAATGCATGTTGCGTTAGGAAGCGAATTTGAAGAAACTGCCTTTACACCAACGCATTTCAACGGCGATTATACGGTTTGGTTGAAAAACAGATTGTTATATCAATTTCAAAATCGTCTCAATACGGTTGAAAACAATTTACACAAGCTTGAAGGTTTGTCGTTAACCTTAGCACAGGAATTTCTAGACAATAAAAACCTCATTAGAAAACGTTTGGTAAATTTCGATTGGACAAAACTCAAAGGCGAACGCATCCGAGTGCATGGCGATTATCATTTAGGTCAAATCTTGGTCAAAGATGATGATTTCTACATTCTAGATTTTGAAGGCGAACCTGAAAGTACCATTCGTGATCGTAAAGTAAAACAACCGCCACTAAAAGATGTAGCAGGTTTATTTAGAAGCTTTCACTATGCTATTTATGCAACAATTTTCAATCACAAAGATGATTACAAGCATTCACAAGAACAACTCTTTGAAGCAGGCGAATTGTTATACACGTACTTTATTGGTGTGTTCTTAAAAACATACATTGAAAAAATTCAAGATGCGAATCTAAACATTGGTTACAGTCAAGAACGCATCTTTTTACTAAAATATTCATTGCTCGAAAAAGCAATCTATGAACTTGGGTACGAACTCAATTCACGACCACTTTGGGCAGTCATTCCACTCAAAGGAATCACAAACATTATCAATCACTAATTTATGGCAAAAGTACTTCCACATAGTCTATTTTCTGAATTCGATATCAATCTATTCAAAGCAGGAAAACATTACAAGCTCTACGAAAAATTTGGCTCACACATGATGACGCTTGATGGCGTAGAAGGAACCTACTTTGCCGTTTGGGCGCCAAGTGCTAAAACCGTTTCCGTAATTGGCGATTTCAATTTTTGGATAGAAGGCGAACACCAACTCAATGTACGTTGGGACGAAAGCGGTATTTGGGAAGGATTCATTCCAAATGTTGGAAAAGGAACTACATATAAGTATAAAATACAAAGTCATCATAACGACATCAAAACGGAAAAAGCTGATCCGTATGCGCGTCGTTGCGAACATCCACCAAAAACAGCTTCGATTGTTTGGGAAGCAGATCATGCTTGGAAAGATACCAAGTGGATGAAAAAACGTAAAAAACACAATGCCTTAGATGCGCCATATTCGGTATACGAAGTGCATTTAGGTTCGTGGAAGCGCAAACTAGAAGAAAACAAATTCTTAACCTATACGGAATTAGCAGATGAATTGGTCAGCTATGTCAAAGAAATGAATTTCACACATGTGGAATTAATGCCAGTCATGGAATATCCGTACGATCCAAGTTGGGGATATCAATTGGTTGGATACTTTGCGCCGACAGCACGATTTGGTTATCCAGAAGAATTCAAATTATTAGTAGATAAACTGCATCAAAACGACATCGGAATCATCTTAGATTGGGTACCATCGCACTTTCCAGAAGATGCACATGGACTTGGTTTCTTTGATGGAACTTGCTTATACGAACATCCAGACAAGCGAAGAGGCTATCATCCTGATTGGAAAAGTTTGATCTTTAATTACGGACGAAACGAAGTAAAATCGTTCCTAATCAGTAATGCTATTTTTTGGCTCGACCAATATCACGCTGACGGTTTGCGTGTAGATGCGGTTGCTTCCATGTTATTCTTAGATTATTCCAGAAACGAAGGCGAATGGGAACCAAATCAATTTGGTGGACGCGAAAACTTAGACGCGATTGCGTTTATGAAAGAAATGAATGAAGCGGTCTATTCCATGTTTCCAGATGTGCAAACCATTGCAGAAGAATCAACATCGTTTCCAATGGTGTCACGTCCAGCTTCCATTGGTGGACTCGGTTTTGGGATGAAATGGATGATGGGTTGGATGCACGACACCTTACAATATTTTGCCAAAGAGCCAATTTACAGACAGCATCATCAAAACGATCTAACGTTCAGCATGACATATGCGTTTACGGAAAACTTTATGTTACCGTTGTCACATGACGAGGTTGTGTATGGAAAACATTCCATCTTAGGAAGAATGCCAGGTGACGAATGGCAACGTTTTGCAAATCTTCGTTTATTGTACAGTTATATGTTTACGCATCCGGGAACCAATTTACTATTTCAAGGAGCTGAATTTGGACAAAGTGGCGAATGGAATTTTGAGCAAAGTCTCGATTGGCATTTACTAGAACACGATGTACACAAAGGTGTTCAGAATGTCATTAAAGATTTAAACAAGCTCTACAAAAAAGAATCTGCGTTACACGAAAAACAATTCACGGCAGATGGTTTTGAATGGATTGATTACAACGATTCTGAGAACTCTGTGTTAATCTACATCCGAAAAGGGAAGAAGCCTGAAAACGATTTGATTATTGCCTGTAACATGACGCCAATTCCAAGAGAAAACTATCGCATTGGTTTACCATCCGAAGGAACACTCAAAGAAATTTTCAACAGTGATTTAAAACAGTATGCAGGTACTAACGATTTTGTCAATAAAAAAATAGTTTCAGAAGACAAAGAATGGCAATTCAGAAATCATTCTGCGGAAATCACAATTCCACCGTTGGGAATGGTTGTGTTGAAGTATGTGTAAATAGTTTTGAGATTTTAGTATTGAGAAGTGAGATGTTAGAACGTTTGATTCCTTTGTCATTCCTGCGAAGGCAGGAATCCATTTCAGTTTAGAAAGCATCTCGATACAAATTTCTTTACAAGAAATCCACTCGATGTGACGCTTTGCTTTCGAATTGTTAGAATGTTTGATTCCTCTGTCATTCCTGCAAAGACAGGAATCTACTCTCAGTTCAAATTACCGAAAATGCTAGCGCGAGTTTCACAACTCGTGCCGACAAACAAGCTCAATTGAAATTCAAATAGTTACTTCTTTAATTCCTATGTCATTCCTGTAAAGAGAAGAATCTACTTTCAGTTTAGAAAGCATCTCGATACAAATTTCTTTACAAGAAATCCACTCGATGTGACGTTTTGCTTTCGAATTGTTAGAATGTTTGATTCCTCTGTCATTCCTGCAAAGACAGGAATCTACTCTCAGTTCAAATTACCGAAAATGCTAGCGCGAGTTTCACAACTCGTGCCGACAAACAAGCTCAATTGAAATTCAAATAGTTACTTCTTTAATTCCTATGTCATTCCTGTAAAGAGAAGAATCTACTTTCAGTTTAGAAAGCATCTCGATACAAATTTCTTTACAAGAAATCCACTCGATGTGACGTTTTGCTTTCGAATTGTTAGAATAGACGCTAGCGCGAGTTTCACAACTCGTGCCGACAAACAAGCTCATTCAATATTAAAAATAATACTTCTTTAATTCCCTTGTCATTCCTGTAAAAGCAGAAATCCACTTTCAGTTTAGAAAGCATCTCGATACAAATTTCTTTACAAGAAATTCACACGATGTGACGCTTTGCTTTTGAATCGTTAGAATGTTTGATTCCTCTGTCATTCCTGCGAAGGCAGGAATCTACTCTCAGTTCAAATTACCGAAGATACTAGCGAGAATTTCACAACTCGTGCCGACAAACAGGCTCAATTGAGATTCAAAATAATACATCTTTAATTCCGATGTCATTCCTGCAAAGAG
>NZ_LBMG01000029.1 GCF_001005315.1 Kordia jejudonensis
TCCATAATAATTAGTTATCCATCATTCAGATAACCAACCAAACTCAAAAATGCACAAAATTCCGTGGGTTTTTAACTGTCAATAACTCCGTTTTTTTCTTTTCATTGACATGCGCATACATTTGCGTGACGTTAATAGAACTATGCCCCAAAAAATGTTGAATATATCGAATATCAACATCTTCCTCTAATAACAAAGTCGCAAAAGAATGTCGGAACACATGTGGCGTAATAGTCCGCTGAATATTAGCTTTCATAGCATACTTTTTTACCAAAAAACGAACAGATTGTGTAGAAATCGGATTCCCAAAGCGGTTGATAAAAAAATACGAAGAAGTATCAATCATAGTTTTAAATGACAAATAGTTGTTTTGTAAAGCTTCTTGAGTTGCCGTATTTGTTATCGGAACATTGCGTTCCTTATTTCCTTTTCCAAGTATCCGAATAGTTTCAAAATTAGCACCAATATTTTCCTTTTTTAAACCACACAATTCAGACACTCTAATTCCAGTTGCCAACAACAATTCAAGTATGGCAACATTGCGAATTGCTTCCTTATACTGATATGAATTCTTAGTGTTAACACTTGCTTTTTCAGCGTATACATTTTTCAGAATAGCGTTAATTTCTGCAATTGATAAAATTTTAGGCAATAGCTTTTCCAACTTAATCTTGATACGGACTTTATGAAACGGATTTGTTTCAATTGCTTCTTCAAACTCTAAAAAAGAAAAAAAAGTTTTCAACGTAGCAACTTTTCGTTTCATCGTACGGGAAGCAAACTTTGATAATATACCTAAATACAATTTTAAATCATCTTTCGTAATCTTTGTAAGATCGTCAGTCTTCAAAAAAGTAGCAAACTGACGTAAATCTGTTTCATATGCCTTCAATGTTTTTGGACTTAATTTTTTTTCTATCTCACAATGAAATAAAAAAAAAGAAATTTCTTTCTTCATAAATAAAAAATAGGTTTAAGGGGAATTCAACAATGTTCAAAAAGCTAAAGATCACATAATTTTTTGACTCTTGTATAGAATGTTAAGATCATGAATCAAATTATATTTTTGTTCAAAAAACTGTATCTTGTTGTTCTTAAAATTTCTAAAAATGAAACAAACCTCAATAGCCATTATGAGTAGTATTCTGCTATTTGCTTCCTGCAAAGATGCTACTTCCGAGAAAAAATCAGAAACCGCTATGAACGATAATCCATTATTGACCGAATGGAACACACCTTACGGAGTGCCGCCTTTCGATAAGATAAAAAGTAGTGACTACTTACCCGCTTTTAAAATAGCACTAGAAGAAAATCAAAAAGAAATTACTGAAATCAGTGATAATTCCGAAGCACCAACATTTCAGAACACTATTGAAGCGTTAGAATTTAGCGGAAAATATCTCAACCGATTGCAACGTATATTTTATGCCGTAAATGGTGCAAATACAGATGATACTTTAAAAGCTGCCGCCAAAGAAATCACGCCTGCAATTGCTACTCACAACGACTTTATCAATTTAAATGCAAAACTGTATGCGCGTGTAAAAGCGGTGTACGATCAAAAAGACAAACTCAATTTATCAGCCGAGGAAACACGTTTATTAGAAGAAACACACAAACGATTTGTTCGAGCAGGAATTAGTCTCAAAGGAAAAGCACAAGACCGTTTACGCGAAATCAATACGCGATTGGCAAAACTAAGTGGCGATTTTGGAGAAAATCTATTAGATGAAACCAATGCTTTTGAATACCACATAACTGACAAGAAAGACTTAGGAAATCTTCCTGAAAGTTTAGTTTCTCTTGCGGCTGCAGAAGCTAAAAAAAGAGGTCACGAAGATGGATATTCGTTTACATTGCAACGTCCAAGTATCAATCCTTTTTTACAAACGTCTCCAAACAGAGAAGCGCGCAAAGCATTATTTGATGGCTATGCCATGCGTGCCAATAATGACAATGAAAACGACAACAAAGCTATTTTAAGTGAAATGGCTACGTTACGTTTGGAAAAGGCAAAACTATTGGGCTACGATTCGCATGCCGCTTACATTCTGTCGGATAACATGGCAGAAACTCCCGAAGCTGTATATGATTTCATGGACAAACTCTGGCCGTCTGCGTTAGCAATGGCGAAATCAGAGCGTGAAGCCTTAGCGAAGAAAATGAAAAGCGAAGGTGTTTCTGGAACTTTTCAAGGAAGCGATTGGAGATATTATGTAGAAAAAGTCCGTAAAGAACGTTACAACTTTGATGAAGAAGAAACACGTCCGTATTTTGAAGTAAATACAGTACGAGATGGTGTTTTTGCACTAGCGAAACAATTATTTGGTTTGACATTTAAGGAAATGAATACTGTTCCGAAATGGCATGAAGATCAACAAGTATTTGAAGTATTAGAAGCCGATGGAAAACACTTAGGAATCATTTATATGGATTTCTTTGCACGCGAAAGTAAACGTGGTGGCGCTTGGATGAATGCTTTACGTAGTCAAATGAATGTAGACGGTATGGTAACGCCAATTGTAACCAATAACTTTAATTATCCTGCTCCTTCCGGAGATTCGCCATCGCTATTATCTTTTACGGAAGCGGAAACCTTATTCCATGAATTTGGACACGCGCTCCACGGATTATTCTCAAATGTAAAATACGAATCGTTGTCAGGGACAAACGTTCCAAGAGACTTTGTTGAATTCCCATCGCAAGTAATGGAAAATTGGATGAGTGAACCGCAAGTATTGCGAATGTTTGCGAAACATTACAAAACTGGAGAAGTAATTCCTGATGCAATGATTAAAAAAATGAAAGATGCCAATTCATTCAATGGTGGTTTTGCTACGGTTGAATATATGGCAGCAGCATACTTAGATATGGCTTGGCATTCTAAAACAGCAGATATTCCAACAGATGTAAATACTCTTGAAAAACAAGCAATGACAGAACTAGGTTTAATTGATGAAATTATTCCACGATACAGAAGCACCTATTTTGGACACATCTTTTCAAGTCCAGTAGGATATTCATCTGGATATTACAGCTACTTATGGTCAGAAGTATTAGATGCAGATGCTTTTCAAGCGTTTAAAGACACAGGAAACATATTTGATCCAGCAACAGCAAAACGCTACCGTAAAATGTTGAGCATGGGCGGATCGCAACCTGGAATGGATTTATATGTTGGATTTAGAGGTACGAAGCCTGAAATAGATCCTTTACTAAAGAAAAAGGGATTTGTAGAATAATTTACAAATCCTTTCCAACAAAAAAAGCCTGAACAAATGTTCAGGCTTTTTTTATGTAATTTAAATCTTAATTATGCTTCGAATGGTTCGATAGACACATAAGATCTGTTGTTTGCTTTCTTTGTGAATTTCACAAGTCCGTCAACTTTTGCATGTAATGTATGGTCTTTTCCCATATATACATTTTCTCCTGGATTGTGAGTAGTACCTCTTTGTCTAACGATGATATTTCCAGCAATTGCTGCTTGTCCACCAAAAATCTTAACTCCTAATCGTTTCGATTCTGATTCTCTACCGTTTTTCGAACTACCAACTCCTTTTTTGTGAGCCATTTTCGTAAGGTTTTATTTTGTTATACTTAAGTGATTTTGCAATTATGCTTTACCACCATCTAATTCATCTTGCCATTTCTTCAACTCATCCCACTTTCCGTCAGCAGCTAATTGAGCTTGTGCTGGCCAAGTATCAGTTACGTGATTTCCACGAACTCCTGAGATAATTTCAGAAATTTTTGCTGGTTCTGTTTTTGCCAATTCAGCAAAAGTTGAAATTCCAGCTTCTACCAAAGTAGATGCGATTTTAGGACCAATTCCTTCAATCTTTTTCAAGTCATCAGCTTTAGTTGCTGTAGCTTTTTTAGCAGCAGGTTTCGCTACTGGCTTAGCTTCTTCTTTTTTAGCTTCTTTCTTTGGTGCTGCTTTTTTAGCTCCTGAAGCTACAATGTTTTCAATAACAATTTCAGTTAAAGACTGACGGTGTCCGTTTTTCACACGGTAACCTTTACGTCTTTTCTTCTTGAAAACAATAACTTTATCACCTTTAAGGTGCTTTAAAACTTTGGCCTCTACTGCGGCTCCGTTTATAGCTGGGGCGCCAATCGTAACTTGTCCGTTGTCATCTAATAAAAGAACATTGTCGAAAGTAACTTTCTTTCCTTCTTCTACAGCTAGACGATGTACAAATACTTTTTGGTCTTTCGCAACTTTAAATTGCTGCCCTGCCATCTCTACAATTGCATACATAGCGTATCGTTTAATTAATTAATTTTATCCAAAAAATGGACGCAAATATACATCTAATTAATTAATCTACAAATACTTCAACAATACTTTCTATGAGATATTCCAACTTGGTTTAAATTTCTGCATAAATAACAGACTTAAAACCACTGCCGAAGCAAAACCTTCTATCAATATAATGAAGAGTAAAATGCCTGGTTCTGAGGTATGACTTCCCAATCCCATTGCCATTATTTTTTCTGCAAAAGCGGTATCAATATGAAAAATATAAATTCCCATGAAAAGCGTAAAAAGCAAAGTAGCTACAAAACCAGCAACAATTCCAGCTTTGAATCCGTCAAAATAATTGAAACGAGCACCATTTTCTGCTTTTACATCTTTAATAATTTTATAAATACCAAATGCTACAATAAGTCCATTGAGTAAACGCAACCAAGGATTTTCATGCATTCCAAACAATCGTACGAGTAAAAAATATAATATCAACCCTAACGCGATGAATCCTCCATATTTTAATGCTTTCTTTTCCATTTTTAATTTTTTTATATTCTAATTAGTAATCAATTGATAGTCTTTAAATTACAAAAAATCGAGTACATGCCAAAATATTCTTAAAATTCTTTTATTTCTTGTATGCTGTAACATTTTTATAGAACTTGCGTCACATACAAAATAACTCAAGTAAAAAAGTAAAAACGCAATGAAAAAAAGATTATTTTCAATAGCCTCTTTGCTGCTTTTCGGGTTTCTTTCCCAAGCACAAGAAGTTAAGTTTGAAGAATATGATTTAGACAATGGTCTACACGTAATTCTTCACCAAGACAATTCGGCTCCTGTGGTCACTACAGCTGTTATGTATCATGTAGGAGCAAAGGATGAAACTCCAGAGCGTACAGGATTTGCTCATTTCTTCGAACATTTACTTTTTGAAGGAACAGAAAATATAGAGCGTGGACAATGGTTCAAAATCGTTTCTTCTAATGGAGGAAGCAACAATGCAAATACTACAGATGACAGAACGTATTATTACGAAGTTTTCCCTTCAAATAATTTAGAATTAGGATTATGGATGGAATCAGAACGTATGCTTCATCCTGTAATTAATCAAATTGGAGTTGATACTCAAAATGAAGTTGTTAAAGAAGAAAAAAGACAACGTGTAGACAATCAGCCTTACGGAGGTATTCTTGAAAACATCAAGAAGCACATGTTTAAAAAACATCCATATAAAGGAACTACGATTGGAAAAATGGAGCATTTAGATGCTGCTACTTTAGATGAGTTTTTAGCTTTTAACAAAAAATATTACGTGCCAAACAACGCTACGTTAGTCGTTGCTGGAGATATTGATGTTGCTGCAACTAAAAAGATGATCAAGGATTATTTTGGAGCTGTTCCTAGAGGAAAAGATATCGTTAGAAGTTTCCCAAAAGAAGATCCTATTACAACACAGTTCCGTGAGAAAGCATATGATCAGAACATACAAATTCCTATGATTATATCTGCCTACAGAACACCTTCATTCAAAACAAGAGATGCAAGAGTTTTAGATATGATTTCTTCTTATTTAAGTAATGGAAAAAGTTCTAAATTATACAAACGTTTAGTAGACGAAAAGAAAATGGCATTAGCTGCACAAGCAGTAAACATTAGCCAAGAAGATTACGGAATCTACGCTGTATTGGCACTTCCTTTGGGAGAAAATACTTTGGATGATTTGATTGCTGAAATGGACGATGAAATCAAAAAAATACAAACAGATTTAATTTCTGAAAAAGATTATCAAAAACTTCAAAACAAATTTGAAAATTCATTTGTAAACTCAAACGCAAGTGTACAAGGAATTGCAAATTCTTTGGCTAGATACAATGTTTTATACGGAGATACGAACTTAATCAATACGGAAATTGATATCTACAGATCAATTACGAGAGAAGAAATCAGAACCGTAGCGAACAAATATTTAAAACAAAATCAACGCTTGATTTTAGAATATTTACCAGCTGAAAAAATAGAAGAAAAAAAATAAAAAGATAATGAAATGAGTCAGTGCATAATTTAAACAATGTAAGTTTAAATTTTCTGACGAATTCCATCTGACCTTTTAAAAAACATTAAAAAATAACAGATGAAAACAAAAATATTTTCACTCCTTGTATTGTTTTTAGCCTCGCTAACAATGCAAGCCCAAATAGATAGATCAGTGCAACCAAAACCAGGACCTGCACCAAAGATCAATATTGGAAAGCCCGAAACTTTTACACTAAAAAACGGACTTACGGTAATGATTGTAGAAAACAACAAATTACCGCGTGTTTCTGCAACACTTACTATTGACAATCCGCTTGTGTTAGAAGGAAAAAAAGCAGGACTCACGAGCTTGGTAAGTTCATTATTAGGAAGTGGTTCTACTTCTATTTCTAAAGATGACTTTAATGAAGAAGTTGATTACTTAGGCGCTAATTTAAACTTTGGTTCACAAAGTGCGTTTGCAAGTTCGCTTTCAAAATATTTCCCTAGAATTATGGAATTAATGGCTGATGCCGCTTTAAATCCTAATTTCACATCGGAAGATTTAGAAGCTGAAAGAGCTAAAATTTTAGAAAACCTAAAATCGGAAGCAAAAAGTGTAACTGCTATTGCAGGAAGAGTACAATCGGTATTGGCGTATGGAGCAAATCACCCTTACGGAGAATTTATTACGGAAGAAAGCATTAAAAGTGTAACGCTTGACGATGTAAAAGCATTTCACAGTAAATATTTCAAACCAGACAATGCATATTTAATTGTTGTTGGGGACGTAAAAGCTAAGAAAGCTAAAAAATTAATTAAGAAACTTTTCAACAAGTGGGAAAAAGGAACTGTTATAGCTGATACGTTTGATACAGCAAAAAATCCTATGACAACAGAAGTAAACTTCATCAACATGGACAACGCTGTACAATCTGAATTAAGTGTTCAGAACACCGTAACATTGACCATGAAAGATGATGACTATTTCCCTGTATTAATTGCCAACAACATCTTAGGTGGTGGTGGAGAAGCACGTTTATTTAACAACTTACGTGAAGACAAAAAATTCACATACGGTTCGTACTCAAGAATTGGAAACAACAAAAAAACAGTTTCTACATTCAAAGCTACGGCGAGTGTACGTAATGAAGTAACTGATAGTGCGGTTATTGAAATTTTAAAAGAAATTAAAACCATTACTACAGAATTAGTTTCTGCGGAAGAACTAAAAAATGTAAAAGCAAAATACGTTGGAAACTTCGTTATGGGAATCGAAAGACCTGCTACGGTTGCAAACTATGCTTTGCGTATCAAAACACAAGACTTACCAGCAGATTTCTATGAAACGTATTTAGAGAAAATCGAAGCGGTTTCAAGAGAAGATGTATTAAGAGCTGCCAAAAAATATTTCCAAAAAGATAACTTACGAATAGTAGTTACCGGAAAAGGAAGCGAAGTAGTTGATGCTTTAGAAAACTTAACATTTGACGGAAAAAAGATTCCTGTTAAATATTTTGACCAATATGGAGCGCCAACAAAAAAGCCTGAATTCAAAAAGCCAATTCCTGCTGGCGTTACAGCACAAACGGTAATTGACAACTATATCAAAGCCATTGGCGGAAAAGACAAATTAATGTCTGTTACTTCAATAGTTCAAGAAATGGGCGCTTCTTTCCAAGGAATGGATATGTCAATGGTTTCAAAACGCAAATCTCCAAACCTTTTTATGGTTGATGTAAGCATTGCAGGAATGGGAAGTGTTAACAAGCAAACATTTGATGGCGAAAAAGGTTACATTGCTGGACAAGGTCAAAAAAGAGATATGCCAGCAGAAATGCTAGCTGACATGAAATCTCGTAAAGGATTATTTCCAGAATTAAACTATGATTCTAGTAAAACTACACTCAAAGGAATTGAATCTGTAGATGGAAAAGATGCATACGTTATTGAAGTTGAAAAAGCTAACGGAGATAAAACATCTAATTTTTACGATGTAAAGTCTGGTTTAAAAATTATGGAACGTTCAATGGTAAAAGGTCCTGGAGGACAAGAAATGCCACAAGATCGTATGTTAGGTGATTACAAAGAAGTAAATGGTATAATGATTCCACACGCGATGATTATTCCTGCAGCAGGACAAAAAATTGAAATGATTGCTGTTTCTACTAAAATTAATGAGCCTTTAACAAAAGCTGATTTCGAATAAACCATATTTATTTTTAATATATAAAAGCTGAAAGTTGTGTACATAACTTTCAGCTTTTTTTTAGTTTAATTAATAAATAAGATATATTTACTTACATTTATAAAAATATTTTTAATTAAAAAATGTAAGATTATGAGTATAAAAAAGATGAAATCATTTAAGGTTCTAACGAAAAAGGAACAGAAAGAATTAGTTGGAGCAAATATTAATCCTATAAAATCTTGTGAAGCACAAGCAACACTTTCAGCAGCAATAGACGCTTACGGCGAACACTTTTTCCAAGAGTTTTATGAAATGTATTACCAAATAGCCTATGAGAATTGCATCAATGGAACTTGGGATTCTTAAAATTAATTTCCAATAGAAAACAGCTGGAAATTGTCCTAAACAAAATAAAATCTAAAAAAAGCTGAAAGTTATACTGATTTTTAGCTTTTTTTAGCTCGCTTATTCACCAAATACACACCAACCAAAATAATAATTCCTCCTAATAATTGATAAATACTTAAACGCTCACCGAAAATCAATCCCCAAAAAATAGCCACAACTGGCATCGTATAGGTTACTGAAGAAGCAAAAACTGGACTCGAAATTTGGACCAGTCTATTATAAATTACTTTTGCTACAGCACTCCCAAATAACGATAGAATCGCTACATAACCCAAAGCAATTTGCATCGCTTCGTTTTCTAAAACTGTATCAAAAAAACCTGTATACCATAATATGATGAGTCCTGGAATACTAATAATTACGAAATTTCCAGCTACAATCGCAATCGCGTTCAAATCGTTCAAATGTCGTTTTATAATATTCACATTCAAGCCATAACCAATCGTTGCTAATAGAATAAAAATACTATACCAATAATTTTGACTTGGCTGAAATTCTGCTCCAGCAAATACCAATACCAACGCACCAACTAAACCGAGAATTACTCCAACAATTTGCCGTTTCGACACGACAACTCCAAAAAATAATACGCCGAAAATGATGGTATGAAGCGGCACTAAAGAGTTTAACATACTGGCTACCGAACTATCCAACTGTTCTTGTGCAATTGCGAATAAAAACATGGGAAGCATAGAACCTGCCAAAGCCGTCCAAAAAATCCACTTCCATTGTTTGCGTTCAATCAATTTAACTTTCTTCAATCCGACAGAAAAAATAAACAATCCTGTCAACACAACTCGCAAAGCACCAACTTGTATTGAACTCAATCCGTGCATTGCCTGATCAATCAAAATAAAAGAACTTCCCCAAATTAACGACAATACGCCAAGATAAATCCACTTCAGTTTTTCGGTATTCATACGAATGATTCAAAAATTCTACACAAAAGTCGGACAATTATTTTGAATACTTTAACCATAATTGTGTAATTTTGTGATAAACATATAAGTCAAAACTATACTGAGTTTTCAGTGTACTCACTAAAAATATATACAATGAAAAAAATACTTTTTGTTTTCGCATTAGCACTTGCTATTGTAAGTTGTAAAAATAACGCGACACCAGAAACGATATCAGTTGATACACAAGCCGAAACTGTAAAAAAAGAAACAACTACACAAGATATTGCGGCAAACTATAACAAAGCTGAGTTTAAAATTGATGGAATGACTTGTGCTATCGGATGTGCAAAGCGCATTGAGAGCAAATTAGCGTCTATGGACGGCGTAAAATCGGCAACGGTAGACTTTGAACAGAAATTGGCAATGGTTGAATACAACGAAACTAAGGTTGATTTTGACGCGTTGACAAGTACAGTTGCCAAAGTTCCTGGAGATTATAAAATATCTGACATGAAAAATGTGGATGCTTTTGGCAAAACATGCAAAGCAGACTGCAAAATGGAATGCTGTGCTAAAAAAGGAGAAGCTAAAAAAGCATGCAAGGCGGATTGCAAAATGGCTTGCTGTACAAAAAAAGAAGAAGCTAAAAAGGTGGCATGTGCTGACGATTGTAAAAAAGATTGTTGCACAAAAAAGGTATAACTTTTTAAATACAATAATTTAGAATCCTCAATTGTAACGATTGGGGATTTTTTAATATAAAAATGTACCAATTCAATGATTTAGTAATTTGGTCATAGAAATACAGAGATCTAAAAGGCATCTCGACTGCGCTCGATGTGGCTTTTTGAAATTGTAAATGCCAAATTATAAACGTTGAATGTAAAAGTATTTTAAGACTTACGCGAAGCGACCAAAAAGCGAAGCAACCCAAAAAGCGAAGCAACCCAAAAAGCGAAGCGACCAAAAAGCGAAGCAACCCAAAAAGCGAAGCGACCAAAAAGCGAAGCAACCCAAAAAGCGAAGCGACCAAAAAGCGAAGCAACCCAAAAAGCGAAGCGACCAAAAAGCGAAGCAACCCAAAAAGCGAAGCGACCAAAAAGCGAAGCAACCCAAAAAGCGAAGCGACCAAAAAGCGAAGCAACCCAAAAAGCGAAGCGACCAAAAAGCGAAGCAACCCAAAAAGCGAAGCGACCAAAAAGCGAAGCAACCCAAAAAGCGAAGCGACCAAAAAGCGAAGCAACCCAAAAAGCGAAGCGACCAAAAAGCGAAGCAACCCAAAAAGCGAAGCGACCAAAAAGCGAAGCAACCCAAAAAGCGAAGCGACCAAAAAGCGAAGCAACCCAAAAAGCGAAGCGACCAAAAAGCGAAGCAACCCAAAAAGCGAAGCAACCCAAAAAGCGAAGCGACCAAAAAGCGAAGCAACCCAAAAACTACTCTTCCCACTTCAACGTTTCAATCAACGTACGAATGTCTTTTTTAATATATACCACCGCTGGATAAATAGAATCATAGTTTGGTATAGCATTGAAATATAACGAACCTGTTAAGAAATGTTTTGTACTATCCGTAACGTAAAATTGTGCTTGTGAAGCGGCATTTCCTTCTACTTCATACACCATTCCATATACATTTTGTGCTTTGTTTTCATATACTGTTGGTTCAATCGCATCTGCTTTTACCGCATGTTCATAGGTAAGTTTCTGAACATCTTCCAGTAATTGATTTAAGTTGTCATCAATTTCTACGTATGATAAATGCAATGTTCCATTTAACGCTGGATAGTCTAAATTCATCCAACAATTTTTCTTCGGAACTATGTTAGCTATTTGGTTTTTTTCAAAAGTATACGGACAATCGGTTTGCATTTTGGCATACACAGGCTCAGGATATTGCAAACTCAAAAAACCATTTGGCTTTGGCAACACTTCTCCTCCACATGAAATTAATATACTACTGAGTACTGAAATGATACTTATATACTTAACTAGCTTCATTATTTGAGTGTTACTTTTACTTGTTTCAATCGTTTGTTGTCAATTACTTCTACGGTAAACGTATAGTTACTAAAGTTTATTTTATCTTTTACTTTTGGAAAGCCTCTAAAAATTTCCAATACAAAACCTGCAATGGTTTCCGATTCGCCTTTTTGTGCTTCAAATTCTGACGGATCGTCTACTCCGATTACTTTATAAAAGTCTTTTAAATTGGTTTTTCCTTCAAAGACATAATTTTTATCATCAATTTTAGAATAAATTAAATCTTCATCATCAAATTCGTCACTAATATCGCCTACAATTTCTTCAATAACATCTTCTAGTGAAACCAATCCAGAAGTTCCTCCATATTCGTCAACCACAATAGCCAAATGAATTTTCTTTTCCTGAAATTCACGTAATAAATCGTCTAATTTTTTATTTTCAGGTACAAAATATGTATCACGAAGCAGCTTTGTCCAAGCGAAGTTTTTAGCATCAATATGCGGAATTAAATCTTTTACATATAAAATTCCCGAAATTTCATCCAAACTTTCTTTATACACAGGAATTCTAGAATATCCATTTTTTGTAATTTCTTTCAAAACGGTTTCAAACGGCAGTTCTTCCTTTAGTGCAAACACATCCATACGCGGTCGCATTACCTGCTTGGTGTCTGTATTTCCAAAAGAAACAATTCCTTGTAAAATTTTCTGTTCTTCTTTCGTGGTTTCGTCTTCCGAAGTCAATTCTAATGCTTGCGATAATTGATCTACAGAAAGGTGCGAACGTTGCTTTCCTAGTTTTTTCTGAATCAATTCAGACACAAAACTCATCGGTCCGCTAATCGGCATAAAAACTTTATCCAAAATATTTAACGGATATGCCATCATTGCCGAAAACTTGTGTTTATTACGACTTGCATATACTTTAGGAAGAATTTCGCCAAACAGTAAAATTAAGAAGGTTACGACACCAATTTCAATAACCAATCTAATCCATTCTGTCGTTATTCCTGAAAAGAATACATTGCTTAAGGAAGCAAATAACAACACGGTTGTAATATTGATAAAATTATTGGCAACTAAAATTGTAGCCAAGAGTTTTTTGGGTTTTCGAAGCAATTTAGCAACCAATTGCAAACGCGGAGATTCATTTTCTTCTGCTTCGTTTACTTCTGTTGGCGACAGCGAAAATAATGCTACTTCTGCGCCAGAAATTAAGGCAGAACAAGCTAATAAGATACCAAAGAAAATAATCTTAAAAATTACCAGTCCGTCAAAAACTGTTAAAAAAATGATTATACTGGGTTCTGGATCCAAACTTTCAATAGTTAATTAAACTTCGATTAAAATGGTAGATCATCGTCTTCCTCAACAGGAGTGGCTTGTGGCGCTTGCTGTTGTGGTTGTACTGGCTGTGCAGCTTGATGATTTGTAGTCGTAGGCGCATTACTCGCCATATTACTTCCCGAATTAGAAGCATTTGCCTGTGCTTCTTTTTTGGTTGACAAAAATGTAAAATCGGTTACTTGCACTTCCGTAGAATAGCGCGTATTTCCGTCTTCGCCTTGCCATTGTCTATTTTTCAAGCGACCTTCCACATATACTTTATCGCCTTTACTTAAATATTTTTCACAAATTTCAGCAGCTTTATTTCGTACTACAATATTGTGCCAATCGGTATTAACAACGCGTTCGCCTGTTTGTTTATTTGTATAGGAATCATTTGTTGCAATTGGAAAACGCCCAATACAACCGCCACCTTCAAAGTAATGCATTTTTACTTCATCACCCAAGTGCCCTATCAACATTACTTTATTTAGTGTTCCACTCATATTTTTAAATTTACGTGTATTATCAAATGTACTAAAAAACCATTAAAAATTGAAAGCTTCAATGAAGTTTCCAATCAAAATCGGAACTGGATATTCTCTAATTTTGCGCAAAGGTATTCCGTTTTTTAAGATATTACTAGTTTCTACAATCCAAAATGTAGTATACAAGTGCTGATGCGACAACTTGTGTACAATTGTTTTTTCGTTGAATTGTGTAATAGAAAAATCTTGAATATTGATAATTTCTTGAATTTCAGCCTGATGTTGCTCAATATTTTCTACTTCCTTTGTGGTTTCAAGCAGTGGAAATTGATACAAACCTTGCCAAATTCCTTTTCCTTTTCGCTCTTCCAAAAGCGTCTGTTGTTCATTTGCAATAACGACCAAATAGTTGAACCAACGGTTTTTTATCTTTGTTTTTTTCAGCTTGACTGGCAACATATTGACACGTTGATTTTTTAATCCTTCACAACTTGAAGCCAACGGACAAATGATACAATATGGACTTTGTGGTTTGCATTGTACGGCGCCAAATTCCATAATTGCCTGATTGAAATTAGCAGGATCGTCATGATCTACCACTTCAAACGCTAATTTTTTGAACAGTTTTATGCCTTCTGTACTATTTATAGGTGTATCAACATCAAAATATCGCGCCAAAACTCTGTATACATTTCCGTCGACTACGGGCGCAACTTCGTCAAAACAAATAGAAGCGATGGCACTTGCGGTATAATCGCCAACACCTTTTAGCTTCAAAAGCGCTGCATATGTGTTTGGAAACTTTCCATTATAATTGTTTACAATATCTTTTGCGGTATAGTGTAAATTGCGCGCACGTGAGTAATAGCCGAGTCCTTGCCAAAGTTTTAACACCTGTGATTCTTCGGCTTTCGCCAGATCGTGTACGGTTGGAAATGCTGCTGTAAACTTCTCATAATAAGGCAATCCCTGAGCAACGCGTGTTTGTTGCAACATAATTTCGGAGAGCCAAATTCGGTATGGATCTTTGGTTTTTCGCCAAGGCAAATCGCGCTTATTTTGAAAATACCAATGTATAATTTCTTTAGAAAACTTCATTAAATTGAATAATACGCAAAAATAAATCTTTATATCGTTAAATTTTAATCAATTAGAATATTATTATTATCTAATTAATTATATATTTGCATCCCTTAATTTTATAACGAATAAACAAAATATATTAAAATGACGAAAGCGGACATCGTAGCAAAGATTTCAGAAAAACTAGGAATGGAAAAAGGTGATGTACAGGCAACTGTAGAAACTTTTATGGAAGAAGTTAAGAATTCTTTAGAGAGTGGAGACAATGTTTACTTAAGAGGTTTTGGTAGTTTCATTATCAAAACTAGAGCTGAGAAAACAGGTAGAAACATTTCTAAGAATACAACTATTAAAATTCCTGCACACAATATTCCTGCGTTTAAGCCTGCAAAAGTTTTTGTTGAAGGCGTAAAGAGCAACGTTGAAGTAAAGTAATTGAAAAAATAATTTATTAATTAAAAACATAGAGCATTATGCCAAGTGGTAAGAAAAGAAAAAGACACAAGGTGGCTACGCACAAGCGTAAAAAAAGAAGAAGAGCTAATCGTCACAAGAAGAAGTAGTTTATTACAAACTACTTTCTTTGTTTTATAGATTTTATAAAACACACGTTCTTTGAAAAAAATTGCATGCCTAAAATGTAAGCACTACTGTCTTGTGCTTGCATTGGCGTATGCATATTTTATTGGGTAAAAACAATACCTGTTGAAAATTGTTTAATCCATCTATACAATTTGTATGGATAAAAATTTTATCAGAGTGAATAAAGAATTAATAATTAGATCCAATTCCTCTGAAGTAGATTTTGCCTTGCTAAAGGATGGAAAACTTATAGAATTACATAAGGAAGAAGACAATAATGATTTTGCAGTTGGAGACGTATTTCTTGCTAAAATAAGAAAACCCGTTTCTGGACTAAATGCAGCTTTTGTAAATGTTGGCTACGAAAAAGATGCCTTTTTACATTACCATGATTTAGGACCGCAACTTCCTTCTTTATTGAAGTTTATAAAACGTGTAAGCACAGGTAAATTAAAAGATTTTACATTAAAAAACTTTCCTTTTGAACCAAATATAGATAAGAATGGTAGCATCATGGATGCTATAAAAGCCAATCAATCTTTACTTGTTCAAATTGTAAAGGAGCCAATTTCGACCAAAGGTCCTAGAATTAGTTCTGAACTTTCTATTGCTGGACGATATATTGTACTTGTTCCGTTTTCGGATCGTGTATCTATATCACAAAAAATAGAAAGTAAGGAAGAAAAAGACCGTTTAAAACGTTTGGTACTCAGTATCAAACCAAAAGGTTTTGGCGTTATTGTACGTACAGTAGCTGAAGGCAAAAAAGTAGCTGAATTGGACCAAGATTTACAAAATTTGTTGACAAAATGGTCAACAATGTGTAAAAAGCTATATAAAGCTGAACATCCTTCGAAAGTATTGAGTGAAATGAATAAAGCATCCTCAATTTTGAGAGATATCTTTAACGAGTCATTCACAGGAATACAAGTAGATGATGAAGATCTTTATTACGAAATTAAAGAATACGTGCAGAAAATTGCACCAAAAAAAGAGTCTATTGTAAAATTGTACCAGTCAAAAGTTCCACTTTTTGAAAAATATGGAGTAGAACGACAAATTAAAACCTCTTTTGGAAAAACAGTTTCCATGAGTAAAGGCGCTTATTTAGTGATAGAACACACCGAAGCGTTACACGTTGTTGATGTCAACAGCGGTAACCGTTCTAACAAAGCCCGCACACAAGAGGACACTGCATTAGAAGTCAACATGATTGCCGCAAGAGAAATTGCAAGGCAACTCCGATTGCGCGATATGGGAGGAATTATCGTCATCGACTTTATCGATATGACCAATGCAGAACACCGAAGAACTTTGTTTGATCATTTGAAGACAGAAATGAAAGACGACAGAGCGAAACACAAAATATTACCTCCTAGTAAATTTGGTTTGGTACAAATTACACGACAAAGAGTACGACCAGAAGTAAATATTAAAACACGCGAGAAAAACCCTAATGGTGGCGGAAGCGAAGTAGAGGCTCCGATAGTGCTCGTTGATAAAATTACGACTGATCTAGAAAGAATTTTAGCCAAGAAAGATGGCTTAAACGGAGTTACGTTAAACACGCATCCTTTTATTGCGGCGTATCTCACAAAAGGATTTCCATCCATCCGTTTTAAATGGTTTTTGAATCATAAAAAATGGGTAAAAATATTACCAAGAGATGCTTACACGTATCTAGAATATCGTTTTAAAGATAAAAACGATGAAGTTTACAACTAATAAAAAGCGATCAGAAATGGTCGCTTTTTTTGGTTTTAATACTTTTAGAAATAATAAAGTTAAATTTATCAAAATTCTAAAATATCCAGATGTCAACAATCTTTCCATATGTCCCAGTAATCATTATTATGTCCTTTTTAATCATTTACACACTAAAGAGGAAATTACAAAAGGTTGCAGTCGCTAAACTTTCTGAATCTTCTGTTGATATTCATAATGAACAACCTGTTACATATGCTATTAATATTCTTGGACTAACAAATGAGTATGATATTGACATATTACAGCCGATTGTTGTTTTTGAAAACAGAACTACAGTTAAACTTACCAAAGTACTTTTCCCAAGAATTAACTGGAAAAGACAGCCAGCACTTCAAAAGTGGAAATTTAAAGCACATGAAAAAGGAACGTACACCATTACGTTTCCTAATTCAGAAAAATTTGTTTTAGAAAACCCAACTCTTACTTCAAAAAAAGTTTTTAGCGACAGAAAGATATTTACAAAAGATTTAATGATTTTAATTACGAAATAAATAAGGAATCTAAACTAGTTCAAAAAAAATTTGCAAATACTTTTTTGGTAATCACATGTTAATATCGGCAACCTGAATCCTCATATCTCAATACTAATATCTTATAGTATTTCATGCACTTCTCGGTACAATTTTTCTTCATTTTACTTCAAAAAATCACTCGAAGAGACGATTTTTAATAACTTTATGAGATGAAACAACAAAACCTACTCCTACTTCACGGTGCTTTGGGAAGCAAATTACAGTTGCAACCGCTGCAAGAAATGCTTTCAAAAGATTTTAATGTTTACACCTTAAACTTTGAAGGTCACGGTGGACGAACTTCTGATGAAGCCTTTGCGATGGAACGATTTGCAGCTAATGTAATTGAGAAACTTGAAATGTTGGGAATTTCCCAAACACATATTTTTGGCTATAGTATGGGCGGTTATGTCGCGTTGACATTGGCTAAAAAACAGCCTGAATTGGTTGGGAAAATTGTAACACTTGGCACAAAGTTCAATTGGAGTTTGGAAAGCGCACAGCAAGAAGTTAAGATGTTGAATCCTGAAAAAATTGAAGAAAAAGTACCAGCTTTTGCCAAACGTTTAGCGGAACTTCATCAACCAAATGACTGGAAAGAAGTGATGCGCAAAACAGCCGAGATGATGCTAACTTTGGCAAACGGCAAAAAGTTAACCAATGACGATTTACACCAAATTCCACATAACGTTTTGATCGGAATTGGTGCTTTAGATAAAATGGTTACTATTGAAGAATCTGAAAATGTTACTTCACAATTACCCAACGGAACATTAAAAATTATAGCAGATGTAAAACATCCTATTGAAACCGTAAACGCAGACGTACTGACTCAACTGATTCGAGATTTTATATAGTCACTTCTTAACTATTGTTTGCATTTTTTCCCAAGTAGAAATTCCTTTTGTTCTCATTTAGCAAAAACATGAACGCAATCACTTCAATACAAGGCAACTACTTTTTTTAATTCTTCGTTTGACGTATCTTTATGAAAAAAGAAAAATTATGATACGAAAAGGAACCGAAGTTAAATGGAAATGGGGAAATGGTTATGCAGAAGGAAAAGTGGAAGAAACCTATACAAAATCAATTACGAAAACTATAAAAGGCTCAGAAGTTACCCGAAATGGTTCAGATGACGATAAAGCGCTTCATATAAAACAAGATGATGGTACAGATGTTTTGAAACTTGAAAGCGAAGTAGAACGCAACGACTAATAGTTTTTACATAATACACAACTGATCGTTTTGTCGTAAATACGCAACTTTACGTATTTTATTTTTATAGTGTAATCGTTATTTTTACTGTATTATAACACGTTTACATTATAAAACTATGCAAAAATCATTAACGCAACAAGACAAAAGTAAGCTTCGAAAAAAGTTAGGATTTATAGGTATTTTCACCATTGGCGCAGTTGTCATTTTTGGCTTTATTTTTTCTTTTGTTCTGAAAGATGTCACCTTAGGTAGCGATGGTTTTAGTTACATTCCATTTGTCATGTTTGGTCTTTTCGGATTGTTTTTTGCGGGAATTATTATCTATTTGGCAAGAACTGTAATTCTAGATATACGACTTGGCATGAAAGATTGCTATGAAGGAATTGTTGACGATAAACGACTCGACATTCGCCAAAGTTCATCAACTTCTACAGGAGCTAGAGGAAGTAGTAGCCGATCGAGCACTACAAAACGTAATTATTTTATTACAGTTGACGGCACCGAGCATAGCGTAGAATTTAGTATGTATAATGCTGTTAGCGTTGGTGATTCAATTTACTTTGAAGTTGCACCAAAATCGAAAACAGTTTTGCATCATAAAATTTTGGAGGAAGCCGTTGAAGAGTCAAAACAAATTCAAACATATGCCAAAGGAAGCTATCCAACATCAAAGATTCGGAAAGCACCATTGACAAGAAGAGATGAAGATTCTCTACGTAGTTTTTATAACCAAAAAATACGCAAACGCTTGATAATTATAGCGTTTTTAGCACTTCCAATTGGTGGATTAATTTTTAATGGTTTGGGAGGATTATTGGTGTTTCTTTTTCCGTTACCAATCATATTCATATATCAATTGTACAAGTTACTTCGCTTCCATTTAAACTACAAAAAAGCAATCAACTCTGGGAAGAAAAATTTAGTAACCACGCAAGTTGCCGATAAACTTTTCACTACAATTTCTAGAAACGGAAGCAAGCAACAAAACCGAACATTGAAAACAACCTACGGACATGTACGCGTTTCCGAGATGATGTATGAAAAAGTAAATTCTGGAGACGAAATTATTATTCACGAAGCTTTGCATTTAAAAAGTATCCTTGGTATTTCTGTTGATGATGTGTATTATCCTTTTTAAATACCTTATAAAATAGTTGTTGCAAAATAGTTACTGTTTATACAGCATAGGAGTTTGCGAGTTTGTATTTTTACTGTAAACTTTGCACGAATTACTTGTTATGAAACTACTTTGTTCTTGGTCTGGCGGAAAAGATTCCTGTTATGCTTTATTGAAATTACAACAAAAACCCACGGTTTTATTGAATGCCTTAAATGAAAACGGCGAGATGAGTCGCTCACATGGACTTTCTAAAGCTGTGTTACATGCACAAGCAGACGCTTTAGGAGCTTCAATTCATTTTATTTCGGCTACTTGGAATGATTATACTACTAAGTTCATTGACAAGCTAAAAACACTTTCAAATCAATATGAATTGACAGATGCTGTTTTTGGCGATATTGATATTGAATCGCATCGTGAATGGGAAGAAAAAGTGTGTAAAGAAGCAAATATAAAGTGCAATTTACCGCTTTGGCAACAAGAGCGTCGCAAACTCGTTACAGAAATGATAGATGCTGGAATTGTAGCCATGATTGTTTCATGTAATGATCATTTAGGTCAAGATTTTTTAGGCAGAATTATCAACGAAGAAACCATTGCTTTGTTAGATGCGAAAGGTGTTGATATTTGTGGCGAGAATGGCGAATTTCATACTGTAGTTCTAGATTGCCCACTTTTTCACACACCTATTGACGTGATTACAGGTGAAAAAATGAGCAATGGAACTGGTTATCATTTTATAGAATTATTCCTGAAAGAAGAATAACTCTTTTGAATGCTGTTAGCGGGTAATTTTCTTTGTTATTTTCCCTTTTTCGGTATCAACCACAACAATATACACTCCTGAAGCTTGCTGATTTAGTGCTATTTTTTGACTCATGTCCGTTACCGAAATGATTTTTTCTCCCAACATTGAATATACCGTTACACTATTGATTTGTGTCGTTGTACGTTGCTTTATTTCTAATTCGTTAGTATCATTTACATACACAACAATAGCATCTTCATTTACAACCTCATCAACACTCAATAAATTATTGTTTACAAATTGTAATTCAAAACGATTTGGAAAAATTCCATCAGCACTTGTGAAGGTATAATCAGATAGTTTTAAGTTATGAACTATGTTTAAATCTAAATCGTTTAGATAGATATCTGTTGTGTTTAATACTCCATCTATGTCTCCAAGTCCTATTGTAAAATCGCCTAAAACTTGCGTATCGTATCCTAAAGGAACAATATCTGTATCTGTAAATGTTGGACGTCCTTGAATTCCGTATTCGCCCGTATCATCTTTTGAATAGAAGCTGACATAGTTGATTCCTTTTAAACGAACACCATCATACAACCTGTCTTTTTGCAGCGTTGCATCATCAAAAAATCCAATTAAGAGTTCACTAAATACGCCGTCTGCATTTGTGAGTTGCAACCAAACTCTATCTTTTTCTATAATAGGATCATTTTCTGCATTCGTTGGCCTGAAAAAGTCATCATTACTATAAGCGTTGCTTCGCATACTGTTGTTAAATGTAACTGTTCCTGCCGTGATGGCTTCTAAGAAAAATCCTTGTCCAGAAGCTATAAATCCTGTTGGTGCCGAACTTCCACTTGTTGAACCTGTTCCGATTCCTCCAACGGTATTGTACATTGCATAATCGTCCGTACTGTAATTAAATGTATTAGGTCCAGGATTGGCAATAGAAACATCATCTACATGCGTCCAAAAGTATAGTGTTCCTGAAATATTTGTGTTAAACGCGACAAAATCGTCAGCACTAATTGCTGATGGATAAGGGTTTCCGACAAAATTCCAGTCGTCATCAGAATCTGTTGCATCTGCACTTAGACTAATTGGCGAAGTAATAACACCATTGTTAACTGCACCACTAAATGTAATTGATTCTGTTCTCGGAAAACTTCCTGTAGTTGGTCCCATAGCTGCATAACCAACGCCTGGCGTCATTGCATTTGACACGGTTACTGAGTTCCAAATATTATTATCATCATCAATTTCATCATTGTTTAAATCAGCATAGTTTGCCGCGATGTAATTGTAAATTCTATCAAGTCTCCAACCACTTAACGCAGTTGCAAATGTGGTGCTTGCTACAGGCGAAGACCAGTATGTATAATCGTATTGTTCAAATGAAGTGGTTGTTTTTTCAACATTGATAATTCCTGTTCCATTAAGTGTTACACTTCCAGCATCATCAACCATTACTAATGAACCTTCATGATTGATGTTTATGATTCCTGTATCATTTACGGTCAAATCATTTTCAATATCAATATAAGTTGCCGCTGGAATTGTTAGCGTTACGCCTGAATTAACCGTTAACGAACATACAGTAAGCTCTCCATTTGTTGTGGCATTATAATTTGAGGCAAGTGACACTGCTCTTGATCTGTCTGGCATTCCATGACTCCAAGTCGAACCGTTCCAAGAAGTAACCGCATCTTCATGTTCTCCTAAGTATGGATTTGTTCCCATGACTGCATTTTCGACTTCTGCGGAAGTAAATTCAACCCAATCATTAATATCCCAAGTTGTGGAAGGCGTTGTAGACACACATGAGTTTCTTACAAAACATCTTAAATCGCCCCAAGCAGTTCCATCTCCAATAACATCAACTCTATTTGCCCATGAATTGCTATCAAGACTTGTAGTAATAATGACTAAATCGTCTCCACTAAATAAACTTGCTCCTGCTGGAAATTCAGTTGTAGGATTTCCATCATACCCTGTTTCTCCTGGTGAAGCATATGCGGGCAATACTGCGGTATCGTGCTTGAAACGACGCACTTCTCCAGCAGCCATGTCTGTAGTTATGAGTACATTGTTATTAAATGACGGCGAACTTCCGTTAGAAGGATCTGCAGCTGCAGGATTGTCAGCATCTGCATTGTTTAATACTACGATGTAATATGTATTTGCTGGAATGATTGATCCGCTTACATTTTTGACTTCAATCCATTTATTCGTTGCAGCACCTTCATAATATTGTGTAATCATTACATCATTAGAACCAGCGCCATCATTGTCCGTGATGGTTAGTGTATGAGTTGTGTTTGTTCCTATTGCTGCGCTTGTTCCACCTGCTACATTTTGTAAATTTAAAATTACTGTTTCGTTTGGCTCTACAACTGCGTCATCATTGGAGATAAAGATAGATACGCATTCGTCAGAAGATGATCCTGCCGCAAATGTTAATGTGATTGGAAATACGATTGCTGCTGGAGTTCCTCCGCCATCATCGTAGTCTGTTCCATTGGTTGCTGTACTAGCTCCATCAAGGGCAACTTCTACGGTTGTTGCTGTTGAGCCACTTGGATTTACAATGGATACACAAATATCTACGGTAACTCCATCTTCCGTTAATGTTGAAGTTGTTGATATAAATTCTACTTCTGTAGTTGCACAAGGAGAAACGAGTGAGTTGGTTCCTGGAGAACCACCATTGGTAACTTCTTGCCAGTTGGTTCCTGTATCCGAATTATCTATGGTGCTATCTATCACATGAAGAGAGTTTCCATTTCCATCTGCACCATCACTTGGATCGTAGGTAACAGCATCCGCGGCTGTTGTTCCGTCTGCAGCGAAAAGCGTAATAGTTTGTATTGAGTTTGCTAAGTTGTTCGAGTTATTTATACTTCCATTTAATCCGAAATCGGGAGTAAAATTACATCCAGGATTAAAGTTTCCGTCTCCATTACTTCCAACACCAATTGTAATACAGGTTCCGTCTGCAATGGTTGTTCCTCCTGAAAAAGTATATAATGTTGAACTGTTAGATTCTATCGTATATAAACTTAGACTTTGCGTACTTCCTGAGTTGTTACAAATTTCTACCCATTCGTCGTCTGTTCCTGTAGAGTTATACATAATTTCTGTGATCACTACATCTGCTAATGGTGGCGGATCTACAGTTAATATTCCTGAGTTATACGTTACAGGATCCCAAAAATTCCCCATATTGTCTGCTAGAATTCCTCCATATGTAAAATCGCTACTATTGATTCTAAATCGGGAAGCGTAGTAATAAGTTCCTGGTGTTCGCGCACTACCAATTTCCGCTACGTATTGATCATTATTTCCAACATCCGAATCGTACGTTGCTGCAACCCATGTCCAACCTGAATCTACTCGTGGGTCATTATCTGTTGTATTATATCCTATCCAAGCTTCAACATTGGCTCCTTGCCCAACGGCATTTGTGATTCCTGGTTCAAAAACTTGTGCAAATACATTAAATGTATCGCCTTCTGTAATGGTTGCTGATTTAGGAAAATCTACATTACAAAAGTCTGCAATATCAGGATTTACTGTTAATTGAACTGAATCATTATTCCAAACTCCGCCAGAACCTCCATAGGTAAATAGGCAATTATTTAGTCTAAAACGACTTGCATAGTAATAGGTTCCTGTTGCTAAACCTGAACCGATTTCGGCACTAAATTCATCATTGTTTCCCGATTGCACATTAAATGTTGCTGGAACCCATGTCCAACCTGTATCAACACTCGGGTCATTATTTGTTGTATTGTATCCTATCCAAGCTTCTACGCCTGTGCCAGCGCCAGCAGCTTCTGTAACTCCAGCTTCATATCCTTGCGCAAATACGGTAAAATTATCGCCTACTGTAATCGTTTGTGACGTTGTTGGAAATTGCACGTTGGTAAAATCCATGGCATCTGTACAGGTAGTAGCAGTGCTTCCATTCACAATGATATCATTTCCAGTTCCTTCAAAACCTCCTGTACCTGTAGTACCTTCTGCCCAGCCATAAATTCTATACGTCACGGCAGCTGCATTTCCCGTTTGATTCACTGTGAATGTAATAACTTGTGTACTGGTATTGTCGGCAATAGCCATTTCGGTATCAATGTTTGCAGCATAACTGTCTAAAGAACTTCGCAAAGTAATACCACGCAACCCTGTAGAAGAGCGTTGTACATTGAAAACCATTGTGGTAACATCAAAAGAGAAACCAGAATTTGGTGTTATTGTAAATTCCATGTAATCATTCCCTGAGACTGCATTCGCAATATTTGTTAATGCCCAAGAACGCGCATTGAATCTGTTTCCATTGTTTGAAGCAGTCAGTCCAGCACCTCTGGTAATTGTAGCACTTGATATGTTAGCATCATTTGTATTGGATGTTGCAGACACTTCATTTCCTACTAATCCGTTGAAGTCGAAAGTTAATATTTGACTGTACCCAACAGACACAACAAAGAGAAAAAATAATATGGTAAAGTTTTTCATTGTATGGCAAAATTATAGCATATGCAAAGATACTTTTTAATCTATTTGTTATCAAAGAAGTATCTTTGTAACGTTAAATAATTCGTTGTAATTGTTCATATTTATGGAAAAAAAATCATATTCTGTTACAGAAGCCAAAATTAAGTTACAACAATTTTGCGCATATCAAGATCGCTGTCACAAGGAAGTTGTTGAGAAATTGCAACAAATGAACATGATTCCAGCAGCAATTGATGTGATTGTTTCTGAATTGATTCAGGATAATTTTTTGAACGAAGAACGCTTTGCAAAAAGCTTCGCTAGAGGCAAGTTTCGCATTAAGAAATGGGGACGTTTACGTATTGTGAGAGAGCTGAAATTACGCGATATTTCAAAGTATAATATTGATACGGCTTTGAAAGAAATTGACGAAACTGAATACTTGAAAACTTTAGACGATTTGGCCAAGAAACGGAATGCTTCTATAAAAGAAACCAATCCGTTTAAACGAAAGAAAAAAATTGCCGATTATCTATTTTACAGAGGTTGGGAAGCGCATTTGGTGTATGAAAAGATTAATGAGCTTGTTAAATAATTTAAAATATTTCATTTTTTCGATTCGTCCTGAGAATCGCTTGTTCATTTTTCCAATCAATCCATTTTTGTCCTTTCATTCTACGCATTAGGTTGTCGTAATGACGCATGATAAAAATATTATAGATGGCTTTTCCTAGATTTTTTGGTTTTCTTGGAATGGCGCGTAAACTCATAGAAAAACCAGGTGTTATGTATTTCATGTAATGCCACCATCCTTCTGGCATGTAGAGTATATTTCCGTGTTCTAAGTTTGTACTATATCCTTTTGCGTTTTGCAATGCTGGCCATTTGTCAAAATCAGGATTTGAGAAATCAATATCTTCTCTAACAATTAATGAATGTGGAATTTTATAGAGAAAATCATTTTGTTTTTGATCGAATAAAATACATTGCTTTTTTCCTTCGAAATGAAAATGAAAAATATTTGCTAAGTCAATGTCATAGTGCATAAATGTATGCGAGTTTGTTCCACCAAAGAATAACATTGGCAACGATTTCATTAGTTTTAAACCAAAATCAGGATAGGTAAAATCGTCTTGCAGCGAAGGAACTTCTTTTAGAATATTCCAAAGAAAGATGCGGTATTTTGTAGGTTCATTTTTGAGTAAATTTACATACTCAGTCATTTTCATTTTCGCATGTGGTTCGTTAAAACCATCTTTATAATCTACAGGTCTATCATCATATAATGGCACTTCTTTATCTCCTGCAATTTCTTTCATGTAGTCCAAACTCCATTTTTGATACGCTGGCCAATCTTCAATAAAATTCTCTATGACCACAGGTTTTTGTGGAATAAAGTAATTTTTAATAAAGTCTTCTTTGGTAATTGTTTTAACCCTTGGAATTTCTTGCAGATTCAATTTCAAAATTCTAACGTTTAAGATAGCTAAGTTAGTAAATTGTTACTTAAAAAGTATTTTGCAACTAAAAAAAAGAGCCTATTTCTAAGCTCTTTTTTGTTAATGTTTTGGTAATTTTTTATTGTTTTTTGGACAATACCGCTGCTTTCATTTTTTCTTTCGCTTCTTCGTTTCGTTCAATTTTGTGCTCAGGTCGTGACCATTTTGGTTTTTCCCCTAACGCTTCATATTGCGAATCTTTGGCTTCTACGGTTTGTGGTTGTACTTTTTTGGTAAATGGTTTTTGCGGATTTAGACCTAACATTTCAAACATCTTCATATCTTCATCTACATCAGGGTTTGGTGTAGTTAGTAATTTGTCTCCTGCAAATATTGAGTTTGCTCCTGCAAAGAAACACATTGCTTGTCCTTCTCTACTCATGTTTGTTCTACCTGCGGATAGACGCACTTGCGTTTCAGGCATTACAATTCGCGTGGTAGCTACCATACGAATCATTTCCCAAATTTCTACAGGTTTTTCGTTTTCTAATGGCGTTCCGTCAACGGCAACTAAAGCATTGATTGGCACAGATTCTGGTTGTGGATTTAGCGTTGCTAAGGCAACTAACATTCCTGCTCTGTCTGCTACAGATTCTCCCATTCCGATGATTCCACCACTACAAACTGTTACATTTGTTTTACGCACATTGTCAATGGTTTCTAGTCGGTCTTCGTAGCCACGTGTTGAAATTACTTCTTTATAGTATTCTTCCGAAGAGTCTAAGTTGTGATTGTACGCGTATAATCCGGCTTCAGCCAAACGCTGTGCTTGGTTTTCTGTTACCATACCTAATGTACAGCAAACTTCCATATCTAGTTTATTGATGGTACGTACCATTTCTAATACTTGATCAAATTCTGGTCCGTCTTTTACATTTCGCCATGCAGCGCCCATGCAAACACGTGAGCTTCCTGATGATTTTGCGCGTAATGCTTGTGCTTTTACTTGGGAAACCGACATTAAATCGTTTCCTTCAATATCAGTGTGGTAGCGTGCTGCTTGCGGGCAATACCCACAATCTTCAGGACAACCGCCAGTTTTTATAGAGAGTAATGTAGACACTTGTACTGTATTTGGATCGTGATGCAATCTGTGTACAGTAGCGGCTTCGTATAGCAACTCCATCATTGGTTTGTTGTAAATCGCTATGATTTCTTCTTTAGTCCAATTGTGTCGTATGTTGTTCATAAAAAAGTTAGTTTGGTCACAAAAATAGTTATATCAAATTAGATTCTCTTGCTGATGTGCCTAAAATATAAATTTTAATGTAGACTGAATTTATTTTTAATTAAATTCTTACAGTTTTTTTTCTTTTAAATTTATTCTCTTAAATTCGCATAATTAAAACAAATTAAATTTAAAACTAATGAAGAAAAAATTAATCAAAGGAATTTCTGTTTTCGCTCTTGCTTTAGCAATGACTTCTTGTTCAATCACAATGCCTGTAACAGCTACTAGTAACGCTGTAGGTTCTAAAGTAGGTAAATCATCTGCAACTGTAGTATTAGGATTTGCTTTCAACGAAGATGCATCAATCAGAACTGCTGCAAAGCAAGGTGGAATTTCTAAAATTTCGACTGTTGACATTAAAGTAAAAAATGTTTTAGGATTAATAGTTACTTATGAAACTATCATCACAGGAGAATAATTTTACAAGATTTAAAATAATGGGTAGTTTTTTTCTGCCCATTATTTTTTTGTGTTTATTTTTCATTTCTTGCAGTTCTGAAGGCATTCAAGCACCTATTTCTTTGTTTGACGGACATCAGTATATACTAAAAGAAGGAGAAAAAGAAACTAAAAAAGGAACTGAAGCAGTTGCAACAAGCAATGAGTTAAAGTTCGCCTTAAATAAACCACAACTTGTTTTATTTAAGCATGTTACACACAAAGATTACAATACTTATATTTTTATAGATTTAGATTCTACTATTAATAAAAGTAATATTTACAAAAAGTCTACTTTAGCAAAAAAGAAAGTAGTTTTTTACCAACATATGGTAGATTCTGCAAGCGAAATTACGAGTATCACTTTGCTTAAAAACGATAATTTTTTAAATCGTTTTTCTGAAGATTCCCTAACAACACAACGTTTCATTATTGAAAAATAAAAGTATGATTTCTACACCTATTCGTTTCTCAAAACAACTTATCATTTTAGCACTTGTAGCATTTAGTTTACAGAGTTGTGTCGGAGTACGTTCTGGCGGATCGAGTGGTAAAATATCCAAATACGTAGAAGAGTTTTTCGTGGGCGATAATGTGTTTCAATACTTTGTGAAGCCGTTAAAGTATGACACAGACAACCAAGTTGACGCTTTTGTAGATGCTACATTGCGAAATAAAGATAAAACTACAGATAGCCTTACCGTCAACTTTACCGTTTCGCTAAAGACTTTAGATGAAATTGAGCAATTGGTTATTAAAAATAGTACGGATGTTGTGAAAATTTCTACCATCAAAACATTCTTTAGAGAACCTGCTGAGGAAGAAGGTTTTTACGATCACAGAGGAAGCA
This sequence comes from Kordia jejudonensis, assembly GCF_001005315.1. GTDB lineage: Bacteria > Bacteroidota > Bacteroidia > Flavobacteriales > Flavobacteriaceae > Kordia > Kordia jejudonensis. The sequence continues at coordinate 29,116 of NZ_LBMG01000029.1, forward strand.
TTCAATTACCTTACAGTCAATATGTTGATTTTTTATTGAATGAAAATCATTCTATTGAAATTAAAACTGCATCTGAAAGAATTTCTATTCGTCCTTCCAAAAAAGCTTTGAAAGCAATGAATGCCGTTAAAAATAAGTTTGCTGTTCGTATTAATTAAACTACAACCATTTAGATTCCGCTTCTGTTGCGTCTAAAATATCAATTTTTAATACTTCGGCAATTTGTTTTGCTTTTTCAAACGCATCTTCTTTGTTTTTGGTTGTGTATGCTTTGATGCGATGATTTCCATTGTAAAATAAATTTAAAACAATCACATCACTTTTCACATTTGCTTCTGCACTTCTAGAGCGAATAGTTATGGTTTCTGTTGTACTAAATACAGAAACATAGTCTATTTCAGGCAAGTCATCCCATTTTCCAAAACGAAATCCTAAGACTTCTATAAATGTTCTGTATTTTTCTATTGTAAGATCGATCTCAGTTCCATCTTTGTGTAAAAAAAACATAGAAATTCCACAGACAATTAATCCATAATAACCGCCAGCTAGTACCGAAATTGCACCAACGGCAAAAGTAAATACTCCAAAAGCAATTTTTATGACTGGAGGTTTTCGCTTAAATTCTATTTTATCGTTATTCATTTATAAAATCTGTAAAAAGTTTGTAAAATTTCTCAGCTTCTTCTAAGTATGGATTGTGTCCGCTTTGCTCAAACATGACAAATGTTGCTTGTGGCATAAATTGCTTGTATTGTACTGCAAATTCTGGTGTAGAAACGCCATCGTAACGACCGGCAATGATTAAGGTTTTTGCTTTTATATTTTTTAATTCTTTTCTATAGTCTTGCTGAATCATACTTCCTGCAACATCAAAATCGCCATCTTTTCCAATGATAGCCACATAGACATCATTTGCCCAACCTCTGTGCTTATATGAAGGCGAATTTTGCTTGAGTTTCGTATTGTGATAGTAGACATATTTTGTTGGAAAACTCCCGTATACTTTTGAGAATTCTGGATCGCTGGAAACATATCCTAATGCACGTAACGAATCTACTTTTTTCCACTTTTCAGGAAAGTGTGTTTTTGCATACCGATTGTAACTGTCACAGTTTGCTTGCCACATGGCGCCACTGTGAAAACCGTTTATCAACACCATTTTGTCTACGTTATTTTTGTATTTAATGGCGTAAGCTTGCGCTGGAACAGTGCCGTACGAATGACCAACTAAAAAGATTTTTTTGAACTTTAAAAGCTTGCGTAGTTTTTCAATGAGTTCTACATCATTTTCCACTGAATATTCAGATGGATTTTTAGCATCATCACTTTTTCCTCTTCCTAAGAAATCAAAAAATACAACCGTATGCGTTTTGTAATAGTGTCCAAAATTTCCTTGCATATAATCATGCGAATTTCCTGGTCCGCCAGGCAAAAAGAAGATGGGATCGCCAGTTCCTTTGACTTCAACGTTTATTTTGTAACCGTCAATGGTGTAGAATTTTGATTCAAATTTATCATAAATATCCGCTTCTTGTTGTGCAAATAAAATTGAATTTACACAGATAAAAAGCAGTGAAAGAAATGCTGTTTTTTTCATTCTATTATTTTTAGTTGCGTCAGTATTGTAGTGCTTATTTTCATAAAAAAAATCCGCACAGTGGCGGATTTTTATATGTATTGAAAATTTATTTTTCTTCCGTATCCGTTGTTGTTTCTCCAGATACTGGAATTTCTTTGGTTACATCTTTACCTTTTAGGTATTCTGGCAATTCCATTCCAGCCATGTTAAACATTTCTTGTAATGGTGGAACTGCTTTGTACATTCCTGAGATAAAGTTTGATGTAGATGTTTTACCATCTTTTCCACCGCCACCATTTTCCCAAACGGTAACTTTATCAATTTTGATATTTTTAATTGCTTCTGCTTGTGTTTTAACCAATTCAGGTAATTTGTCAGCAATTAATAATAATACCGCATCTTTTGAGTTGTCTCCAGCTGCTTTTACAATCTGATCTAAACCTGCTGCTTGCTTCGTTAATACTTCGTATAAACCTTCTGCTTCTGCTTGCGCTTTGAATAAGATTGCATCTGCTTCACCTTTCGCTTTTCTACGAATGCGTTCTGCTTCTGCTTCAGCGTCAATTTCTACTTTACGTTTGTCAATTTCCGCAGGTACAATAATATCTGCTTCTTGCGATGAACGTTCTCTTTCTGCTCTGGCTAATTCCGCTTCACGTTCAGCTGCATACGATTCTTCTAAGGCTTTTGCCGCTTGTACTTTTTCTGACGCGATTGCCACACGCTCTGCTTCTGCTTCACGCTGTCTACGTAAGGAATCAGAGTTTGCTACTTCAATTTTTGCTGTGTTTTCACCATCAACTGCTTTTGCATTTGCCGCAGCAACTTGTGTACGTTCGTCTTGTAATGCGTTTGCTTCACCAATAGAACCATCTCTGTTTTTTTCTGCAACCGATTTACGTGCCGCGTTAATTGCGTGTGCCGCAGCTTCTTTACCAAGTGCTTCTATATATCCAGATTCGTCAACGATATCCGTAATGTTTACGTTAATCAGTTTTAAACCTACTTTCTTCAATTCTGTTTCGACACTTTCAGAAATATTCGTTAAGAATTTGTCACGGTCATTGTTGATTTCTTCAATATCCATCGAAGCAACTACCAAACGTAATTGTCCAAAAATGATTTCCTGTGCTAATTCTTGAATTTCATGTTGTCCTAATCCTAATAAACGTTCGGCTGCATTTTGCATAATGCCTGGTTCTGTAGAGATACCAATGGTAAATCGAGAAGGCACGTTTACACGAATGTTTTGCTTACTTAAGGCATTTACTAAGTTTACTTCTATAGAAATTGGTGTTAAGTCTAAAAATTCATAGTCTTGAATTACTGGTAAGATAAATGCTGCTCCACCATGAATACATTTGGCAGATTGTCCGCCACCTACTTTTCCATAGACTACTAAGATTCTATCAGAAGGACAACGCTTGTATCGACGGATAAATACCGTGATTAGGATAAAGAAAAAGAGACCTGCAAAAACAAGCGTGATCAATGATCCTGCTTCCGATAACGGATTGTCAGTCTGCAATAATAGTTGTGTCATAAATTTATTGATTTAATGGTTGTACGATTAATATTCCTGTTCCTGTAATTTCTTTTACTTCAATAACAGTACCTGTTTTTAGGCTTTCTTCAGTATCAGTCAACGCATCCAACTCGCGCAAAGCACCTTGAATATTGACATGTACTTTTCCTACTTTAGAACGATTGGCTCCAATAGTTAGGTATACTTCTCCAACGTTTCCGACGGCATTTTCGAGCTTTAACGTTCCGCTACTTACCAATTTATTGATGTAATAGATTAAAGCTCCCATAATGAACATCATGATGAGTCCTGCAATGGTAGACACTAAAATTGTTACGCCTTTTCCATATCCTGCGTCCATGCATGAAATTCCTGCCCAACTAAAGATGGTAAAGAATGCTACTAAGTTTTTGAAGGTGAAAAATTGAAAACCAATTCCTGTATCGCTTTCTATTTCGACATCTACATCACCATCAACACCATCTGCATCGCCTATTAAAAATGTAGTGATGAGAATAAATACAAAGATTGTAGATGAAATTCCGGCAATAACCCAATAGAATTTCTCAAAATATGATAATGCTGAAAACCATTCTGTCATAGTTCAAAGTTTTAAGTTGTTAATGTTATACCAAAGTTTAGTCACGTGTAAGCAATACTGAAACCGCATTTCCCCCAAATCCAACTGCATTTACCAAAATCTTTTTGAGTTGCTTTGGTTGATTTTCTTCGTCAAGATAAGGAATAGAAATGAATTTTTGATGTTGCATCATAAGTATTGCGAGTTCGACACTTAACATTCCTGAAGCTCCAAATGTGTGACCTATCTTCCATTTATTCGTAGTAAGGTTTGGCATTTTGTTACAAAAAATATTTTTTATTGCATTATATTCAGCTGCGTCACCTTTTATGGTTCCTGGTGCGTGCATTACAATAGCGTCAATTTCTTCGGGCAAATGATTTCCTAATGCCATGCGCATTGATTTTTCAAAACATTTTCCATCGGCTGAGATCGATGTGTTGTGTTCTAAAATTTCTGTTGCATATCCAATACCACTAATTATTGCCAACGCATTTGGTTTTTTTCCTTTTTCTAAACATATTGCGGCTGCGCCTTCGCCCAGAATCATGGTGTTGCGCTTTTTTTCTAAATCTAACGACAGACATGGATAATCTGCTTCTTTTTTGGCATAAATGTGCAAGGCTTTCATTTGCGCAATGGTAAAAGGCGTCAGCGGCGCTTCACTTCCACCAATTAAAAAGGTTGCTGTCATGCCCGCTTTTATCCAAGCAACTCCATTGATGAGCGCATGCAAAGCGGTAGAACAGGTAATGGAATGTGATATTTGTGGTCCATTAGTTTGCAAATCGTGCCCAACCCAAGAAGATATGTTTCCAAGTGTTGTGGTAGGAGAACTTAAGGTTTGTGCTTGCTTATTTTCTAAGAAATCTTCATGGTATTTTTCAAATAAACCTGTTGCGCCTCTGGATGAACCTATGTTGATTCCAAAGTTGCTTTCTGCTGTCCAACCAGCATTTTTTACAGCACTTCTTGCAGCAATTATAGCATATAAAACACTATTGTCTAAATTTTTATATTTTGAATTCGATTTTTTTAACGCTGCGACTTCTTGTTGTGCATTTTGTGAAAGTGATGCGGTGTATTCGGCATGATTTTCTTTACGAAAGCAATGAGATAAATTTGTATAATTTTCCCAAATTTCTATAGCTGTACTTCCCAGAGGAGATATTGAGCCCATGCCCGTTATAGAAATACATTCTTGCATCATAGTCGTTTTTATTAAGATTGCTAATATCGTAAGAAATCATATGATTTGCTAACATTTATATGGCAGTTTCCAACTATGTTTCCGACTCGTTTTATATGTTGCAAAAGTTATACATTCGTTTTATATTTTTCGAGTATTTTTAGATCCGCTTAATTTTACTATTGCTATGAAAATTCGCTTGTTACCGTTTGTTATGCTATTCCTGCTGACGCCTATTTTGATGTTGGGAACAAATCAAGATTCGCTTGCTATTTTTAAAGAAAAAAGTCTTTTAGATCAGCACAATTATCTGAAAGAGCATGTAAATTCTTCTCAAAATATTGAACCTTATATTGGTGTATTTTTAGAGAAAGCAACAACAGCGAAAGACACAACGTTTATTGCAACTTCTTATTATTTTAAGAATAAGGTGTATCGGAATTCGAAAATATACACGAAAGCGCATGCAGCTATTGACAACGCTATTGCATTGGCAGAAAGTAGCAAAAAAGATTCATTGCTAGGTTCTTTTTTTTATGCAAAAGGCGCAACATTTTATATTCAATCAAATTACTCAAAAGCATTGGATTATTATTTGAAAGCGAATGAGATGATGCGCACAACAAATGCTATTGAGAATCAATTATCACTTCAATTTGATATTGCTACGATAAAGCTGAAAGCTAGAAAAACCGAAGAAGCTTTTGCTGATTGTAAAAAGATTATTCATGCCTATGATTCTTTAGTAGCCTTGAAACCTGATTCTCGTTTTTTGAAAGTTCGTCTTATTAAAATGTTGAACAGCATCGCCGATTGGCACACAAAAGAAGGTTTGTACGCCAAAGCAATTGAGTTGTATACTAAAAGTCTTTTTATAAATGAAACAACTGATTATAGTTTTGGCAAGTGCGCGGCTATTGGCGGCATAGGAAATGTATATACTACGCAAAAAAAGTACGCGCTCGCGATTGAAAAACTAGACGAAGCCCTGAAAATTCCTAAAACGGATGCCAAATTGAAATTAATTACGCCTTATTTATTATTAGACAAAGGAAAATGTTTGTTTGGATTGGGACAGTATGAAGATGCGCTTCAAAGTTTTGAAGAAACCGTTGACATTATTCAAGCTAAGGATTTAAAATTTATTGGATTAGACGAAACTTACCAGTTTTTAGCAAAAACACATGTGCAACTTGGCAATCATGAAACCGCAAACGACGTATACAATCAATTTATTGAACGCACCAATTTGAGTACTGCCAAGCGTTTTGAATTGTATGAAACGATTTTTGAAGGATACGATTTAAAAAATATAGAACATCAGGTTACCAAAGCAAAAGAAGAATCTAGTTTGTTTAAAACGTATTTCATTCAAACACTAATAGCAACTTTATTGTTAGCGTTTGTAGCACTTATTCTTTTTGTCCGTTATAGAAAATCACAAAAACAGCAGTTGGAAAAGTTTCATCGACTTATTGAAGATTTGAAGACTAAAGAAGTTGAAGATTCTGAAACTATTGCAACAGGATATGTATTATCTGATGAAAAAGCCACAAAAATTTTGAATGATTTGGCAACGCTTGAAGCAAAGTTATTTTTCTTAGATAAGAAGTACAACTTGACTACATTGGCTAAAAAATGCGGCACCAATTCGAGTTATTTGTCTAAAGTGATCAATCAATATAAAGAGAAATCGTTTTCAGAATATATTTCGGATATGCGAATCAATTATGTGTTGAATGCATTGAAAAATGATAAAAAATTACGTTCATATACCATTCAATCGATTGCAGAAGAAATAGGTTTTAAAAAATCTGAATCGTTTTCAAAGGCTTTTAAAAAGCGAACTGGTTTGAATCCTTCTTATTATATTAAAAATCTTGATAATCTGTAAGTTACACTATTCAAAATACTATCTATTTTTATAAAAATCGGTTGTATTTCTTAGTTACACATTTAAATATTGAGTTATTTAGCTAAATAATTCAATAAAAAAAATCGATATGAAAACTGGTATTCCTAAAAAATTAATGTTAAAAAAAGTAACCATTTCAATTCACAAAATTTATGGTGGCGATGATGTTTCACAGAACGATACAACAGATACTACCACGACTGAACTTCCAACATTATCAAGCGCATTTCACGATCCGACGGAATCGCAAATAGATCCGAAATTCTTGAGTTTTAATGCAGGAATTTGTGCATAAAAAAGTAGTTTTTACAATACTCAATTATTAAAAAACCAGCGAGATCATTTTCGCTGGTTTTTTTGTAATTTCTTCCTATAGATTACATACATCTACATCGTGAACCATTGTCAGCTGTAGGTGGTGGACAGTGACAGACATCTCCAATAAATGATAATGTATGCACATCAAAACCTCCTTTTAACTCTTGTTGTTGTAGGTTGGAAACTGCTTTTTTGTTTAGCGATAGATTTTTAAAATTCTGTTTTTTCATGATAAAAATGTTTTTTTTGAATTAATAATTTGATCCAAAACTATCCTGATTTTAAAGCTCTTGCAAGCGTTCCTTTACCACTTTTATGAAAACAATACCCGTTTTTTATAAAAATCGATTCTTAAAAATCGCCATTGTATCTGTAACTTTTTCTGTATTTTACAACCTATTACGTATACATAAAAAATAATCTCATGGATGAACACGATATTTTTGAAGAACCTAAAAAAAATTGGTGGCAACGCAATTGGAAATGGTTTGTTCCGACTGGCTGTTTAACGCTTATTGCCCTTTTTATAATTTCTATCATCACAATGTTTTTTACGGTTACGGCTATGTTGAAAGAATCTGCTCCGTATGTAGATGCGTACGAAACTGCCACAACCAATAGGTATGTTATAGAACAATTGGGCGAACCTATTGAGCAATCTGCATTGATTAAAGGACAAATTTCTGTTGTAAATAATAATACAGACGCAAATATTCGGATTCCACTAAAAGGATCAAAAGGAGAAGCTTTGCTACATGTTATTGGTTCAAAACGCAATGAACAATGGAAATATAGTAAGATGAAAGTATATTTTACTGCTAGTAAAGATTCGATAGATTTGTTACGAGAATTGCAGTAAATTGAATTTATAATTCATCCAGCGTTTCTCGAATAGCTTGGTAAATTTTTTGCAATTGTGCATCTGTAGTAATGTAAGGCGCTAAAATGTAAATTGTATTTCCTAACGGACGCAAACAAACACCTTTGCTCATGAATGAATTGAATAGTTTGTCACGCAGATTTCCATAACGCTCCATTTTTATATTCAAATCTAGTGCATAAATTTGTCCTTGCTGACGTGTATTTCCAACTTTCGGATGTTTTTTGATGATTGCATCAAATGCTTTGTGAGCTGCTTCAATTCGGCTTAAATTTTCCTGCATTTCATTGGATTGCAACAAGTCAATTCCCGCTATAGCGGCAGTACATGCTACAGGATTTCCCGAATACGTATGTCCGTGAAAGAAGCCTTTTTTCATGTCATCTGCATAAAATGCATCATATATTTTTTGACTACAACTCGTAATTGCCATCGCCACCATTCCCGCGGATAACGCTTTGGATAAGCAGATAATGTCTGGTTTGGTTTCAATGTACTCAGAAGCAAAGTTTTTACCCGTTTTTCCAAAACCTGTCATTACTTCGTCTGCAATGGTCACTACATTATATTCTTGGGCAATTTTCAAGATTTCGTTAATATGAGTCGCTTTGTGCATTTGCATTGCTGCCGCGCCTTGCACCAAAGGTTCATATACAAAAGCGGCAACTTTGTGTTTTGTAATGAGTTGTATGAAAAGAGTTTTTACCTCTTCCAAATTCTCAGCATTCGGAACAGGAATTCGCGCTACATCAATAAAAAATTCTTCAAAAGGTCCGTTGTAGACCGATAATCCTGAAACCGACATGGCACCAAAAGTATCGCCGTGAAAACCATTTTCCAAAGCAATGATTTTTGTGCGTTTTTCGTTGCGATTGAAGTGATATTGCAACGCCATTTTGATTGCGACATCAATTGCCGTAGAACCATTGTCTGAAAAGAATAGCTTTTCTTGGTTTTCTGGAAGAATTTTAATGAGTTTTTCCGAAAGTTCTACCGCTGGTTTGTGCGTAAATCCTGTGAACACCACATGATCCAAGGTTTCCATTTGCTGACGTACTTTGTCAATGATATAATCGTTGCAATGTCCGTACACGCAGGTATACCAAGAAGCAATTCCGTCAATGTATTCATTTCCTTTTTCATCATATAAAACAGCGCCTTTTGCTTTGGTAATTGCGATGTGATTTGGATGCGATTTGTGCTGTGTTAGCGGATGCCAAAGGTGTTTTTTATCTCGTTCTTGTAAATTCATTATAGTGCTGATTTGAATAATTCTGCGTATTCACGAATGACATTTGGGTCAAAATATGGTTCTTCTTCAATGCGTCCAATCACAGGAACGTTGGTCATTTTTTTGATGATTGCTTCCGTTGTTGGATGTTCGTTTCCACTAAAAATAATTGAAACATTGAATCCTTTTTCTTTGAGTAAATTTACCGTTAATAGCGTATGATTGATACTTCCTAAGTAATGACGCGAAACTACAACAACATGATATTCAGGCTTTATAAGGTCTAAAATCGTGTGTTTTTCATTTAGTGGAACTAAAACACCGCCAGCGCCTTCGATTACTAAATGATTTTTAGTAGTTGGCTCGTTTATTGCTTTCAGATTGATGGTTAGATTGTCAATTTCTGCGGAAGCATGCGGACTCATCGGCGTGTTGAGCGCATAACTATTGTTGTGAATTTTTGTATTTGCATTCGAAATGTAACGTTCAATTTTATGACTGTCTGAATTGTCTAAATCGCCTGCTTGAATCGGCTTCCAATAATCGGCTTCTAGTGCTTCTGTGATGATGGCGGAAGCTACTGTTTTTCCTACTTCCGTAGATATTCCTGTGACAAATATTTTTTTCTGCATTGTTATTCAGCTTTCTTATTAAAAATTTCTCCGCACTCGCCACATTGATACCGTGTTGGCTCGAAGAAAGGAAATAATAGATAGAGTAATTTTTTTCGCGGTGGTGCAATTAATACACGGTTTTCTTGACATTTTGGACAAATGATTCGATTGCCTTTTCGGTCTACTTCGTATTCGCGAAGTTCATTGTATAGCGCAATTGCTGCTTCTTTATCTCTAACATGGACTTGCAATTTTACACCGCCAATAGCATGACTGATTAACGGATCGGCATCCAATGTGTGTTCGTCTTTTAGGAATACTTCAATACCTTGCGATTCAAACTTTCCTTTCATGACTTGGGCTTCTGCCGTGTAATCGAAAGCGGCTATGGTGTGAAAATCGTTTTTCATCATATTATTTATAGTATAAACTTGTGAGTGTGTGGATCATTTCTTTGATTTCTTTGGTTGAATTGTACGAATGTAAACAAAATCGCAAACGTTCTTTTCCTGCTGGAACTGTTGGCGATATTATTGGTTTTACATCAAATCCTTTTGCCCGCAATGCTGCTGCTGCTTTTATTACGTTTTCATTTCCAGCAATGATATAACAGTGAATTGCAGAATCGCTGGGAATAAATTTTAACATTGTTGTTGCTTGCTTGAAGGTGAAAATTCGAAGTTTTAAGCGTTTTACCTCTATACTATCCGCAAGTTGATCGTATGCTGTTTTGATGGTTGCGACGGCATGTGGCGACAATCCTGTAGTATAGATAAAGCTTCTGGCAAAGTTGATTAGGTACGTTTTTAATTCGTTACTTCCTAAAATTGCTGCTCCATGACAACCTAATGCTTTTCCAAATGTATAGATTCTGGCAAAGACTTCTTTTTCTAGCCTTAAGTGTTGTAATAAACCTTCTCCATCATCGCCAAAAACGCCTAATGCATGCGCTTCATCTACAATGAGGTGGCAATTTTTTTTGTTACAAATCTCAATCATTTTTACCAAGTTTGGCGAATCTCCATCCATGGAAAATACTGATTCTGTAACAATGTAAAGTTGCTGAGTATCTTCAAGTTGGTTTGAAATGTTGCTTATTTTTTTGGCTACATCTTCTATATCATTGTGTTTGAATTTGTACGATTTGGCAGTACTCATACGAATTCCATCACGAATAGATGCATGAATGTATTCATCATATAATATTACGTCGCCACGCAATGGCACAGCCGAAAAGAAGCCAATATTAGCGTCGTAACCTGAATTGAATAGCAATGCTGCTTCACTGTTGTGAAATGCACAGATTTGCGCTTCTACTTCTTCGTATAGTTCAGAGTTACCCGAAAGTAAACGTGAACCAGTGGCGCCATTTTGTTTTAGATTTCTATCTGTTAACAGTTGATGTGTTTTATTAAAAATAGATTCGGACTTTCCAAAACCCAAGTAATCATTGGAAGAAAAATCAATTGCTTTTTTTTCTGTTGAAAGTATACGCAGTGTCTTGTTTTGAATGCGTTCTTGAAGTTTACTTTGTAATTTTTCAGGTAGTTTCATAGTTCAACCCATTTTGAATCGTTTGCTACCGTTGCATCTAATAAGTCTATTCCTAAGGATTTCGCTAATTGTTTTCCTGTTTCCAAAGCTTCCTCTTCGTTGAACATATTATATATTTTGAAATGCTTGTTTCCGAGATACCATAAATTGATTTCAAATACACCTTTTTCTTTTTGAAATACAGAAATGTATTCGAGTTCAGGCAATGGATTCCATTTTCCTAGTTTGAACCACAGAAATGAACGTTCATGCTTGTATAAATTGTTTTTGAAATCGAAGTAATAGGTTTGGATTATAGAATAGTAAAAAGCGCCTGCCAATGCAAGTCCTGCTAATTTTATAGATCCCATTTCTCTTTCAACATATTGTCTTTCAAAGGAGAATTCTAACCTAAAAAAGAAAAGTAATACACACGCAATTACAACCGTATAAAGAAATGCAGCAATAATGTTATGCCAAAGTGGTCTGTCTCCTTGTGATATAACGATTCTATCTTTCATTGTGTAAAAATACTGATTATCTGCGGAAATTTTTTAAGAAACAGAAGCGATGTGCAACTATTTTGGAATTGTAATTTTATCACCTAAGAATTTTGGTTGCTTCCCAATTAGCAAGTCTAAACACATGGCAACACGTGCTAATAGTTCTCTCATTTTTACTTTGAAACCATTTCGCCCGCCGACATTTTTTGCATTGAAACCAACAGCATTGATTCCTTTGGCTTTTGCGATGGCAATGGCGCGTTCATTGTGAAATTGTTGTGAAATGATAGTTATATCTTCTTGTTGAAATATTTCTTTACTTCTGATGACAGAATCCAAGGTTCTAAATCCTGCATAATCTAAAATGATTCGGGATTCGGGAATTCCTGCCGCTATTAAATCTTCTTTGAAGGTTGTGGGTTCATCGTACGATGTACTTCCGTTATCGCCACTGACTAGAATGTATTTAATTTTTTTTGCGTTGTATAATTTTACGGCGGCGTTGATTCTGTATTTATAAAATAGATTCACGTTTCCATTGCTTAAATATTTTCCAGTTCCCAATAGCAATCCAACTTTATTTACTGGAATGTCAGCAACTGTATTGAATGTTTTGCCTTTGGTACTGAGTTCTACATATGCATTACAGCAAAGTATGACTAGCAGTATTCCTAGCATTGCGTATCCAATTCGTTTAGCCCATTTTTTCATATGTATAAAGATACTTTATTCTATGAAGTGATTCAAACTTTTCAGGTGGAAGCGAAAATTAGAAGTTTTAAATACTGATGACGACTTTTTTGAGTTTTATAGCATTGTTACGGAACAAAAAAAAGTGTAAATTACTGCTATAAAAAAAGCACCAAACAAATTTGCTTGGTGCTTTTATATAAATAAGATTTAAAATTATACTTAGTCTGCAAGTACAATTACTTTATTATCTTTCATTTCAATAGTTCCAGAATTGATCGCTAGACTTGTTTCGTTTTTGTCTTGTGTAAACTTGTCTTGAACGTTTTCTTCAAGGGTAATGTTTCCTTGAATCTTAACATTTCCTTCGCCTAACAAAGAAACGATTGGTGCGTGACCATTTAACATTTGAAACTCGCCGTTAATTCCTGGAACCGTTATTGAAGTAACTTCTCCACTGAATAACATCGCTTCTGGTGTAACAATTTCTAAATACATATTTTTCTAGTATTGAGTTATGAGTACAGAGATATGAGAATAGTAGCGTTCTCACTACTAACTACTCATTTCTCACTACTTATTTTAAGCCTCAGCTAACATTTTCTGTCCAGCTTCAATTGCTTCTTCAATTGTTCCTTTTAAGTTAAAAGCAGCTTCTGGTAAGTGATCTAATTCTCCATCCATAATCATGTTGAATCCTTTGATCGTTTCCTTGATATCTACTAATACTCCTGGAATTCCTGTAAATTGTTCTGCTACGTGGAACGGTTGAGATAAGAAACGTTGTACACGACGTGCGCGTCCTACTGCCATTTTATCTTCTTCCGATAATTCTTCCATACCAAGAATTGCAATAATATCTTGTAATTCTTTGTAACGTTGTAATAACTCTTTTACACGTTGTGCACAGTCGTAGTGCTCATCTCCTAAGATGTCTGCTGTTAAGATTCTTGATGTAGAATCTAATGGATCTACCGCTGGGTAAATACCAAGCTCAGCAATTTTACGAGATAATACAGTTGTTGCATCTAAGTGGGCAAACGTTGTTGCTGGTGCTGGATCCGTTAAATCATCCGCAGGTACGTAAACCGCCTGTACAGATGTAATAGATCCTTTTTTAGTTGAAGTAATACGTTCCTGCATAGCTCCCATTTCTGTTGCTAATGTAGGTTGGTATCCTACCGCTGATGGCATACGTCCAAGAAGTGCTGATACTTCAGAACCTGCTTGTGTAAAACGGAAGATGTTATCAACGAAGAAAAGTACATCTTTTCCTTGTGCGTCTCCTGCTCCATCACGGAAATATTCTGCAATTGTTAATCCTGATAAGGCAACACGTGCACGCGCTCCTGGAGGCTCATTCATTTGACCGAAAACAAACGTTGCTTTCGAATCTTTCATTACTTCTTTATCTACTTTAGATAAATCCCATCCACCTTCTTCCATTGAGTGCATAAAATCGTCACCATACTTGATAATTCCTGATTCTAACATCTCACGTAAAAGGTCATTTCCTTCACGCGTTCTTTCTCCTACTCCTGCGAATACTGAAAGTCCACCGTGACCTTTTGCGATATTATTAATTAACTCCTGAATCAATACTGTTTTACCTACTCCGGCACCACCAAATAATCCAATTTTACCACCTTTTGCGTATGGCTCAATTAAGTCGATTACTTTAATACCTGTAAATAGTACTTCTGTAGAAGTTGATAAGTCTTCAAATTTTGGTGCTTCTCTGTGGATTGATAATCCATTGCTACCATCTTTTGGTAATTCTCCTAATCCATCGATTGCATCTCCGATAACGTTAAATAATCGTCCATACACATCATCGCCAATAGGCATTTTTATTGAGTCACCTGTAGTGTGTACGTCAGTACCTCTACTTAGACCATCTGTAGAATCCATAGAAATTGTACGAACAGTGTTTTCACCTACGTGAGACTGTACTTCTAGTACTAATTTTGTACCGTCAGCTTTCGCTATTTCTAATGAATCATAAATTCTTGGAAGTTCGTTCCCAGCGCTGAATTCTACATCAACAACAGGACCTATAATTTGTGCAACTTTACCTGTAACTTTTGACATTACTTAAGTGTTTAATGTTTAGGTTATTAAATACTGAAAAATGGATTTCATATTTTATGCTAAAACATGACCTTTTTTCGCGGTGCAAAGATATATTTTATTAATTAAAATAAGTAGTGTTTTGAGGATGTTTTTTTCGATTTATTCAAAAACCTTTATTTCTCTATGGTTTTATGGGTGTTGTGTCTAAGGTAGAATTGACAAAAACTTTTGAACTAAAAAAAATAGGCTACCGATTTGGCAGCCTATTTTTTTATATACTTTGTGTTTTTTAACTTAATTGATTACCCAAGAGATATAGTATTGAGAACCTATGGTTCCAACTCCTGGTGCACTTACATATTCGTGTCCTAAAACGTTCGCCGCTCCAATTTTAAATGTTGATTTTTTGTAGCGATAGTTAAACTGAAGATCAACTAATGAACGAGCAGTTACCATTCCGTCAGCAAATGTTGATTCCCATAGGAATGAATCATTCCATCTCCAGTTGATATTGAATCCGAAGTTATCAAACAGATTTGGATTTCCAAAAGACGCTTTTACTTTGTGCTCTGGCGTATTGAAGTTTGTTTCGAAATCTGGATCACTTGCCTGATCGAAATCAAGTTTTGCATATGTATAGTTTATCCCAAAATTATAGTCTCCAAATAGTTTTGTATTAACACCAATAGCAGCACCATACGAATTGATATCTGCATTGGAGTTAGAGTATAATTGGAAAGGTGTAAAATCGCCGTTACTTGCTGCAATTAATGCATTTGGTGTTGGCGCGCCACCTACAGGTGTTAAGTCTGTAATATCAGATAAATCTACATTACCATAGTTTGGTACAATTACCGTTCTGTTTGCAATGAAATCTTGGTATGCATTGTAATATGCACTCACATCTACTGAAACGTTATCAAATACAATTCCGCGGTATCCAACTTCAAATGCTGATACTTGTTCTGGCTTTACAAATTCTACATTAGCACGCTCTAGCAACGCTGGATTTGGCGTTCCTGCTGCTGCACTTGCTCCAAATGCTTGGAATGATGATAGTGTGTATGAATTGTTATACGCATCATTTCCTGAGAGTGTAACTGTTCTGTCTAATCCGAAAGCTTCTAAACCTGCTGGGAAATTGTTTGTAATTGGACGCGTTGTGTAACGATCTAAGTTATCTGGTGCCGAACCTACTAAGATTGCGTTTCCTACATCTAACCCAATGTATTGATCTTGTGTAGTAGGATTACGGAAACCTGTTTGGAAAGACGCTCTAAAGTTGTGTTTTTTGTCTTCGTCTGGAGAAAATACTAATGATAATCTTGGCGATACGTTTCCGTCAAAGTTTTGCGCTTTGTCATAACGAATAGAACCTGTAAACTTCATTTTGTCTTCCATAAACTTCTTCTGAACTTGTACATACGCACCATATTCATCGTAACGAATTGGTCCGTCGATATCCGTAAAGATTGTTCCTTCAGAGTTTAATACATATTCTCTAAACGATCCACCAACTTGAATGTCTGCAACATCGATTAAGTGTGAGAAGTTATAGTTTACATCAGCGTGGTATAGTTTTGTATTGTCAATAAATCGTGCTCCTGTGAGTAAATCACCATCTGCAGTAACTCCATCTAATGCGGCACGAAATTCTGCTGTTCCTGGTTCAAAGCGACCAGTGTCTGCCAATCCTCTTGCGAACGCATGTGCTACAGTTGGATCTCCTGGCGTCACACCTGGAATTGCTCCAGTGATTGCACCTAAGTATCCTGTAGCGTACTCCGTAAACCATTGCTGATCTGATTTCCAACGTCTGTTTACATTGATTGCTGCAAAACGTGTATCGTATGAGTTTCCTGCTTTTTCAGCCGTTACATATCCTCTAACAAAGAAGTTGTTGTTACGAATTTCTAATTTGTGCTGTTGCATGAAGAAATCCTTAATAGAATATCTGTTTGCTCCTTGATAGATAGTATTTCCTCTACCAATTTTAGAATTCCATATGATGGTAAAGTCATTTGCCCAAGGCTTGTAATGTAATGCTAAGTCCATTTTTACACTTTCTGCATCATAATCCATTAAGTCACGTTCTTCATATCCTGTTCTTGATACTGCCGCAGTCTCAAAAGTTCCTGCTGGTGCTCCTGCTATTGAACTAAAATCTAATGTTGTTGATACTTCATCTCCATAGATATTTAAACCATTAAAATTTGGATCCGTTTGTCTGTTTCCAGCAATTGCATCACCTGTAGCAGAATCATAGTTTGTGTAATCGGTAGCAAACCATTCTGTACCATTAAGGAACGAGAAAGAAGCTTTTACCGCTAGTTTATCGCTAAATGCATGCGCGCCACGTATTCCAAAGTCTATGAAATTATTGTCTCCTGCATTTTCAGAAGACGTCATTCCTGTTTTTGCATAAAAGCTAAGCCCTTGTTTTTCGTATGGATCTTTACTACGCATGAACATGATTCCGTTGAAGGCATTTGCTCCATATAAAGCTGATGAAGCTCCTGGCAGTAATTCTACAGTTTGTACATCTAACTCGGACATTCCTAATAGGTTTCCTAATGCAAAGTTTAAGGCTGGCGAAGAATTATCCATTCCGTCTACTAATTGCATAAATCGAGTATTAGCAAATGTAGCAAAACCTCTTGTGTTTACTGATTTGAATGTTAAACTGTTTGTATTAACATCTACACCTTTTAGGTTTTCCAGTGCATCATAGTAACTTGGAGCAGAAGAGTTTTTAATAGCTCTTGCGTCCATTCTTTCTATAGTAACAGGAGATTCCCGTATTCTTTCAGGTGTTCTAGAAGCAGATAAAACGATTTCATCTAATTGTGTTCCTTCTTTAAGAACGATGGTTACTTCTTCATTGTTTTTTGTAATTTCTACTGTGGAAGAATCAAAACCGATACTACTGGCTTTGATTTTAAAAGGTGGTTGTTGATTTACTTTTAATTTAAAGTTACCATCGAAGTCAGTTACGACTCCTACGGATGTTCCTACAACGACAACATTTGCGCCTGGGACAGGCAGATTATTGCCATCAACAACTTTTCCACTAACGTTGGTTTGCGAGAACATACTCACACAAACCAACATCGCGAAAATTGATAGAAAGGTTCTCATAAGTGTTTTTGGTTTAGTTTTTATGAGAACAATATACACTTTTTTAGGATATCCTTAACAAAGTGGCATTATTTTTAAACTTATTCTACTGTTACTGATTTTGCCAAGTTTCTCGGCTGATCTACATTACAGTCACGCATAACTGCAATATAATACGACAATAACTGTAATGGAATGGTTGTTAATAATGGTGTCAACAACTCTAATGTTTCAGGAATTTCAATTACATAATCCGCTATATTCTTGATGGTTTTATCACCTTGCATAACTACAGCAATGATTTTTCCTTTTCTAGATTTTATTTCCTGAATATTACTTACTACCTTATCGTAGTGTCCTTTTCGAGTTGCAATAACCACAACTGGCATTTGCTCATCAATTAATGCAATAGGTCCGTGCTTCATTTCTGCTGCTGGGTATCCTTCTGCATGGATATATGAAATTTCCTTAAGTTTTAATGCACCTTCTAAAGCTACAGGGAAGTTGTAACCTCTTCCTAAGTATAAGAAGTTTGTAGCGTCTTTATAGATATTTGCAATCGTTTTAACGTGATTGTCTGATGTTAAAGTCTTTTCAACTTTAGCAGGAATCGCATCCATTTCAGATAAATACTGATGAAATTCTGAGGTAGATATTGTTCCTTTTTTCTGTGCTAGTTTCAACGCAATTAAGGTTAATACCGTAATCTGCGTCGTAAATGCTTTTGTAGAAGCCACTCCAATTTCTGGACCTGCGTGTGTGTATGCACCTGCATGTGTTTCTCTTGAAATTGATGATCCAACTACATTACATACTCCAAATACGAAAGCGCCTTTGCTTTTTGCAAGTTTGATAGCCGCCATAGTATCTGCTGTTTCTCCAGATTGAGATATTGCAATGACAACATCTTTTTCTGTTATTACAGGATTTCTGTATCTAAATTCAGAAGCATATTCTACCTCAACAGGAATTCTTGTTAGATTTTCAAACACATATTCTGCTACCAATCCGGCATGCCAAGAAGTTCCGCAGGCAACGATTAAAATTCTATTTGCATTTAAGAATTTTTCAATATTATCGTCAATTCCTGCCATACGAATGATTCCTTCGTTTGCCAACATTCTTCCTCTAAAGGTATCTAAGATAGCTCTTGGCTGCTCATAGATTTCTTTTAACATAAAGTGATCGTAACCACCTTTTTCTATTTGCTCAAGATTTAATTGTAATTCTTGTACGTACGGATCAACTAACGAGTCATCCTTTATTTTACGAACTTTTACTTTTTTTCCTCTTCGAACAATTGCCATTTCTTCATCTTCAAGATAAATAGCATTGTTTGTATATTCAATAAACGGAGATGCATCCGAAGCGATAAAGAATTCGTCTTCGCCAACTCCAATTACTAATGGACTTCCTAAACGCGCCACTACAATTTCGTCTGGCTTATTTTTATCAAAAACAGCAATCGCATATGCTCCTACTACTTGATTTAAAGCAACTTGAACAGCTTTTCCAAGCTTTACATTTTCGTTCTTCTTTACATCTTCAATTAAATTGACCAATACTTCAGTATCTGTATCAGATTTAAATTCGTATCCTCTGTTGATTAATTCTTGCTTTAATGGCGCATAATTTTCAATGATTCCATTGTGAATGATAACCAACTCACCCGAATTAGAGTAATGTGGATGTGAATTTACATCATTAGGTTCTCCATGTGTTGCCCAACGTGTATGTCCGATAGCCAAAGTTCCAACATCAGAAATCTCTTCTTTAACACGAGTTTCTAAATCGACAACTTTTCCTTTTGTTTTTGATAATTTAATGTTTTTACCATCGTAAATAGCAACTCCTGCGCTATCATATCCTCTGTACTCAAGTCTTTTTAATCCTTTTAGCACTACAGGATATGCCTCTCTATGACCTATATAACCTACGATTCCGCACATAATTTTTTCTTAATTATTGATATTTAATTGGTTTCTGGGATTGTATAAAATATTTCCAAACTTATACGTTTGTCTGCTGGGGAAGCAGCTGTATTTCCATATAATACGGTTCCAAATGGATTCATATTTGATACTGTTGGGACAAATTCTTGCTCAGAACTTCCAGTATTTTCGCGTCCGCTTGAAACAACTCTGATATCAGAAGATGAAACTAATCCAAGTTTAACATTGGTAGAGTCTCTTCTGACAAGATTATTAATATGTTCTGTAATTCTAATTCTGTATCGAACGCCATCTCCATCGTCATCACGTTCTAAAATTCCACCATGTATAGCTTTAGAAAGTCCTAAAGAATTTTGGTTAACGGTTTCATCAACACCATAATCTGCCACAGGAATATTGTCATCCATGTTGTATAAATAAATACGCTCTGGATCTATTTCATTTCCTTGTATGCTTTCATTAACATGAAAAACTAAACTAGCATCGTTAATGAGCCAATTTTCTTCACGGATGTCTTCTAACTGATCTGCAATACCATTGTTGTCATTATCAGGTCCAAAAAGATCAATAACCGCCATAGAGCCTTCGCCACCTTTTAGGTAAATATTGTCGTTTGACGCTTCTACATCAGGAAATGGATCTAATTGTGTAAAGGTATTTACAATGTTTCCAGAAGAAAGACTTATCGCATACGAATCCGTTTGTGTTACAGGTACATCATCATCAGGATCATCCGTTCCTTGCGTGTCTATTTCCTTATATTGATATTCAATAGTAACATTTGCATTTGCAAGATCGAGCAACATTAATAAGTTTGAATCTTGCCCAATGGTAATGTACAATCCTCTAAATAAGTCTTCTGCTTTAAACACGTTATCGCTTGAGAGCTTTATACTTCCTTCATTATCAATAATTCGTTGTTGAAAAAAATCTGTATCCAATTCTACACGAATTCTAGGCGACAAGGTTTCCACAACTACTTCTTCTCCAGTATCATCATCAATAGCTGTAACTTCTACTGAATTTTCATCTAAAGTGACATCTCCTAGAAATAGATTGTCACTTGCAGCATGTATCGACAAATCTTCATTAGAATAATAAGCCTGCTGACCGCCATCTACGTCAAGAGTTCTTAAAAAATAAGTAAACTCTTTTACAGTTAATAAAAAAGGAACTTCTCTGTTTCCAAATACAGAATCGACAGCCGTTGTAATAGAACCATCACTTTCTACAGTACTTGTACTAAAGAAAGGTAGATTTAAGTATACTTTTGTTACGATTTCTTCTTCATCAAAACCTTCAGAATCTTCATCTTCTTGTGATTTTATTCCGAATGTAGGATCTTCGTTGTTTGCAATTAAACCAGCTTGTAATACAAGACTTGATTGCACGTCTCCATAAACGCTGTTTAAATTTTTACCCAATTGGTAAACGGGCATTCCATTTGTTTGTACTGGCGAAATGCGTCTGTTAGAAATTTCAAGTATAGTTTCGTCAAAGAGATTTGTAGAGAAATTATTATTTTCAATAATTTCGCCTCCAACCGTACTAAACTCATCGTCACATGCCATAAAGCCCACAAGTATAAGTAACACAACTAAGGTACTTGTGAGTGTCTTTTTCAATTTGTTCATAATGTAATTTAATTAACCTAAATTTAAAACTTTTGTATTGTAAAAATCAGTGTACGCATCTGCAAATTCTTCGCTGTTTTTGTATTCAAGAACTGGTTTATCAATACCTGTGAGATATTCTTGAACATCAGCAGGAATTTCCTGAGACGCAATTACCACGGCATCCGAATGATCCACAGCAACTTTTAGAAGGTTAGAGTAGTTTGGCTCCGCAAGTATTTCTACATTGCCATCGCCGATATTATCAAATTTGATTTTGTTTAGCATTTCTGTATCTAAAGTTCCCTCAAATTCTTGTTTATAAACCGAAGTTACAATTTTACTATCTGTAAACAACGGTTCGTCTTTATAATATTTTCTTAAATATAAAGGTAGTAAAGAAGCCATCCAACCGTGAACGTGAATGATGTCTGGTGCCCAATTTAATTTTTTTACAGTTTCAATAACACCTTTTGCAAAGAAAATAGCGCGCTCGTCATTGTCTGGAAATAAATTCCCTTCTTCATCTGTAAACGTAGCTTTGCGCTTAAAGTATTCTTCATTGTCAATAAAATATACCTGAATTCTTTCTTTTGGAATAGAAGCTACTTTGATAATCAATGGCATATCCATATCATTAATTACTAAGTTCATTCCCGATAGGCGAATTACTTCATGCAATTGATGTCTTCTTTCATTGATATTACCAAAACGTGGCATAAATATTCTAATCTGTCCACCTTTGCTATTTACCATTTTTGGTGCTTCAAACGACATTGACGAAATTTCTGTTTCTGGCAAATAGGGTACAACTTCGGATGAAACGTACAAGACTCTTTTATTATTCATAAAAATACTTTTCCTTTAATAATTAAGCGTAAAACATGCAAAATTACAAAAATTATGCAGATTAACAGTAATATATTAAGTTTGCAAGCTGTTAATTTTTTGCAAAATGACTATACATTACTCTCAAAACACGTTAAAACCGTTTGTAAACGACCTTAAATCGGAAGGCAAAAAGGTTGGTTTTGTGCCTACTATGGGCGCACTTCACAAAGGACACCTATCGCTCGTAAAGAACGCTATGACTGACAATGATATTGTAATTGTCAGTATTTTTGTAAATCCAACACAGTTTGATAACGCTACCGATTTACAAAAATATCCGCGAACGCTCGAAGCCGATGTAGCATTGCTAAAAACTTTAGGAAATAATGTGTTTGTGTATGCTCCAAGTGTGGAAGATATCTACAATTCCGATGTAAATTCTGAAAAATTTAGCTTTGACGGACTCGAATTTGAAATGGAAGGCAAGTTCAGAACAGGTCATTTTGACGGTGTTGGAACCATTGTAAAACGTCTTTTTGAAATTATTGTACCCGATAATGCATACTTTGGAGAAAAAGATTTTCAGCAATTAATGATTGTCAAAAAATTAGCTTCCAAATACAAATTACCTGTAAATGTAGTTGGCTGTGAAATATTTAGAGAAGCTTCAGGTTTAGCCATGAGTTCTCGAAACCAACGCTTATCTAAAGAAGCAAAAGAAGAAAGTGCTTTCATCTATAAAACGCTTTTAAAAGCCAAAGAAAAGTTTGGCACAAAAAGTGCTAACACAGTAAAAGAATGGGTTCAACAACAGTTTGAAAAACATCCGTTACTTACGTTAGAATATGTTGAAATAGCAAATAGTAAAAACTTAAAAACTGTACAACGAAAATCTAAAAACGAGACGTATCGCATATTCATTGCCGCTTTTATTGAAAACATTCGCTTAATTGATAACATTGCATTGAATTAAAAACTTTAAAATCATTAACTTTGCCCCATGCAAATACACGTAGTAAAATCGAAAATACATAGAGTCAAAGTCACAGGAGCTGATTTAAACTACATTGGAAGTATCACAATTGATGAAGACCTTATGGATGCCGCGAATATTATTCAAGGAGAAAAAGTCCAAATTGTCAACAACAATAATGGAGAACGCCTAGAAACCTATGCTATTCCAGGACCTAGAGGAAGTGGTGAAATTACCTTAAACGGTGCCGCCGCTCGAAAAGTTGCCAAAGGCGACGTACTTATCCTTATTACGTATGCCATGATGCATATTGAAGAAGCAAAAACTTTTAAACCTGCATTGGTATTCCCAAATGAAGCCGACAATACACTTACGTAATTGAAGAAACCAATATCAAAAATATTAAAAATACTACTCCCACTTTTTTTGGGAGTTTTTTTAGTTTGGTATTCATTGTCCAAAACTCCGCTTGATGAATTGATAGATCATTTCAAAAAAGCAAATTACATATGGGTAGCACTTGGAGTATTCTGCGGAATATTAAGTCACTTATCACGTGCATACCGTTGGCGCTATATGCTAGAACCGATGGGTTTCAAACCGAAATATCCAAACAGTGTAATGGCGGTATTTGTAGCCTATTTGGCAAACTTAGGTGTTCCACGATCAGGAGAAGCCTTACGCGCTTTAACACTGACCAACTATGAAGGTATTCCTTTTGAAAAAGGTTTTGGAACCATTGTTGCCGAACGTGTTGCGGATTTAATTGTCATGCTTCTTGTCATAATTGCGACACTTTTTATACAGTTTGATTTTATTTGGGACTTACTCATGAAAAAGTTCGATCTGACAAAAATCACGCTTTTACTTGCCGCAATGCTCGTGGGTGGAATTGTATTAATCATATTTATCAAAAGAGCAAAAAAAGGAATTGCACTCAAAATCAAAAACTTTATCATTGGCGTCTATGAAGGTGCCACAAGCATTCTTAAAATGAAACACAAATGGGCGTTTATAGCACACACACTTTTCATTTGGGCAATGTATATTTTTATGTTTTACGTCACGATGTTGTCCGTAGAAGAGTTACAAGGACAAGTTCCAATTGGTGCAGTTGTCATTGCTTTCATTGCTGGAAGCTTTAGTATTGCGGTAACCAATGGCGGAATTGGCGCCTATCCATTAGCCATCGCCGCTGCGTTTGCTCTATTTAATATTCCAGAAACACCAAGTGAAGCATTTGGCTGGATTATGTGGGCTTCACAAACACTAATGATTATCATTTTAGGCGGATTATCATTTCTTTATTTACCTATTTTTAATAGCAAAAAATAATCTTTACCTTGCTATCATAAACTAACCTATCTCCAAACATGAAAAAGTACATCATGCTCCTCACTGCATTTGTATGTGTTTCCTACGTAAATGCGCAAATAAAAATTGAACAATTCAAATCTGAAAAACTGAATGAAACCAGAGATATTCAGTTGTATCTTCCAGAAGATTATTCCGATGAAAAAGTATATCCTATCATTGTAGTGCTTGACGCGAATTACCTCTTTGAAAGTGTGGTAGCCAACAGTAAATTTTACAGTTACTGGGACGAAATGCCACAATCTATTGTAGTTGGTGTAAATCAATACAAAACAGAAGATCGTGAACGCGATTGTATGTATGAAGATGCTAGCGGATTGCCTACCGAAAAAGGAAGTAAGTTTTTTGAATTTATCGCGATGGAATTAGTGCCTTACGTGGAAAAAAACTACAACACCGCAAACTTTAAAATGATTGTTGGACACGATCATACGGCAAACTTTATCAACTATTATTTATTCAAAGAAGTTCCTTTATTTGATGCATACATCAATTTGAGCCCATCGTTTGCTCCAAAAATGGAAGAGCGTATCGTAAAACGTTTGGGCGAGTTTGAAGACAAAAAGTTTTTCTATCTCGCTACAGCGAAAGAAGATACTAAAAAAGATGCCAAACGAATTCGTGCTTTGCATGCTTCATTACAGGAATTAAAAAAGGAAAATATTTTTTACTACTATGACGATTTTGCAGAAGCAAATCACAACTCTTTAGCGGTGCAAGCGATTCCGAAAGCGATGAGTCAGATATTTTCTATGTATCGCCCAATTAGTGTAAAAGAATACAAAGAAACCATTTCAAAACTCAATACATCTCCGTATATATACTTGACAGATAAATACCAAACGATAAAAGACCTTTTTGGTTTCGAGAAACGCGTTTCCGTCAACGATTTCATGGCAATATATGCTGCTGTTCGCAAGAAAAATAATTTAGAAGATTTAAAATTATTGGCAAAATTGGGCAAAAAAGAATATCCTGATACGGCTTTATTTCACTTCTTCATGGGAGAATTTTATGAAAAAGATGGCAAACCTAAAAAAGCATTGCGTATGTATCAAAATGGATTTAGTATGAATGCAATTGATTTTATTACAAAAGATTTAATGCTCGATAAAGCTGAAAAACTAAAACAAGACTTCGGTTGGTAATATGGCAAAAGTAAAAACAACCTTTTTCTGTCAAAACTGTGGATCACAATTTGCAAAATGGCAAGGACAATGTACTTCTTGTAAACAGTGGAATACTATTGTGGAAGAAGTGATTCAAAAAGAAGTAAAAGCCAATTGGCAAAGCAACGAAAAAAGCAAATCGAGAGTTTCAAAACCTACGTTAATTCACGAAATAAGCTCCACAACGGAAAAACGCCTACCAACTTCCGATCAGGAATTGGACAGAGTTCTTGGTGGCGGAATTGTACCTGGATCATTAATTCTTTTAGGTGGAGAACCTGGGATTGGAAAAAGTACATTGTTATTACAAATTTCACTCAAATTACCATACAAAACTTTATACGTTTCTGGAGAAGAAAGTCAGAAACAAATAAAAATGCGCGCAGAACGCATCAGTCAAAAAAACTCCAATTGTTTTGTGTTGACTGAAACAAAAACGCAAAATATCTTTAAGCAAATTGGCGAAATTGAACCTGATATTGTCATCATTGATTCCATTCAAACCTTACATTCAGATTATATAGAATCGTCTGCGGGAAGCATTTCTCAAATTAGAGAATGTACGACAGAATTGATCAAATTTGCCAAAGAAAGTGGCACACCCGTGTTACTTATTGGACACATTACGAAAGATGGAAATATTGCTGGTCCAAAGATTTTAGAACACATGGTGGATACGGTTTTGCAGTTTGAAGGCGATCGAAATCATGTCTATCGTATTTTACGCTCTCTAAAAAATCGTTTTGGTTCTACGTCTGAATTAGGAATCTATGAAATGTTATCTGATGGCTTACGCGAAGTGAGCAATCCGTCAGAAATACTAATTTCCAAAAACGCTGACGAATTGAGCGGAACTGCCATTGCAGCCACGTTAGAAGGCGCACGACCATTAATGATTGAAATTCAAGCATTAGTCAGCACCGCAGTGTACGGAACGCCACAACGAAGCACGACAGGTTACAATGCCAAACGTTTGAATATGTTATTGGCAGTGTTGGAAAAACGTGCAGGTTTCAAACTGGCGGCTAAAGATGTGTTCTTAAACATTACGGGCGGCATCAGTATTGATGATACTGCCATTGATTTGGCGGTTATTGCAGCTATTTTATCTAGTAATGAAGATGAAGAAATTTCGAAAGCAGATTGTTTTGCTGCCGAAATTGGTTTGGCTGGAGAAATTCGTCCCGTAAACAGAATAGATCAACGTATTTTAGAAGCTGAAAAGTTAGGTTTCAAACGCTTTTTTGCTTCAAAGCACAACAAAATATCGCTTCAAAATACAAACATAGAAATTGTATTAGTTTCCAGAATTGAAGATTTAGTTTCACATCTTTTCTAGGAGAAAATCATTAAAATTGTCTTGTAAAATCTACATTTTATCGAAAATAGATCTTAAAATATGCTGAATAGACAATATTCATGTATCATGCAGAGTTAATTATCTGTAAGATTACCTAAAAAACCAAGAAAGGGAATATGACGCAATGTCTATTCCCTTTTTTATTTCTTATGTATTTATTATTTCACACATGATGCGGAATACAGTTTTAGCATTTTAATGCTCATTGGCACGCGTTACAAACGCGCGCTAGCGTACGAAAATTGTAGATTCCTGCCTTCGCAGGAATGACATTGTAACTTTGAAATGCTAAACTCAAAAGTATTTTAAATACTTACGCGAAGCGAGCCAAAAGCGAAGCGAGCCAAAAGCGAAGCGAGCCAAAAGCGAAGCGAGCCAAAAGCGAAGCGAGCCAAAAGCGAAGCGAGCCAAAAGCGAAGCGAGCCAAAAGCGAAGCGAGCCAAAAGCGAAGCGAGCCAAAAGCGAAGCGAGCCAAAAGCGAAGCGAGCCAAAAGCGAAGCGAGCCAAAAGCGAAGCGAGCCAAAAGCGAAGCGAGCCAAAAGCGAAGCGAGCCAAAAGCGAAGCGAGCCAAAAGCGAAGCGAGCCAAAAGCGAAGCGAGCCAAAAGCGAAGCGAGCCAAAAGCGAAGCGAGCCAAAAGCGAAGCGAGCCAAAAGCGAAGCGAGCCAAAAGCGAAGCGAGCCAAAAGCGAAGCGAGCCAAAAGCGAAGCGAGCCAAAAGCGAAGCGAGCCAAAAGCGAAGCGAGCCAAAAGCGAAGCGAGCCAAAAGCGAAGCGAGCCAAAAGCGAAGCGAGCCAAAAGCGAAGCGAGCCAAAAGCGAAAAAAGGCGCAAATTACGGTGCCGGATTCGGAATACTATTATGAATTGCGTTAATTTCGTCTAAAATTTCTTGTGACAATTCTACATCAATACTTGCAATATTTTCCTCTAATTGTTTCAAGTTTGTTGCGCCAATGATGTTTCCTGTTAAATATGGTTGCTGATTAACGAATGCTAATGACATTTGCGCCAAACTTAAACCGTGCTTTTGAGCAAGTTCGTTGTATTTTTCCGTTGCTTTTGTTGCTTGTTCGCCGCTGTAACGTGCAAAACGTGGAAATAAAGTCAATCGTCCATTTTCAGGTTTTTTTCCGCCTAAGTATTTTCCAGAAAGTACTCCAAACGCCATTGGAGAATATGCCAATAAACCAACACCTTCACGCATGGCAATTTCTGACAATCCAGAATCAAAGCTTCTACATAATAGTGAATACGCATTTTGGATGGTTACCATTCTTGGCAATCCTTTTTTAGATTCTTCCAAATAGCGCATGGTTCCCCAAGGTGTTTCGTTTGAGATTCCGACTTGACGAATTTTCCCTTCTTTGATGAGTTCATCAAGAGTTTCAAGGCTTTCGTGAAAGTTGTATTCCCAAGCATCATTTGGATCGTATTCGTAAATACGTTGCCCAAATGTATTGGTATTTCGTTCTGGCCAATGCAATTGATATAAATCTATGTAATCGGTTTGCAAACGTTTTAAGCTATTTTCTACAGCATCTTTGATGGCTTCTGGCTTGAAACCATTGGTTCGAATGTGTGCAGTGTAATCGCCTGGACCTGCAATTTTAGAGGCTAAAACCACCTTGTCTCGGTTTCCAGATTTTTTGAACCAAGTTCCGATGATGCGTTCGGTTTCCGCATAGGTTTCCGCAGTTGCTGGCACAGGATATAACTCCGCAGTATCAAAAAAGTTGACTCCTTTTTCAAAAGCGAAATCCATTTGCGCATGTCCTTCGGCTTCGGTATTTTGATTTCCCCACGTCATGGTTCCTAGGCAAATTTTACTAACGCTGATGTCTGTATGTGGTATTTTTGAATATTTCATTTGGTACTTCTTTTTCTTTTCGGTTTATATTTTTAGCAAATTTTCATTGTTCCTCTACTTTGCATTAAGGATGGAGCGGTTTGTTGGAGCTCTTTGTGAGATGCTGAATCAAGTTCAGCATGACGAGCAAAAGCGACTAGCGAGAGCCTGACCTCTTTTTTTGAGGGAATGCCCAAATTTTATACTTCAACCTCGACCAAAATTGGGCAATGATCTGAATGTTTGGCTTGGGGTAATATTGTTGCTCTGCTGATGTTGTCTTTCAGCGGCTCGCTTACCATGTTGTAATCAATGCGCCAACCTTTGTTATTGGCACGCGCATTGGCACGATAACTCCACCAACTGTAATGATGTGGTTCTTTGTTGAGGTGGCGAAACGAATCGATGAATCCGCTATCGATAAAACTTCCAATCCAAGCGCGTTCTTCTGGCAAGAAACCTGAAACACCTTTCATTTTAGGATTGTGAATGTCTATAGCTTCATGACAGATATTGTAATCGCCACAAACCACTAAGTTTGGAATTTCGTTGCGTAAATTTGTTAGGTATTCTTTGATTTCGTCCATGTATTGAAACTTGAAATTGAGTCGCGCATCGTTGGTTCCTGATGGCAAGTACATGCTCATGATGGAGATATTGTCATAATCGACTCGCAAGTTGCGACCTTCAAAATCCATCGTTTCAATTCCTGTTCCGTATGCTACATGGTTGGGCTCTTTTTTACAAAGAATTGCCACGCCACTATAGCCTTTTTTTTGCGCACTGTACCAATAGTTGTATTTGTAACCTGCTTGTTCAAAAGCTTCTATATCAAGTTGCTCTTTTTGCGCTTTAATTTCTTGCAAACAAATGACATCTGGGTTTGCTTGTTGCAACCATTCTAGGAAGCCTTTTTTGATGGCTGCACGAATTCCGTTTACGTTGTATGATATTATTTTCACGCTTGTATGTGTTTATTTTATGAAGTTGAAAATTTGTCAAACCGAATCAATTTCAGTTTCTCATAACAATTGATAATCATTTATGTGAGATTCTGGATCAAGTCCAGAATGACGTCTCTTCAGGCTTTTTTATTTAGTATGATTTACAATAAATAAAAGCGTATTTGAAGTCACTTTTATTCTTCTTCGTTATCGTTTAATCTTCGTTCTAGTTCTGCTTGAAATTCTTCCATGACAGGTTTTACGGTACTTTCTGGAAGATCGGCAATACGAATGTACATTAACCCATCAACCGCATTGTTGAATAATGGATCAACGTTGAACGCAATTACTTTTGCATTTTGCTTTACATACTTTTTAATTAGTACTGGCAAGCGCAAACTTCCTGGTTCTATTTCGTCAATGATTTTATCAAATTTGTTTAAATCCGCCGCCGTTTCGTCAAAAATGAAATCTTTGTCTGCATCTTTGAGCTTTACTTTGAATTCTTTTTTCGGATGAATGTATTGCGCAATGTATGGATCGTAATAATGCGATTTCATAAATTCGATCATCAACGACTTTGAAAAGTTTGAGAATTGATTACTAATACTTACGCCACCAATGAGATATTTGTGTTCAGGATGACGCAATGTTGTATGTACAATTCCTTTCCAAAGTAAGAATAATGGCATTGGTTTTTGCTGATATTCTTTTGTGATGAATGCTCTTCCCATTTCAATGGATTCGCTCATCATTTTGTGCAATTCTGGTTCAAAACGGAACAAGTCTTGCAAATAGAAACCGTCGATTCCGTAGTTGGCATATATTTGACTTCCAAGTCCCATTCTGTAAGCTCCCGCAAGTTGTTTTGCTTCCGAATCCCACAGAAACATGTGATGGTAGTAATAGTCAAATTTGTCTAAATCGATGGCTTTGTTGGTTCCTTCTCCGATTTCTCTGAATGTGATTTCTCGAAGTCGTCCAATTTCGCGTAATACGTTTGGAATTTCTGAAGCTTCTGCTATAAATACTTGGTAATTTTTACTGGTAAGTAGGTGATGTGTTTTGGACAATCCTTCTACTTCCGATTGAATGAGTTCTGCTGAAACTGGCGTAATGATTTCCTTCGGAGCTTTCGGTATTTTAGGTATTTTTAACGATGTTGGCACTTTACTCAGCAAGTTTTGCTTTTCGTATGTGTTGGACAACATGTATGTTTTTTTGCGTAAGAATTCTGTAAAATCGCCTAAGTCTGTATATTCATCTTGCGCTTTTACCGTAATTGGTTTTCCAATACGCACTTTGATGACTCTGTTTTTTTGTGTGAGTAATTCTGAAGGCAGTTTTGCTGTTCTGAGTGTATCACTAATTTTGGAGAGTCTGTAAAAAGTTCGGCTGTTTTTCGCATGAAAATAGATAGGAACTACAGGAACTTTAGCTTTTTGCACCAACTTCATTGCTGCTTCTTCCCAAGGTTTGTCGACAATTAGTTTGCCGTCTTTGTAGGTTGATACTTCTCCTGCTGGAAAAATTCCAAGTGGTTTTCCTTCACGCAAGTGCATGATAGATTGTTTGAAACCTGCCAAACTTGATTTTGCACCTTTGTGATCTTCAAAAGGATTCACGGGCATTACATATGGTTTTAACGGATCGACACGATGAAGTAAGAAATTTGCAATGATTTTATAATCTGGTCGTTGTTCTACCATCAGTTTTAGCAACAATATACCGTCAATTCCGCCGAGTGGATGATTGGAAATGGTCACATATGCGCCGTCTTTTGGAAGACGTTTTAAATCTTCCTCAGGAATTTCAAATTTAATTTTAAACTCATCTAACAATGCATTTAGAAACTCTAAATCATCGAGATGTTTGTGTTTGTCATAAATTTTATTCACATCAGAGATACGAAGCACTTTCATTAGAATCCAACCGATGAATGTTCCAATGAATCCGTATTTGTCTAATTTGATCGCTTTTGCAACTTCTTTTGCAGTTACCAATCCCATATATTAACTTTAAGGCGAATTACAAATATAGGAAAACAACCTTAATTTATGTGATTTATTTCACAACTAACTGAATCGTTTGTTCCGCACGTTGTTCTACTAGAATTTCTTTGTCTTTCTGCAATCCTTTAATCGCTGATTCTGTAAAGTGTCGTATGGTATATAACGATACATTTTCAAAGTGTGTCACCTTGAATTTTGATCGTAATGTATTGAGTAATTTGTCCAAATTATTGAATTTGTTATCTACACAAACTGAAAAACTGATTGCTGAGTTTTGAATGACATCTACTTTCATTTTACAATCGTGTAATAGCTTGAATATTTCGCTGATATTATTTTCTACAATGAATGAAAAATCTAACGAAGACAACGAAATTAGTACTTGATTCTTTTTGACAATGAAACACGGAATATTTGGCACAATTCCGACTCCTTTTGACACTGTGGTTCCTGCTGCTGTTGGATTGAGAAACGATTTTACATACAACGGAATTTCTTTACGTTGCAACGGTTGTAAGGTTTTTGGATGAATTACCGATGCGCCATAAAACGCCAACTCGATCGCTTCACGGTAGGAAATATTGTGTAGCAGTTGTGCATTTTCAAAATAGCGTGGATCTGCATTTAACACACCTGGTACATCTTTCCAAATGGTCACACTTTCCGCATTTAGACAATAGGCAAAAATAGCCGCCGTATAATCCGAACCTTCACGCCCTAATGTTGTGGTAAAGTTGTTTGGATCGCTTCCAATAAACCCTTGCGTAATGTTGAGTTTGTTACGATTTACATGTTGTTTGATGTTTTCCTGCGTAATGTCCCAATGTACTTTAGCATCTCGATAATTGGTATTTGTTTTGATCATTTCGCGAGCATCTAACCACGTATTTTCAATATCAATACTGTTGAGATATGCGCTTACAATTATTGTTGAAATCAATTCTCCAAAAGACACCAATTGGTCGTACACATAGTTATAATCTGGCGATTTGTTTCTGCCCAAAAACCCTTGCATTTCTTCAAAAAACCGCTTTACTTTCCCATAGATTGGATGGTTTTCATTTGGAAATAATTCCAATAGAATTTCATTGTGATATTTGGCAATTTCTTGAATCGACGCTTGCAATGCCGTATCTTCTTCAAAGTAGTTTTTTATGACAACTTCAACGGCATTGGTTGTTTTTCCCATGGCAGAAATTACGATTAATGTATTGTCGTATCCTACTTCTTGCAATACGTTTACAAGATTTTTTACGCCATTGGCATCTTTTACGGATGCACCACCAAATTTGAATATTTTCATAACAAAGTTTTAGTTTGTTGTTCCCGCAAAAGCGAGAATCTTTTATAGTATATTTTTAGTTTCTTAATCTTCTCGATACAAAATTTTATACCAAAATTTCAATCGAAGTGACGATTTAATTCAAAAGCATCAAGCTTAATTTGCCTTATGGTTTCTTGTTTTCAAGGTACTTCTCAATTCCTGCTTCATCCAATTGTACTACATGCCAATCGCGTTTTACATCTGCACCAATGTGTTCGTAAAATTCAATGGCTGGCGTATTCCAATCTAACACTTCCCAACCAATACGTTTGACACCTAACTTGTGTCCAAACTTTATTACTTCTGTTAATAATGCGCCGCCAATTCCTTTTCCTCTTGCGTTTTCACTTACAATTAAATCTTCTAAGTGCAATACTTCTCCTTTCCAAGTAGAATAGCGCATGTACACTAATGCAATTCCGAGTGTTTCTTGTGTCGTTTCTGCCACAAAACAATGAAACTTTGGATGCGTTCCAAAACCATCTTTTCGTAAATCGTCAGGCGTAATTATTACGGCATCTTCTTCTTTTTCAAAAATGGCCAATTCTCGAATTAATCGGAAGATATTAGCTACATCTGCTTCAACGGCTTTTCGGATTGTAAAGTTCATAGTTTTAAAAATGTTTACACAAAGGTAACAAGGGAAAAATTATAATTTTTACGAAAACGTTATAGTTTTACAAAATTATCGATATTTGTGATCTGAGAAACAACCTAGAACAAAATGGCTAAAAAAAATCAAACGTTAGGAGAATTTATTATTGAGAATCAATCTGAATTTAAATATTCTTCTGGAGAGCTTTCCCGATTAATCAATTCGATCCGACTTGCCGCAAAAGTGGTAAACCACGAAGTAAATAAAGCTGGATTGGTCGATATTATTGGCGCTGCTGGCGAAACTAATATTCAAGGAGAAGATCAGCAAAAGCTTGATGTGTATGCCAATGACAAGTTTATTCAGACCTTAACGAATAGAAATATTGTTTGCGGAATTGGCTCAGAGGAAAATGATGATTTTATTGCAATCAACAGTATAGACGAGAACAATCAGAATAAATATGTAGTGTTAATGGATCCGTTAGATGGTTCTTCTAATATTGATGTGAATGTTTCTGTAGGAACTATTTTTTCTGTCTACCGAAGAATTACACCTGTAGGAACACCTGTAAAGATTGAAGATTTTTTACAAGAAGGAAATAAGCAAGTTGCCGCTGGGTATGTAATTTATGGAACTTCAACAATGTTGGTATATTCTACAGGACACGGCGTAAATGGTTTTACACTTAATCCAGCTATTGGAACATTTTATTTATCGCATCCAAACATGAAATTTCCTGAAACTGGAAATATTTACTCTATTAATGAAGGTAATTATGCACATTTTCCACAAGGTGTAAAAAACTATCTCAAATATTGTCAAGAGGAAAAAGAAGACAGACCATATACATCGCGTTATATTGGTTCGCTAGTGTCAGATTTTCATAGAAATTTGATTAAAGGTGGTATTTATATTTATCCACAAACTTCCAAAGCGCCTAATGGAAAACTGCGTTTATTGTACGAATGCAATCCAATGGCATACTTAGCAGAACAAGCTAACGGACTTGCCACAGATGGTTTTCAACGGATCATGGATATCAAGCCAACAGAGTTGCACCAACGTGTTGCTATTTTTTGTGGAAGCCGTAAAATGGTCGAAAAAGCAAATGAGTTCATGAAGAACTCTTAAGAAAAGTACTAACTTTCCTAAAAATTACTATTTTTGTGAAGAACCCTAGTACATAAAATACTTTTCAATGGCAACAAAAGGTAAAAATACCAATGATGCAGATCAGGCAAATACAAATATTTCAGATCCATCAACGAAGATTGAAGCAATAAAGAATTTAATCTTTGGAGAAAATATTCAGGAATATAATTCTGAGTTTGATAATATTAAAAATGATATTCTTGCCAAAAAGAAAGCATTAGAAAATCTTATAGAAGAAGTTCGATCGGAATTGATCCAAAATATCGATAATTTGAGCACTGACTTAAATATTCGTATTACTGAATTAGAATCCAATATGGAGAACAAATTGGACGATTTGGATGAGAAAAAAGTAGACCGCAGACAATTAGGACAATTATTGGTGAGCCTTGGCGAAAAGATAGGAAAAGAATAAAATCCAACATAAATCTTACTGTGTATTTATGACGGAAGCCGATAAATTAGCGTTACTTAAAGATTTATTACTCACGGATGAACGTGCGTATGCGGAATCGATACACAGTAAAATTAAAGCGCTCGAAGAAGTAATTAACGAGCAAAAAAGGCTTTCTCAAAAAGTTGATCCTATTATTGACGAGCGTTTAGACGAGTTTATTGAAGAAATTCCAGAAACACTCGGACCTACCATAACAGAAGCGTTAGCAGAACAAATTAAAAACTCCAAAGACCAAGTTGTAGAAGCATTGTACCCAATAATGGGAAAAATGATTAAGAAATACATTTCGCAAGAAATTAACTTACTTACCGAACGGATCAACCAACAATTGGAAGATAGTTTCTCGGCAAATAGCTGGAAACGAAAATTTAGATCTTGGTTTGGCGGCGTAAAAGAAGAAGAATTATTGCTGAGTGAATTGGCAAAAATTTCAAAAGTAGAGCAAGTATTAGTTATTGAAAAAAACTCAGGCATGCTCATTGGACAGTATGCAAAAGCAGAAACTATTGACAAAGATATGGTTTCGGGAATGTTGACAGCTATTAAAAGTTTCGTAGAAGATGCTTTTAACGAACAAAGTCAAAATTTAGAACTCATTGAGTACGAATTGTATCACATTCATATTCAAAGCTTTGTATCTTTTTACATCGCAGTTGCCATTTCTGGAGAATATAATCTTACCTTTAAGAACAAAATACAAGATATAATCTTTAATTTTACAGATAACTTTTTAAATTTATTTGACGATTTAAGCCAAATTAAAGAAGAAGTTATTACTAACGAATTAGAATTCTACTTTAGTACGAATGAAAAAAGCCTCTAAAAAAATAATTTTACTTGGACACTTCGGTGTTGGAAAGTCTTCGTTGATTCGACAGTTTGTGGAAAATACGTTTACCTCTGACTATAAAGTGACTATTGGAGTTCACATCTTAAAAAAAGAAGTGGAAGTTGCTCCTGACGAAAATGTATCCTTAATCATTTGGGATTTAGAAGGATATGACGATATCAAAAAAACGAGAGCGTCGTATTTACTCGGTACGCATGGTTTTATTTATGTATTTGATGTAACGCGACCTGCAACGTTTGAAAACTTAAAAAATGATATTGACTACTTAACAAATCAATACGCAAAAACACCTTTAAAAATAGTTGGAAATAAAGCCGATTTAGTAACCAAAACATACTTAAAAGAAAACGCAAATATGTTTGGTGTGCAACCAAACTTTTTTACAAGCGCAAAAACGGGAACTAAAGTTGACGAGCTATTTACAACCTTAGCAAAAGAACTTGTGAAATAAATACTATGTTAGAAACGTATAGAGGAACCTATTTTCATCCTAGAACACAGTTTATAACTATTGATGCTTCAGGAAATGTGTTGGAAAGCGACAATGTGTTATTTTCATTAAAAAAAGGAGATGAAATTGGTAGCGTAAGTCCTTTTTTTGACGGACTTTCTGCTTATTTTGATCTTGAAGAAGACAATGATATCAAGTTTACTTGTATTCACTTAGAAAATGGTAAAAAGAAAGAATTTACCTGTGATATTGAATTTAAAACATTTGCAGATCCAAGTCAGCCTTCGCTAGTGATCATTCACGATTTTACAGATCATTACGATTACTATCAAGAAGTTGCACAAAGCAGAAACGAATCTGTAATCAACTCACAAGTATTAGAACTTCAAAATAAATATCTAAAAGAAAAAGAAGACTTTAAGAATACGTTCATTGCTAACTTTAGTCATGAACTTCGCAATCCGTTAACAGGTGTTACAGCATTTTGTTCTGTATTGCAAAAAACTGACATGTCTACGGAACAACAAGATTATGTAGAAGTCATAAAATCTTCCGCAGACCATTTAAAAAATATGATTGGAGACATCTTAGAAATGTCGAAAATCGAAGTTGGAAAATTGACCATAGAAGAAGAATTATTCAATTTTCACGAATTAATTGAATTGCTAGATTTTACCTATACTGTAAAAGCAAAGCAAAAGAATATTGTCTTCGAAATGGATTTTGATGATAAAATTCCTCGCTACATTGAAGGCGATAAAACACGTATCAAACAAGTTTTTGAAAACTTACTTGAAAATGCTTTCAAATTTACAGCAACTGGAAAAGTTACGTTTTCTGTAAAAGAAAATCAGCGTCGAGCGCGAAAAGTAAACTTAAATATTAGCATTAAAGATACAGGAATTGGAATTCCTGCGGAGAAAATAGCTCTTATTTTCAATAGTTTTACGCAGCTCAACAATGCTCAGAAATATTCAGGCACAGGACTCGGATTGTCTATTGTAAAAGGTTTAGTGGAATTGATGGACGGGAAAATTACCGTTGAAAGTGAAGAAGGTGTTGGTTCCAATTTCAAAATGAACATTAACTTCAAATATCCTATCAATCAAGAAAATACATCCTTAGATGACAAATCTGATATTGAAAATAAAAACTTCTTGACAAAAGAAAAATACAATATTTTACTTGCTGAAGATTCAGAATTAGCGCAAATGGCAGTTTTAAAAATTTTAGCACAAGAAGGACACTTTTTCTTAGACATTATTACCAATGGCGAAGATGTCATTGAAAGTGTTATTCACAACGAATACGACTTAATTTTGATGGACATTCGTATGCCAGGCACCAATGGAGACGAACTGACAAAGATGATTCGTTCACTTCCTGTACAAAATTGCAAAACCATTCCTATTTTGGCAATTACTGCAAATTTATATGACGATGATAAAAAGCGTTATAAAAAAATGGGCATGAATGATATTATTGAAAAACCATTTGACGAAACTACATTGTTGAAGAAAATTTATAAGTATTTAAAGTAGTAAGCGGTTGGATTATTTAGATTTTTAGAAGGTTAGATTCTTAGAAGTTTTAGACAAGTTGGAGTTTTCAATCTTTCAATCCTTCAATCCTTCAATCTTTCAATCTTTCAATCTTTCAATCTTTTAATCTTTCAATCCTAATAACATGAGATTCCTTGTCAAGCAAGGACTGACAATAATAGAAACAAAAAAACCGAGCAAATTGCTCGGTTTTTTACATTTATATATCGTGTATGCTTAACGATTCATATTTTTAATTTCGTCTTTAAAATCTTCAGAATCTACACCTTTGCTTACTAACAACAATGCTTTGTGTACAATGTAAGAAACATTTTCTGGTGAAAAGCCTAAACCAATTCCCAAACGTTCTAACATTACGGTTTGTTTCGGACCTAATTCGTGATCAGCAAAAACCATACGCGTCAAATCGTACAAACGTTCCAAACGTTCGTTGTACATCGTTGGCGGATTTATAGGGTGCGATCTGTAATCTTTTAAAATTTCTTTATAATCACTTTCAGAGATGTCTAAGCTTCTAGCCATTCTATCTAAAAATGCTTTCTCTTCATCTGTAATAACATCATCACTCATGGCAACACGTACAATTGCTGCAAAATGATCTTGATTTCTTTCACGAAATCCACTTGAATATAAATCTGATATAGACATTTCTTATTTTTTAGTCCTGCAAATATAATTATTCTCTTGGCTTTTTTAGTCTGTTACTTTATCATTTTTATACAACTTTCTATTTTTTCAGAATATTTTATTTTTTTTGATTATTTGGAAGACGTTATCCACTTAATTGCCTCCTCAACAGTTTCTCCGCTTTTAAGATTTGTGAGGTTTAATTCTTCTTTAATTTTTACATCAGGAATAATTCCATTGTAATGTACTGTCTTATCTTTACTCATGTAATACGCCGTCATTGGTGCAAATACCCATTTTTCAGTCAACACAAACCATCCATTAGTACTTGATAATCCACTTGTTTTTTGCCCAATAAGCTTTACATTATCTTGTCCTTTCAAACTTGAAGCAACTACTTCGCCTGCACTTGCTGTATATATACTTGTTAAAACGGCAATTTTTCCCGTGTTTATTAATTCTTCACATTTTAAATCGGCTTTAAAGTGTGCGTATCCATTTTCATAAAAATTTCCATTTTCAAATTTCCATTTCGAATTAAAATTAAGTCCATCCTTAGTATCGCCGCCCAAATTTGTATCTGAAATTAATTCGCCAAGACCAGCCATCATCGGATTCATATTTCCGCCAATATTGCAACGCAAATCAATAATCCAACCGATTGGTTTTTTTGACTTTAAATTACAAATCATAGTTCGTATTTCATCTCTTGCCATTAAAACTTGATCTCCTTGCAGCATTCCTGTTCCTAAAATCTCAATGTAAGCAACATTTGATTCTTTTAATAGTTCTCCGTAAACACTGTACGGTGCATTAATTTTTGTAGCGCCAATTGCTTTATAAATACTATCATTTGGTGGTCCACTTTCTTCTGAACGGTGATCAAAAGCTACTTTATAATCATACATTAACATTCCGTGATAATCACCAAGTTCTTTAAACATCAATTCTGCCGCTTTCCCCAATTTATCTATTGAATCGTTTTGCTGATATACTGTCAACATTTCTGCTCTTAACGCGCTCCAATCTACTTTTTTGGCATAATATGAATTGGCTTTTGCTAGCGAAATAAGAGAATCTAATAATATAGGCATTGGCTCGTCTGTACTATTTTGGGCATGCCCATTTTCTTTCACATTATTTTTACAACTCATAAAAAGGAAAATGATGCTGATAACAATGGCAGTTTTTTTCATAGTAGTTTTGTAGTTAGTCTACACAAATAACGAAATTTTCGAGTCTTTTCGTGTATGCAAGTCAATTTAAATGCTGTACAAAATTTCTTTTCTTTCTTTTTAAAACACGAAGATCCCATAAAATTTTCCCCTTATTTTCTATTGATTATCAACGTTGCAAAGAGTATATTTGCATCTAAATTTTTTCAAACGTGAGTATATCTAAAATCTCGCAACAATTTTCACAATCTCCTGAACTTAGGAAATTGCGGCAAGCTATTGCCAAAAATCAAGAAAAAGTACACGTAAAAGACCTTACAGGATCAAGTTTGTCATTTGTAGTTTCGGAAGTTTTTAAACAAAGTGAAATGCCTTTTCTATTCGTTTTAAACGATAAAGAAGAAGCCGCATACTATTTGAACGATTTGGAGTTTTTACTCAACGATAAAGATGTACTTTTTTATCCAGGTAGTTACCGCAGACCGTATCAAATTGAAGAAACGGACAATGCCAATGTATTGTTGCGTGCAGAAGTATTGAATAGAATCAATTCGCGCAAAAAACCGTCGTTAATTGTTACCTATCCTGATGCGTTATTTGAAAAAGTTGTTACCCGAAAAGAGCTTGAAAAAAACACACTTAAAATTTCACTGAACGATAAATTATCCATCGATTTTGTAAATGAAACACTGTTTGAATACAACTTCAATCGGGTAGATTTTGTCACCGAACCTGGCGAGTTTTCAGTACGTGGTGGAATTGTAGATGTGTATTCATTTTCAAATGATGAACCGTACCGAATTGAGTTTTTTGGCGATGAAGTAGACAGCATGCGTACGTTTGATGTAGAAACGCAATTGTCTACAGAGAAAGTAAAAAAGATCAGCATTATTCCAAATGTTGAAAACAAAGCCTTGCAGGAATCTCGCGAAAGCTTTCTGAAGTACATTCCTGGGAAAACCATTGTTTTTGCAAAAAATACAGAATTATTATTAGGCAGAATTGACAAACTTTTCGGAAAAGCCAATGCCGCTTTCGCTGAATTATCCGAAGATATAAAACACAACACACCTGAAGAATTATTCTGCACAAAAGCGTTGTTACAAGAACAGTTTGTAGAATTTACCATTGTTGAATTGACCGCAAATCCGTTACTAAAAGCGGATACGTTTGTAAAATTCGACACAAGTCCGCAACCTTCGTTCAATCGTCAATTTGACTTATTGATTGAAAATTTAGACGAAAATCACGAAAAAGGATATACCAATTACATTACCTGCGTCAGCGAACAACAAGCGAAACGTTTTCATGATATTTTTGATGATGTAGCGCAAAAAGCACATTATGAAACCATTGTACTTCCACTCTATCAAGGATTTATCAATCATAATGAAAAAATAGTTTGTTATACGGATCATCAAATTTTTGAACGCTATCACAAGTTTCATTTGAAAAATGGTTATGCCAAAAAACAAGCCATTACGCTGAAAGAATTGACCAATTTAGAAATTGGCGATTATGTGACACATATTGATCACGGAATTGGAAAATTTGGCGGTTTAAAGAAAATTGATGTCGAAGGAAAAAAGCAAGAAGCCATCAAATTGATTTACGGCGAACGTGATATTTTGTACCTCAGCATTCACTCTTTACACAAAATTACAAAGTTTAACGGAAAGGACGGAAAACCTCCTAAAATATATAAATTAGGTTCCGGCGCTTGGAAAAAATTAAAGCAAAAAACCAAAGCACGCGTAAAACATATTGCTTATAATTTAATTGAATTGTACGCAAAGCGACGCATGCAAAAAGGAATACAATACGGACCTGATACACATTTGCAACACGAACTGGAAGCTTCGTTTATTTATGAAGATACGCCCGATCAATCGAAAGCGACACAAGATGTAAAAGCAGACATGGAAAGTGAACGCCCAATGGACAGATTGGTTTGTGGAGATGTTGGTTTTGGAAAAACAGAAGTTGCCATCAGAGCTGCATTTAAAGCAGTTGACAATGGTAAGCAAGTTGCCATTTTGGTACCGACAACCATTTTAGCATTTCAACATTTCAAAACGTTTAGCGAACGGTTAGCTGATATGCCAATTACCGTTGATTACCTGAATCGTTTCCGATCAACTAAGCAACGAAATGAAGTCTTAAAAGGTCTGGAAAACGGAACGGTTGATATTGTCATTGGAACGCATCAATTGGTCAACAAAGCTGTAAAATTTAAAGATTTAGGTTTGTTAATTGTGGATGAAGAACAAAAATTTGGCGTTGCGGTTAAGGATAAACTCAAAACGATCAAAGAGAATGTAGATACCTTAACATTGACAGCTACACCAATTCCGAGAACGTTACAATTTAGCTTGATGGCTGCCCGCGATTTATCCGTTATTACAACGCCACCACCAAATCGTTATCCTATTGAAACAAATGTCATTCGTTTTCAGGAAGAAACCATTCGTGATGCCGTGAGTTATGAAATTCAACGTGGTGGACAAGTATTTTTTATTCACAATAGAATTGAAAATATTAAAGAAGTTGCCGGCATGATTCAGCGTTTGGTGCCTGATGCGAAGATTGGAATTGGACATGGACAAATGGAAGGAAAAAAGCTTGAAAAATTGATGCTTGCTTTTATGAACGGAGAATTTGACGTGTTGGTTTCTACCACAATTATTGAAAGCGGTTTGGACGTTCCGAATGCGAATACTATTTTCATTAACAATGCTAACAATTTCGGCTTGAGCGATTTACATCAAATGCGTGGTCGTGTAGGACGAAGTAACAAAAAAGCGTTTTGCTATTTCATCACACCGCCAGATTCAGTAATGACGCAAGATGCACGCAAACGAATTAACGCCTTGGTGCAGTTTTCAACTTTAGGAAGTGGTTTCAATATTGCGATGAAAGATTTGGAAATTCGTGGTGCAGGCGATTTATTAGGTGGCGAACAAAGTGGATTTATCAATGAAATTGGCTTTGAAACCTATCAGAAAATATTAAACGAAACTATTGAAGAACTCAAAGAAAACGAGTTTAAAGATTTGTACGAAACGCAAGAAAGCACGGAAGAAAAGGTGTTTTTGAAAGAAACACAGATTGATACCGATTTTGAATTGCTGTTTCCAGATGCATATATAAATACAGTTACCGAACGTTTGGCATTGTACAATAAGCTTAGTACATTGAAAACCGAAGAAGAATTGCAAACTTTTGAAAGTGAATTGGTTGACCGATTTGGACCCTTACCAAAACCAGCCATTGCCTTGTTAGATTCGGTACGTATGAAATGGATGGCGACGAAGTTAGGTTTGGAGAAAATTATTTTGAAAAAAGGAAAATTGGTCGGGTATTTTATTTCTGATCAACAATCTAGTTTTTATCAAAGTCCTACGTTTACAAGAGTCTTACAGTTTGTACAGCAAAATCCTTCCATTTGTACTATGAAGGAAAAGCAAACCCGAAATGGCTTGCGTTTGTTGCTTACATTTGATCGTATTACGTCTGTAAAAAAAGCGTTGAATGTATTAGAAAAAGCAATGTAACCGTTTTGGCTTAATTATTGAAATCATTTAATTTTTAACGATTAAAATTTAAATAATTTCTTCAATAGATTCTAAAAAAAATATCATGATTAAAAAATTACTTTTTATTCTTTGTATGATTCCGTTGTGCGCACAAGCACAGAAAACTATTTCAGGCACATTTTCGCCTGCGGAAGACTACGAATGGTTTATT
Organism: Kordia jejudonensis; assembly: GCF_001005315.1. GTDB lineage: Bacteria > Bacteroidota > Bacteroidia > Flavobacteriales > Flavobacteriaceae > Kordia > Kordia jejudonensis. The sequence continues at coordinate 72,878 of NZ_LBMG01000029.1, forward strand.
TTATATAAACTTAAAACTACGCATCAAGAATATATTGATAATGGAAAAGTTGTCGATGGAAAATTAAATTACACATTTACAAAAGATGCTCCAAAAGGCATGTATCGTTTGGTGTATGGAATGCCACAAGAATCTGAAAATTTCGATTTTATTTATAGCGGAACGGAAGATATTGAGTTTACATTTGATGAAAATGGTTCTGAATTTACGGTTTCCACAGAAAATAAACTGAACACTTCCTATTTTTCAAGTGTGAATTTGGTAAAACGACAAATTAACGAGTTTTACCAAAGTGGCGAAACAAATCGTGAAGCGTTTTTAAAGATTTTTCAAACCTTGCAAGACACACAAGATATTTTTGAAAAAGAAGCCAAAGGCACTATTGCTTACAACTTTATAAAAGCCAGCAGATCGTATATTCCAATGAAGTATGAAGCACCTGCGGAAATGGTTGAAAATATTAGAAAACACTATTTTGATCATGTCGATTTTTCAAATCCGCAATTGCAAAACTCCGATTTTATTGCTGATAAAATTTCCAATTACGTCTTTACCGCTTTGCCTTTAAAAGAGTATTCAGGAGCAGAATTGATAGCAGCTTATCAAAAGAATATTGAAGTGATTTCAAAAAAAATTGCTGCCGTTGCACCAGAATATCAAAAAACCTTGTTTAATGTATTGTGGGAACAAATGGTCGTGTTGGAAAATGAAAGTATCGCCATTCATATCGCGGACACGTATTTAATTCCGTTAGTAACACAATTGAACGATGAAGAATTGGTTAAAAAACTTGAAACACACAAACGTTTGGCAATTGGCGTGGTAGCGCCAGAAATTACTTGGGTAAAAGATAACAAAACACACAAACTAAGCGAACAAGAAGGTGCAGAAAACTATATTATTGTGTTTTGGAGTAGTACCTGTTCGCATTGTTTGAAAGAGTTTCCAAAGTTAAAATCGTATGTAGAAAGTCAGGAGAAAGGTAAATTTAAGGTCATTGCAATTGGTTTGGAAGACGAACGCGCAAGTTGGGCAAATGAAACTTCATTTTATCCAGATTTTATACATATTTTAGGGTTGGAAAAGTGGGACAATGAAATTGGAAACACCTATGATGTAACCTCTACACCAACATTTTTTATTTTAGACAAAAACAAACGCATTATCGGAAAACCGTATGGCGTAAAGGAATTGCAAGAATTTTTTCAAGAAGAAGAATAAGTATATTTTTAGAAGAAACGAAAAAACAGAGAAATATGAATTTCTCTGTTTTTTTACCGTAATAAAACTTATCTTAAGTATCGTTGTCGAATACTACTTAACAAGTAGTCACAGATTTGTCAGTATCAGTATCACATAAATTGTTGCCTTCGTTCGTCGCATCTCCTCCTATCGTACATACCGCTTCTCTTGAGCCTCCTGGATCATTATTACAAGGAGTTCCATCGCAAGTTGGACCAGTGTTTTGACAAGTATCTATTAGACTTACTGTTCCATTAACAACAATTGGATTTGTTCCACCTACTATTGAGTTTAATTTCAAATTCGCAATACTCACTTTTCTTAAGTTCAATTTAAATTTTCTTGTTTTCATTATAATACAGTTTAATTTTTTTTAGATTACTCAAAACTACACATCCTAAATGAAAATAATACGCAAAACAGGGTATGAGAAATCGTAATTCCGTGAATCGTCACTTACTTTTTTGATCTTCTATAATTTTTCGAATAAAATAAGAAGGTTTTAAACCTGTCTTTTTTTGAAATGCTCTAGAAAATCCTTCAGGATTCGAAAAACCTATCTCTTCTGCAATAGCTCGAATGGTATATTTTCGATAGGTTGAATCTTTTTGAATCTTATTTATAAAATAATCTATTCGTAGATCGTTTATGTAGGTTGCAAAATTTTTCCCTTTGTATGAGTTAATAATTTTTGATAAATACTTGGAGTTTGTATCTAACTTTTTCGCAACATCTTTTAATGAAATTTGATTGGTAAGATATGCTTCTTTTTGTTTAAATATTTCTAACTTTTCTAAGATTTCGTCAATTAAATTTTCATCAATATCTAAAGAGACTACTCGCGTTTTTGAATCTTTTAAAATAATTTTCTCTTCTTCCACTATAGAATTAGACTTATGTAAAATTTCATTATACCTTCTTTCATATTTCTTTTTCAAGCCACGATAATATAGCAGTAGTCCTATGGCTGCAAACCCGAATAATACAAAGACAATTAAAATCCACTTCTTCTCACGTGTAATGATTTTATTATCTTCTTGAAGCTCTTTAATCAAACGTTCCTTGTTGAAGATTAATGAAGGAATATCATATTTTTTAGAGATATTTTTATACATGTATTTATACTCTGTATGAATGATACTGTCTACTTTTATCAATTGATTGGTATAATACAGTTGTTTCTCTTTGTCTCTTTTTTTCTTGGTATTTTCAATTAAGTATATATATGACTCCCGCAAAGGAGGAAACAGGCTGTTGGTCGCGTTGAAAACTGAATCAATTTTTTTAAAATGATGTAATGCTTTTTCTTTTTTATTTAGTGAGAAGTAGCTTTTTCCGAGATAAAAGTCTACAACAGGTTTATTTGTATTATTTATGTGTGGATATCCTTTGTGCAAACTATCAATAGCTGCTTTGTGCTTGCCTTTAAGGGTAAGATTTACACCTTCGTTTACTACAAAAGCGTAGTACATATATGTATCATCATATTGTTTCGCAAGTTGAATTCCTTTTTTGTTCAACGCCGTACACTTAGAAGATTGCTCTGTTTCATAATATATAGATGATAACTGAAATAGAATGTTTAAATATCGATCAATGTATTTTTTTGATACTTCTTGTTTTATAGATTCCGATGAGATTATTTCTTCTTCTCTATATGCTTTACATTCTAAAAAAAGTACTTCTGCCTCATCGTATTCTCCTAAAAATCGCTTAAGCAAAGCAATATTATATTTTATAGAAAATTTGTAGATGACATTTGGACTTAATTTCTCTGCTTCTGCAGCCAAAAAGTAATTGTCCAACGCTTTTTGATATTTCTTGTGTTTAAAAAAAAGATGTGCGCGATACATATAAGCCTGCACTGGAAATCCTTTATCTCCTTTTAAATTTTCTGTATATGAAATGGCACTATCTAAGTATTGGTGTTTTATTTTTACATCATCATTTTTAACAGCCAACAAATAAAAACCTCTTCCTATAAATCTCTCATCTTTTGTCTTTTTTGCTTTTTCTAAATAGTCTTGAGCTAGTATTTCCTTTTCTTCGGACTTCATTTTTTTATTACGCACCTGTTTTCGAGTAGACATAAATTCTTCAAACATAGGATGCTGTTCTTGTGCAAACGCAATCATACCCACAACTAAAAAACCTAGAAATAATAGAAACTTCTTCATAGAAACTGTAGTGATTTTAACAAATATAATTGAAAAGCTTGATGTGCCTGTAAGTTTGCGTACGAACTTTACAATGATTCCCTGAATTATCACTTCAATTCAAGGACTTGTATTTTTCTTTGGTTGATTGATTATCAATTTACTTGTTGTATTGTTGTAAATCGTTTTTAATCATGTCAAAACGAGCTTTTACTAACTTTTTTTAACCGAGTATTAATTAGCGTCAGTTCGATATAAAAAATTTAGGGAAATTCATGCGGTTTTGAGCAAGGAGTTTCTAAACTCAATTACAAATATGAATTGAATCACTTATATCGAACTTAGGTTAATTATAAAAAAAATAGTGACCAATCAATACATGAAGGTCACTACTTTTTTTAAGTTAACTCAATATAAACTGATATAATTTTCTAAATATTATTGATGGAATTACAATCTGAAATATTAAAGCATGCTAACTGATTTAAAGAATGATTATCAAATCCCCGAGTAGCACAACCATCACTACAAGGATTTTCAGGAGTTGACGCTACATCGGTTGGTGGCGGACAATTAGTTCCACTTTGACACGCATGAAGTACAGAATCATTATTGGTATCCGTTCCACCTTTGATGAAGTTCATATTTGCAATTCTGATTTTATTAAATTTAAGTGTTTTCTTTTTTCGTTTCATAAGTATAATTTTTAAATTAACAAGTACATGAAATTGTGAGATCTCTTAAATCTGGTTGACCCGTAGTACATCCGTCACTCAAGATACAACCATCGCTGCATGGGTTTGCAGGAGATGAGACATTATCTGGTGGCGGAGGCGGACAATTTGTTCCACTTTGACACGCATGAAGTACAGAGTCATTATTGGTAACCGTTCCACCTTTGATGAAGTTCATATTTGCAATTCTAATTGTATTGAGTTTGAGTGTTTTCTTTTTTCGTTTCATAATGATTTTTTTAAATTAAATAGACGTGGTTTCACAAAAGAATGATCCTATACTTGCTGCCGTACATGGCTGTAAGTTGGAAATATTACACCCATCACTGCATGGATTATCTGGGTCAGATGCTGGAACTGGTACTGGATAAGCACAAGCTAGTTCTCTGTTTTGTGTGATACAAACAAGGATGATGGATATGTCTTCATTTCCTCCACCTTTGATAAAATTCATGTTTGCAATTTTGATTTTTTTGAACGTAAGCGCTCTTTTTTGTCGTTTCATACTGTATTATTTTTTTAGATTAACAGTCTCAAAACTAAAGGATTCATATGCTAAAACATGACAAAAAAGAGGCTGGAATCCAATAATTCGCGGAATTATGGTATTTTTTGTTGACTTTCTTTTACCTTTTTTATAAAATAAGAAGGTTTTAATCCTGTCTTTTTCTGAAATGCTCTAAAAAATCCTTCTGAATTTGAAAATCCACCTTCTTCTGCAATGGCTTTAATGGTATATTTTTGATACATCGGATCATGCTGAATACGATCTATGAGATAATCTATTCGTAAATCGTTGATATACGTAGCGAAGTTTTTCTCTTTGTAAGAGTTGATAATTTTTGATAAATATTTTGAGTTTGTTTTGACAATTTTTGCAACATCTTTTAGTGATATTTGATTGATGAGATAGTGTTTTTCTTTTTCAAAAAGATTTAATTGGAGTAAAATTTCATCCACAATATCTTCATCAATGTCTTTGATCACAGGACGCAATTCTGCATTTTTTACAACAATTGTTTTATCTTCTACAATCACATTTGAGCTTTTTATAATGGCATCATAACGTTTTTGATATTTAATTTTCAATCGTCTGTAATAAAGAATTACGAACATAATTAATACTACTAAACACACTATACCTATAACAAGAATCTGTTTTTTATCATTTTTTAAATCGTTTATTAAAATATCTCTGCTTTCAATTAACTCTGGAAAATCATACTGCTTTACAATTTTGTTCGATAGATATTTGTAATCTGCATGAATTAAACTATCAACTTTTAATAATTGAGTTGTATAGTATAATTGTTGCTCTTTATTTTTTTCTCTCTTTGCATTTTGAATTAAATACTCATACGATGAACGTAATGGTGGAAATAAGTCATTTTCTCTAACAAAAAAACTATCCATCTTTTTAAAATAGAATAAGGCTTTTTCTTTTTCTCCTATACCGTCGTAACTTTTGGCGAGATAAAAATGTGCAATGAGTTCATGCAAATCACTTCGCAAGCCTGGAGCTCCTTTTTCAATACTATCGATAGAAGCTTTGTATAATCCTCTTTTATATAAATTGATACCTTCGTTTACGACAAATTTGTTGTAAATGTTCTTTGGATTTTTACTTTTTAAAGTCAATTCAATACCTTTCAAGTTGGTTTCAGTACATTTTTCTGTCTGATTTGATTCATAATAAATAGACGACAATTGAAATAATATATGTTGATAGCGCAACGTATTTTGTTGCTTCGCTTTTTCATATACCAAGCATTCTTTAAACAACGCTATTGATTCGTCGTAAAAGCCCAATCTTCTCTTCATCGAAGCGATATTGAACTTAATATGATATTGATACGCTATACTTCCGTTTGCTTTTGCTAAAGATTCTGCAAAAATGTATTCATCTAACGCGCCTGTGTAATCGTGGTTTTGTCTTAAATATACACCTTTATGGAAATAAGCCTTCATGGGAAATAATTCATCTCCTTTTAAGTCTTTGGTATAAAAAATTGAACTATCAATGTATTTTAAGTTCTTATCTATAGCTGTATGCTTAAAACTTAAGAGATAATATGCTCTACCAATAAGCTCTTTTCTTCCACTTTTAAATACTTTTTTTAAATAGTCTCGGATGCGTAGTTCAGAAGTTTCAACATCAATACTGTCACTAGCAACCAATATGTTTTTCAAGGTTACATATTCGTCATATAACACATCTTTTTCTTGTGCCTGACAGAGTATTACATTAAAAAGTAGATAAAAAAATAGTAGAACCTTCTTCATATAACCTGTTGTATTTATGACAAATATAACAGAAAAGAGATACGTTTATTTTTATATATGATGCAAGTTTTCTGACAATTCCGTGAATTAGAGGATGAATTCACGGAATTGTCTTGATATTCAATTGACTAGCTTCAAAATTAAGTGTTGTTTTGTTGAAGTGATCACATGAGTAGCTTTTTATTAATTAAACATTATTAAAGATGAAAAAAAGAAATTTAAAAAGTTTACAGCTAAATAAAAACAAGATTGCTGATTTTACTTCAAATCCAATTATAGGAGGATTGCCGCCAAGATCACATTTTGCACAAGACTGTAAAGAACCAGACGAAGTATCAAATTCATGCGCTATTGAATCTAATTGTCTTGGTTGCACAGTTCATGACACTGTTAATTGCCAAGCAAACACAGATGCTTCTGTATGTAATTGGGGTTCTTGCTCTTGTTAAAAATAGTAATTAAAAAAACAAAAATTATGAAAAAACAAAAGATCAAAAGTTTACGACTCAACAAGAAGTCCATATCAAATTTCAATTCTTCAACAATTTTTGGCGGAGACAATAGATTTGAATCTGTAAGAATCTGTCCAGTTGTATTAACAGAAACATGTTCTGTAAACAATACAGATTGTAATACAGGTACTGGCGGCGGCGGAAGTGCCACTTTTAACAACTGTACTGTTGGTTGCGACACCAGATTACAAGATACATGTGGCTGCGTAGATCCAGTTGGAACTTCCAACTTGGCTAGTCCTTGTTAACACATAAAAACTAAAACATTATGAAAAAACAAAATTTCAAAAGTTTAACATTAAACAAAAAATCCATTTCTATCATCACTAATGATATAGATGTAAAAGGAGGAAGAACGGGCAAATGTGGTACCGATGGAACCTACAATTGTGGTGCAAGTTGGATTACCAGATGCGACGCTTCTCATTGCTATTGCGAATAATTAATTAAAATCAAAATCATGAAAAAAAGAAAAGTAAACAGTTTACAGTTGAACAAAAACAACATCTCTAATTTAAACAATGTTACTGGTGGAAGAGCGCCAGGAAATGGAACAATTTCGGATCCAGTTGAGTTAACTGACGGATGTCCGCCTTCATTACCACATACAGATTGTAATTGTGGATCAGATTTCAATTTAGGTTGCGGTTCTATCATTACCCATTGTAGAGGATAAGTGTACAGTTGAATATTTTTAGATTAACTGTTAGTTGGAAAGTAGACTTCTTCATTGAAGTCTGCTTTTTTTATTAAAAGAAGATTGAAGAATCAAGAAAAAATACTTTCTATGCTTCAGGATGAGTTCAACTAACATCATTGCACGCGTCTTCGACTTTGCAATGCTGAGTTTCATCACAATAAATATTCAAAAAAGAACATAAAAATGTTGAGATCCTGATTTCCATCAGGATGAGTTCAACTGACATCATTGCACGCGTCTTCGACTTTGCAATACTGAGTTTCATCACAATAAATATTCAAAAAAGAACATAAAAATGTTGAGATCCTGATCTCCATCAGGATGAGTTCAACTGACATCATTGCATACGTCTTCGATTTTGCAATGCTGAGATTCACTCAAATAAAATCCCGCTCATTGCTGAGCGGGATTTCTCGTAAAACTAAATTACGCTTTGGAGTTTTTAAATTTCAGAATCTGATAAACCAATTTCTCAAAAAGAAAAATACCCTTTTGATTTATCTTATCTACTAAACAGAAATCATAAATCTTCCACGCAAATCCGTAAACCATGCAAAACACGAGATTTTGCAGTGTATATATTGTTTGTTTTTTAGCTTAAAATATCACAACAACTAAAAATAATGCTCATAGTTTGTGTCATACAATGAAGTATGTCAAAAATTAAAATGTAATTATTGTCTATGATCGATTCTACAAAAGAATCTGTAAAAAAGGTAGTCGTTAGGGGTAACGTAAATTGAAAATAAATAAAGAATAAAATTAAGTTGGCTCTAAACAACTTCCAACTATGTTATAAATTTAATCAATATTTATTTACAAAACAAAGAACTGAATTTATATGTGGTAGAAAAAGCGTAGAAATACCTGTTTTTAGAACAAAGAATAAATACGCGCGGAATTTTCAATAGAGAATACTACAGTGATTTCAAGTTTTTAATTACGGTAAAAGCTTTATCAACTTGTTCGTCATTTACTAAAATTGTAAACTCATTGGTCGTTGAAATAACTTCATAAATATTGATACCTTCCCAAGATAAACGCTGAAAAATGAAATAATAAATTCCAGGAACATTTACATTATCTTTTGGCAATTTGACAGTAATTGAAGATAAATTTTCCTGTTTTTCAAGTAAAATTTCATGCTTAAAAAACTCTCCTACTAATGCTGCAACTTCGTTACTTACTACAATATTAGATTCATTTACACCACGTGAGGAAGTATAAAATACCGTATTGAGTCCTTCAATTTCGGACATAAATGCTGCCTGATTTTTCAACAAGGTTTCTGAAACTTTAAATGTATAATCGTTTAAGGCAGAACGCACCGTAATTTCGCCAATATTTCGAACAAACTTTAACACACGATGTGTCACTCTAAATTCCAATTCTGAAGACAAACGTTTCAAAGCCATTACAATAGCTCCGTTTTTTACTTCTTTTCCTAACTGATGTTCAATTTCAGGTTTAATCAATCGTGACAACGAGGTCAAATTGATGATTCCTTGCGATAAGGCACTTGATAAAAATGGCTTTGTCTTGATGTACTCTTCTACAATTGAGGAAATAGTCTTCATTTAGTCTACAATTTTAATAGAGTGCAAAAATACAAACATAAAAAGAAGTTTCAAAACAAATTGTTATAATTATAACAATGATTTTTAAAAATGATAAAATGCGTCTTCTAAGTGTTTTATTGTCATTTCATCTTTATCATGTAATATTGCGATAATATCAAATCGAACCTCAACATCTAAATCGTTCGAAGTCACATATTCATCAACTGCTTTGACCAATAACTTAATCTGCTTTGGCTTTACAAAATCTTCAGGATTTCCAAAATCGGCCGAAGTTCGCGTCTTTACTTCAATAACGGCCAACACATTTTCCTTCCGTGTAATAATATCAACTTCAGCCTTTTGAAAACGATAATTTCGCTCTAAAATTTCATATCCTTTTGTTGCCAAATAATTAACGGCTAATTCTTCTCCTTTGGTTCCTAAGTCATTATGTGTTGCCATATGCAATTGCTAAAATTTCAAATAAAATACGTATCTTATTGTTGTAAATCAACTCTTTGTATGAAAAAATTCACATAACACTATTAGTTTTTATGATTACAAATGATTGTTTGTTGTAAGCATAGCCACTATCTTTAAAACAACCTAAAAATCATACGATATGAAAGCAACGTACGATCATATTGGAAACGGATACAACAATACCCGAAAAGCAGATCCATATATCTTGGAGCGACTTGAATATCACTTAAATGCCATAAAAGAAGGTATTTATTTAGATATTGGTTGTGGCACAGGAAATTATACCTCCAAACTGCATCAAAAAGACACGCAATTTATCGGAATTGATCCTTCTGAGAAAATGCTAACAATTGCCAAAAAATTACATCCGCACATTACTTGGACACAAGCAAAAGCAGAAGATATTCCGTTAGAAAACGAAAGTATAGCTGGTGTTGTTGGAACACTCACACTTCATCATTGGGACAATTTAGAAAAAGGATTTTCAGAACTATTTCGCGTACTAAAACCCTATGCAAACTTGGTGTTTTTCACATCTACACCAGCACAAATGCAAGGTTATTGGCTCCATCATTACTTTCCAAAAATGCTAGCCGATTCAATAGAACAAATGCCTTCGTTAGAAAAAATTACAGCTGCAATGCAATCGGCAGGATTTAAAAATATTTTTACAGAAAAATATAACATTCAGCCCGATTTAGAAGATCAGTTTTTATACGTTGGAAAAAACAATCCGACATTATATTTAGACGCCAACATTCGAAATGGAATTTCCTCATTTTCGTTGTTAGCAAACAAAGAAGAAGTAGAAAAAGGACTAAAGCAACTTGAAGCAGATATCAACTCAGGTGAAATCAATAGTATTATGAAAAACTATGAAAACCGTGACGGAGATTATCTTTTTATCTTAAGTCAAAAAGAAAGTTAAAAATTCAATTCAACGTTTTCATCAACATGTAAAGTAGCTTCTTTTCCAAAAATCAACGCGCGATTGTCATCCACATGTCCCGCAGGAAAGTTGAAACAGATTGGAAAATCATATTCAGAAGTAACATCTAAGATAATTTCATGTGCATTTTTCCCAAACGGAACTGTATTATCATGCATATCGGTCATTCCACCAATAATCAACCCTGCTAAATCGTCAAAATATCCATTTCGTTTCAAGTTCATCATCATCCGATCAATATGATACAAATACTCATCTAAATCTTCCAAAAACAGAATTTTTCCTTTGGTATCTATACTTAAATCAGAACCTGTCATACTATACAACATGCTCAAATTTCCTCCAATCAATTCGCCTTTTGCAATACCTTTTTTATTATGAGAAACGCTTGGAATGGTATAGTTTAGGCTTTCGCCGAATACAACTCTTCGCAGACTTTCGAGCGCTTCTGGTGTATTTTTCGCCACATTAATTGGCATTGTTGCATGGAGCGTTTCAAATCCTAATTGTTGTCCTTTGGCATGTAAAACAGTAATATCAGAATAGCCAATAATCCATTTCGGTTTTTTTATAAATCGTGAAAAATCAAGTTGGTCAATCATGCGAATCGTTCCATAACCGCCGCGTGCGCACCAAATGGCATCAATATGATCATCATCTAAAAACTGTTGAAAATTCAAGGTTCGCGTCATATCATCGCCTGCAAATTGGTGTTCTTCAAGATCAATTGTTGTTCCTAAGACAACTTTTAAATCCCAACTGTGCAATAGCGCAATAGCAGCTTGGACTTCCGTGATGGAAATCTTTCTTGCCGTCGATAAAATACCGACAGTTGCTCCTTTATGTAGTGGTTTCGGTTGGTTCATGTACTAAAAGTATAAGAAAAAATATAGAATCTATTTTTCCATTCAAACAAAAGTCATTTTTAGACGATCGGCAAAAAATATCGTTTTTGTGAATTTTCATTGAATTATTAGACATAATATTACTTATATTATACTCAAACTTAATATTCTGTTACTTTTTAATCTCTAAAATTAAAATCCCATTAATTTTTAATTCCTAAACTTAAATATTCTACTACTTTTTAATCTCTAAAATTAAAATCCCATTACTTTTTAATTAATTCTTTAATTCTTAATCCTTTTTAGATATTAAATTATATCATAATTCCTATTTTTGCACACTTACATGTGGTTTTCCGTAAAAGTATATTGCGAAAACTAATCTTATTGAATTGAAACGAAACAAAATGACTCAAAATCCGAAACGATATACCATAACTGCCGCTTTGCCATATACCAACGGACCAATTCATATTGGACATTTGGCTGGTGTGTATGTTCCTGCTGATATTTATGCACGTTATTTACGCCTTACAGGCAATGATGTAGCTTTTATGTGTGGAAGTGATGAGCACGGAGTTGCTATTCCGATGCGCGCAAAAAAAGAAGGGGTTTCTCCACAAGATATCATTGATAAATATCACGGAATTATTAAAAAATCGTTTGAAGATTTCGGAATTTCGTTCGATAATTATTCCCGTACATCTGCGGAAATTCATCATGAAACAGCTTCTGAATTTTTCAAAAAACTTTATGAAGATGGAGAATTTATTGAAGAAGTTACCGAACAATTATATGATGCAGAAGCCGATCAGTTTTTAGCCGATCGTTTTGTCGTTGGAACCTGTCCAAAATGTAATCATGAAGAAGCGTATGGCGATCAATGTGAAAACTGTGGAAGTTCGTTAAGCGGAACTGAATTGATCAATCCGAAATCGGCCATTACAGGAAATGTTCCTACGTTAAAACAAACAAAACACTGGTTTTTACCATTAGATAAATACAGTGATTTCTTAACGGAATGGATTATTAAAGGACATAAAAAAGACTGGAAACCCAATGTTTACGGACAAGTCAAATCGTGGGTTGATGATGGTTTAAAACCACGCGCCGTCACACGCGATTTAGATTGGGGAATTCCTGTTCCCGTTGAAGGTGCAGAAGGAAAAGTATTATATGTGTGGTTTGATGCGCCAATTGGGTACATTTCTGCAACGAAAGAATGGGCAGCACGCGAAGGAAAAGATTGGGAACCATATTGGAAAGACGAAAACACAAAGTTGGTTCACTTCATCGGAAAAGATAATATTGTATTTCACTGTATCATTTTCCCATCGATGTTAAAAGCACACGGCGATTATATTTTGCCAGACAATGTACCAGCGAATGAATTTTTGAACCTTGAAGGAAACAAACTCTCAACCTCTAAAAATTGGGCAGTTTGGTTGCACGAATATTTAGAAGATTTCCCAGGAAAAGAAGACGTGTTACGATACGCATTAACCGCAAATGCGCCCGAAAGTAAAGACAACGATTTTACCTGGAAAGATTTCCAAACACGAAACAATAGTGAATTGGTGGCGATTTTAGGAAACTTCATCAATCGTGTGGTGGTATTGACACATAAATACTATGACGGAATTGTTCCTGAATACACAGGCGAATATGAAGAATTAACGCAAGTAAAACATTTTCCAGCTGTTATTTCAAGTTCTATAGAACGTTACCGTTTCCGCGAAGCAAGTCAAGAATTAATGAACTTAGCACGACTTGGAAATCAATTTTTACAAGCCAATGAACCTTGGAAAAAAATCAAAGAAGATCCTGAAACGGTAAAAGGTATCATGTATGTAGCGCTTCAAATTGCGTCGGCGATTGCAGTACTTTCAGAACCGTTTTTACCATTTACATCCCATAAATTAAAAAATATTTTAGCGCTTGACGCAGAATTATCTTGGAACGACATTGCTACAAAAGAAATTCTCATTCCAACAGGGCATAAAATTAATCCAGCCGAATTATTATTTGCTAAAATTGACGATAAAGAAATTCAAGCACAATTAGATAAGCTTGAAGCGACAAAGAAAGCAAACGATGCCGCAAACAAAGAAGTAGTTCCTCAAAAAGAAACAGCAACTTTTGACGACTTTACCAAATTAGATTTACGTGTCGGAACGATTATAGAAGCAGAAAAAGTTCGTAAAACGAAAAAGCTTTTAAAACTATTGGTTGACACAGGTTTAGACAAACGTACGATTGTTTCAGGAATCGCAGAAAGCTTTACACCAGAAGAAATCATTGGAAAAAAAGTAACGGTTTTAGCCAACTTAGCACCAAGAACAATTGCCAAAGTAGAAAGTCAAGGAATGATTTTAATGACCGAAACTCCAGAAGGCAAATTGGTCTTTGTAAATCCTGATGAAGCTGGAGTGAATAATGGAGAAACGATTAGTTAATATTCCTTTAGTTAGAATAAATTAAAATTATACCATACACAAGTAAAGCTCGCTGTTTATGCGTATTTTTACATAACCGAAAAAAAAGAAAACGTTATGTTATCAAAAAATATGGAAAAAGCGCTAAATGCGCAGATCAAAATAGAAGCAGAATCTTCACAAGTATATTTAGCTATGGCAAGTTTTGCGGAAGTTCAAGGATTTGAAGGAGTTTCTTCATTTATGTTTATGCATTCTGATGAAGAACGTGAACACATGCTAAAATTTGTAAAATATATCAACGAACGTGGTGGACACGCTGTCATTTCTGAATTGGCAAAACCACCATTAGAATACGGATCGCTAAAAGAAATGTTTCAAAAACTATTTGAACATGAAGTGAAAGTATCTAAAAGTATCAACGATTTGGTACACATCAGTTTGCAAGAACAAGATTATGCAACGCATAACTTCTTACAATGGTATGTAGCGGAACAAATTGAAGAAGAAGCGTTGGCACGTACAATTTTGGACAAAATCAACTTAATCGGAGACGATAAAGGCGGATTGTACTTATTCGACAGAGATGTACAAGCAATTACGGTGCAACCTGCAACGGCAAGTCCAGCAGAATAACAAAAGAATATTTTAGGCTTACAAAAAGGCGATTGAGTTTTCAATCGCTTTTTTTATACCTACTTTTTCATTTCTGCAAAAGCAGGAATGAAAAAATAGATTCCGCAACAAGTGCGGAATGAC